>NZ_BAAANS010000022.1:0-134178 GCF_039529925.1 Kitasatospora saccharophila | reverse complement strand
GGCGTTGACTTTTGGCACGCTGTTGAGTTCTCAAGGAACGGATGCTTCCTTCGAGCCGCATTCCTGCGGACCCTCCGGGCCTTCGTTCTTTCGTGTTCCCAGCTTATCAGAGGTTTTTCGCTCTGATTTCCATTCCCGCTGGAGTGGGAATTCCTTCGACTTCGCTGCAGACCTTATCAAAAGCTCTGCACTGCTCGGCTTCGGGGTTTTGCCTGACCGGGCCAGCATCCTCTCGGACGCGCTGCCTCGATTTGGCGGTGTCGTAGACACTACGCCTGGGCGGACTGTATGTCCAGTCGCTCCCAACCGTTCAAACCTACTAGCCCATGGGAACCACGTCAATGGTCCTGCCGGGTTGATCATCAGGCTACCAGGTTTGGCGGAGCACCCGTGACCACGCCGCGCCGTGAGCCCCGAGGACCCGGGGCCCGGGGGCTCGGCGGTCAGCCGGCCATCGGCTGGTGGTCGGTGCGGTCGGCGGCCTCGACGTCGCCGATCTCGCCGTCGCCGGCGGCGCGCTTGCCGAGGACCAGGGCGTAGACCAGGAAGAGGGCCTCGACGGCGAGGCCCATGCCGATGCGGATCCAGCTGGGGAGGGCGGAGCCACTGACGAAGCCCTCGATGAAGCCGGTGACCATGAGGACGACGGTGAGGCCGATGACGGAGCCGATCACGGCGCGGCCCTCCTCGGCGAGGGCGACCGAGCGGGTCCGGGGGCCGGGGTCGATGACGGTCCAGCCGAGGCGGAGGCTGAGGCCGCCGGCGACGAAGATGGCGGTCAGTTCGAGCAGGCCGTGCGGGACGAGCAGGCCGAGGAAGTGCTGGAGGTGGTCGGCGGAGGCCATGATGCCGATGCCGGCGCCGAGGTTGAAGACGTTGTTCAGCAGGATGAACAGGACCGGGAGGCCGAGCAGGACGGCCGAGATCAGGCACTGCGCGGCGACCCAGGCGTTGTTGGTCCACACCTGGGCGGCGAAGTTCGCCGAGGGGTGCTCGGTGTAGTAGGCCTCGTACTCGCCGCCGGGCTTGGTGAGTTGCTCGTACTGCTCGGGCGACATCAGGGACTTGACCATCTCGGGGTGGGTGCCTATCCACCAGGCGATCACGGCGCTGAGGACGAAGGAGACCGCCCCGACGGTGAGCCACCATCGCCGGGCCCGGTAGAGGAGCGCGGGGAAGCTGACGGTGAAGTAGCGGGCGGCGTCGCGCCAGGAGGCGGCGCGGGCGCCGGCGACGGCGTTGCGGCCGCGGACGACCAGGGTGGTGAGCCGGCCCTCGACTCCGGGGTGCGGGGCGGTGGCCTGGACCTGGGCGAGGTGGCTGGTGGCGCGCTGGTAGAGGGCGATCAGCTCGTCGGACTCCTCGCCGGTGAGGCGGCGGCGACCGCTGAGGACCTCCAGCCGGTGCCATTCCGCCTGGTGGGCGGCGACGAAGACGTCCAGGTCCATGGCGGCTCTCTCCGGGGGCGCGGCGGGGCTGGGGGCGGCCACTGGTTGGTGTGCGGCCGGGCGGTTGCGGGGCTTAGCTTGCCAGAGCGGGCGGCCCGCGCGTCAGGGTTGCCGGGAGCGCCGTTCCGAAGGGCGGCCCGGGGTTACCCGCCGGGGGTGTACGGCCTTATCTTTGCCGCTGTTGGTGAGGGGGTCGGGTCTGCGACGCGGGGTCGCCGGCGGGCCGTGGAGCGGAGCGGGTGGGTGGCGTGAGCGAGCTGGTGACCGGTGAGGCGGTCGTCCTGGGGCTGCGGACGGCGAGACTGCCGTCGCGGGCCCTGGCCAGGCTGTTGGACGGGTTCGTGTACATGGTGGCGTTCTTCATCCTGATCATCGGCCTGTCGTTGGGGCTCTCCGACCTGGAGCCGGCGGCCGCGGCGGCGTTCGCGATCGTGACCGTGGTGTTCTGCACGGTGCTGCTGCCCACGCTGATCGAGACCCTGTCGCAGGGGCGGTCGCTGGGGAAGATCGCGCTGGGGCTGCGGGTGGTGCGCTCGGACGGCGGTCCGATCCGGTTCCGGCACGCGCTGGTGCGGGGGCTGGTCGGCGTCATCGACTTCGGCATGTTCGCGATGCCCGCGGTGGTGACCTCGCTGTGCTCCGCGGAGGGGCGCCGGCTCGGCGACATATTCGGCGGGACGATGGTGATCCGGGAGCGGCTGCCGCAGGGGGCCCGGGACCAGGGGGCGGTGCCGCCGGTGCCGCCGCAGGTGATGCACGCGCTGGGCGCGGACCTGGTGGCGCTGGACCTGTCCGCGGTGCCGGACGGCCTGTGGCTGTCCGCCCGCCAGGTGCTGAGCCGGATGCACGAGCTGGACGAGCCGGTGGCGGCCGCGCTGGGCGACCGGCTGGCCGGGGAGCTGGCGCAGCGGACGGGCTGGCCGGCGCCGGCGGGGCTGCCGGCGCTGGTGTACCTGGGGGCGGTGCTGATGGAGCGTCAGCGCCGGGAGTGGGAGCGGGCTTCGGCCGCGGCGTACGCGGTGTACACGGCCCAGCTGGCCCAGCAGGCGCAGGCCGTGCCGGTGGCCGTCGCGGTGCCGGGCCAGGTGCCGAACCAGGCTGTACCGGGCCAGGTGCCGGGGCCGCCGGTGCGGCAGCTCGGGTACCCACAGGCCCAGCCGGTGCCCCCGGTACCCCCGCAGGCGGCGCCGCCGGTGGCGCTCGCCAAGCCCGCGGCGCCTGCCGCAGCGCCCGCCGAGGCGCCCGCCGAGGGTGGCGGCGGGTTCGCGCCGCCCGCGTAGTCAGGCGTCGCGGCGCGGGTTGGGCGGGGAGTCGAGTTCTTCGAGCTCGATGCCGGGGGCGCCGAGCAGGACGTCCCCGGTGAGGTGGAGGTCGCGGACCTCGCCGGTGTCGAGGTCGGTGACCCGGTAGTGCTCGACGGGGAGCGGGCCGGTGTCGGTGGGGTGGTCCTGGACGGAGTGGAGCTGCCAGCCCTGGTCGAGGGTGCGGGGGGCGAGGGCGTCGCCGGTGAAGGAGACCAGGCGGATCCGGGCGCTGCCGCCGGGGTCGAGGGCGAGCAGGCGGGCGGTGGCGATCAGGAAGGCCGGGGAGTCGCCGGTGAAGGCGTGCGCCCGGTCCTCCCCCTCGACCGCCTCCTCGGGGGCGGTGCCGGCGGCGTCGGCGCGGACCCAGTGGACGCCGTCGAGCGCGCCGCCGCGGACCTGCCAGCCGCCGGAGCGGAGTTCGAGCCGGATCGGGCGGTGGCGGGCGTCCAGGGTGAGGTCGGTGGTGCCCTGGACGGTGCCGTCGGGGCGGTAGCGCTTGGCGACGTAGCGCCAGCCGGCGGGGCCGGGGGCGCACTGGAAGCGCTCCTCGCCGAGCGGGGTTCCGTCGTGCGGGTCGTGGAGGGAGTAGCGGCCGTTCGGCATGGGGGGAAGCCTACGTAATCGGGTGCAACCTTCCCGGGGGCGGGCGGCATCAGGGGGTCGGTGGTGCGGTCGCGCCGCCGGTCTTGGGGAGGGAGGGGCTGCCGGGATGGCGGAGCTGACGCGGGACGAGGAGTTCACCGCGTTCGTGGCGTCCAGAGCGGTCTGGTTGCGGAAGGTCGCGTACCTGCTGTGCGCGGACTGGCACCGCGCGGACGATCTGGTGCAGGAGAGCATCACCAAGCTGTACACCCACTGGGGTCGGGCCGGCCGGGCGGAGAACCGGGACGGCTACGCGCGCACGGTGCTGGTGAACACCTTCCTGGCCGAGCAGCGGACGGCGTGGTGGCGGCGGACCAGGCCCGCGGCGCGGCCGGTGGAGGGACGGGCGGAGCCGGAGCCGGACCTGGCGGTGTCGCTGGACCTGCGGGAGGCGTTGGCGGCGCTGCCGCCGCGGCAGCGGGCGACGGTGGTGCTGCGTTACTACTGCGATCTGTCGGTCGAGCAGACCGCGGCCGAGCTGGGGTGTTCCAGCGGCAATGTGAAGAGCCAGAGTTCGCGGGCGCTGGAGGCGCTGCGGCGGTCATCGGCGCTGCGCACGGTGGGGAGGTCGGGGGCGTGAACGGGGAAGACGAGGAGCTGTCCGTGCGGATGGCGCGGTACGTGGCGGCGGAGGAGGCCGCGGCGCCGCCCTCCCGGGTGGATCCGGCGCTGGCGGTGCTGCGGGGCCGGGAACTGCACCGGCGGCGGGTCTGGACGGTGGCGTCGGCGGTCGCGGCGGTGGCCCTGTCGGTGGGCTCGTTCGCGGTGCTGGGCTCCGGGGGCGGGGCGGGTCCGGCCGGGATCCCGGCCGCGCCGCGGAGCGGTTCGCCGTCCGGGTCGCTGCCGCCCGACGCGTACCGGAAGTCGGGGCCGACGGAGCGGAGTTCGGCGGTGCCGGTGGTCGGCCGGACGGTGCTGACGGTGCCGGGCAGGTTCGGTTGGCTGCCGGACTCGGTGAGCACGGTGGAGTACCGCTCGGAGTCGACCGGAGTGGACGCGATGGCCTACGGCGACCTGGTGGACCACGACCGGGTCCAGTTCCTGCTGACGGCGTTCCCGGAGGGGGTGACCCCGGACGTGGACCCGCTGATCGGCGCGGGCGACGGGCTGCGGGTGGACGCGGCGCCGGTGAACGGGCGGGAGGCGTACTGGGTGACGTCGAGCGACGCGTCGTTCGCGCAGGGGACGCCGTCCCGGCTGCGCTTCCGCGGGGCGGACGGGATCTGGTACCAGCTGGACAGCTCGGGGCTGCCGGAGGCGGACCGGGAGCAGCTGCCGCTGCGGGTCGCGGCGGGGGTGGTGCCGGGCCGGTACACGCCGCCGCTGCCGGTCTCGCTGTCCTCGCTGCCGCCGGACACCGTGGTCAGCAACGCGTCGTTGCGGCACGCCGCGCACGGTGCGGCCCCGTGGGAGGCCGAGCTGACCTTCCAGGAGCAGGGCATCCACTACGTCACGGTGCGGGTGGAGCCGGGCCAGGACGGCCCGCCGTCGGGGTCGCCGGGGCCGTCCGGGTCGCCGGGGCCGGACGCGAACGGGTTCCCGGAGTACGACCCGGGGCTCTGCTCGTCCGGCTACGGGGTCCGCTGGTGCGTGCGGGAGCTGCAGCCGGCGGCGGACGCGGGGAGCACGATGCCGGTCTGGCTGACCCGGGTGGTGCCGCGCGGCTCCGACGAGCGCTCCTGGTCCGCCGACGTGCTGCCGTAGCGGGCCGGAACGCGCCGGTGCCCGGCACCCCGAGGGGGCCGGGCACCGTAGCGGGCCGGGTCAGTAGCGGTACTGCTCGGCCTTGTACGGGCCCTCGACCGGGACGCCGATGTAGTCGGCCTGCTCCTGGGTGAGGGTGGTGAGCTTGACGCCCAGCGCGTCGAGGTGGAGGCGGGCCACCTTCTCGTCCAGGTGCTTGGGCAGCACGTACACGCCGACCGGGTACTGCTCGGTCTTGGTGAACAGCTCGATCTGCGCGATGGTCTGGTTCGCGAAGGAGTTGGACATCACGAACGACGGGTGGCCGGTCGCGTTGCCGAGGTTGAGCAGGCGGCCCTCGGAGAGCACGATGATGGTCTTGCCGTCGGCCTTGCGCCACTCGTGGACCTGCGGCTTGACCTCGGTGCGGACCACGCCGGGGAGCTTGGCCAGGCCGGCCATGTCGATCTCGTTGTCGAAGTGGCCGATGTTGCCGACGATGGCCTGGTGCTTCATCCGCTCCATGTGGGAGGCCAGGATGATGTCCTTGTTGCCGGTGGTGGTGACGAAGATGTCGGCGATCCCCACCACGTCCTCCAGGGTGGTGACCTGGTAGCCGTCCATCGCCGCCTGCAGCGCGCAGATCGGGTCGATCTCGGTGACGATGACCCGGGCGCCCTGGCCGCGCAGCGACTCGGCGCAGCCCTTGCCGACGTCGCCGTAGCCGCAGACGACGGCGACCTTGCCGCCGATCAGGACGTCGGTGGCGCGGTTGATGCCGTCGATCAGGGAGTGCCGGCAGCCGTACTTGTTGTCGAACTTCGACTTGGTGACGGCGTCGTTGACGTTGATCGCCGGGAACAGCAGCTTGCCGTCCCGGTGCATCTCGTACAGGCGGTGGACACCGGTGGTGGTCTCCTCGGTGACGCCCTTGATGGTGGCGGCGACCTCGGTCCACTTCTGCGGGGTCTCGACCAGGGTGCGGTTGAGCAGCTCCAGGATGATCCGGAACTCGTCGTTGTCCGCGGTGGACGGGTCCGGCGCGGCGCCGGCCTTCTCGAACTCGACGCCCTTGTGGATCAGCAGGGTGGCGTCACCGCCGTCGTCCAGGATCATGTTCGGGGTCTGGCCGTCCGGCCAGGTCAGCGCCTGCTCGGTGCACCACCAGTACTCCTCCAGGGTCTCGCCCTTCCAGGCGAAGACCGGGACGCCCTGCGGGTCCTCGGGGGTGCCGTTCGGGCCCACCGCGATCGCGGCGGCGGCGTGGTCCTGGGTGGAGAAGATGTTGCAGGAGCACCAGCGGACCTCGGCGCCCAGCGCGGTGAGGGTCTCGATCAGCACGGCGGTCTGCACGGTCATGTGCAGCGAGCCGGTGATCCGGGCGCCGGCCAGCGGCTGGGACTCGGCGTACTCGGCGCGGATCGACATCAGGCCGGGCATCTCGTGCTCGGCGAGCTGGATCTCCTTGCGGCCGAACGGGGCCAGGGAGAGGTCGGCGACCTTGAAGTCGCCGGTGGGCTGGTTCGACATGCGAACTCCTCGTGGAAGGGCCTGTTTACGGGTGTGCTGAGCGGCAGAGGGCGCACGGGAGCGACCCTCTGCTGCGGCACAATCCGTCGGAGGACCTCTCTCCCTCGACCGGAGCCCGCTCCGATCGACCGCCATCAGCAGCGACGTTTGGCACTGCTGACGAATCTACACCGATCGGACGCGGCTCAGTGGGTGTTCCGGCCGGGTCCGCCCGGAGTGGCGTCCGCGTCGGGGCCCGCGAGGGCCTTCTCCTCGGAGTAGATGTCCGGCTCCAGGTAGATCGCGCGGGCGATCGGCACGGCCTTGCGGACCCGGACCTCGGCGTGGTCGATCGCCTCGGCGATCACCGCGGCGCTGTCCTCCGCGTTGACCCCGATCTTGGCGGCGACCAGCAGTTCCTCGGGGCCGACGTGCAGGGTGCGCATGTGGATGACCGAGGTGACGGTGTCGTGGTCGACCAGCGCCTCGCGGATCTTCGTGACGACCTCGGCGTCGGCGGACTCGCCGATCAGCAGCGACTTGGTCTCCAGCGCCAGCACCAGCGCGATGACCACCAGCAGCACGCCGATGCACAGGGTGCCGATGCCGTCCCACACCGCGTCGCCGGTGGCGGCGCTCAGGCCGACGCCGAGCAGCGCCAGCACCAGGCCGACCAGCGCGCCGGAGTCCTCCAGCAGCACCACCGGCAGCTCGGGGGCCTTCGCCCGGCGGATGTACGCCGACCAGCCGTGCTGGCCCTTGTCCTTCGACGCCTCCCGGTAGGCGGTGAGGAAGGAGTAGCCCTCCAGCAGGATGGCGAACAGCAGCACGCCGACCGGCCAGTACCAGTTGTCCAGCTCGTGCGGGTGGGCGATCTTCTCGTAGCCCTCGTAGATCGCGAACATGCCGCCGATGCTGAACAGCACGATCGAGACCAGGAACCCGTACACGTACCGCTCGCGGCCGTAGCCGAACGGGTGCTCCTCGGTGGCGGCGCGCTTCGAGCGCTTGCCGCCGACCAGCAGCAGCACCTGGTTGCCGGAGTCGGCGATCGAGTGCACGCCTTCGGCGAGCATCGAGGAGGACCCCGAGAACGCGAACGCCACGAACTTGCTGACCGCGATCCCCAGGTTCGCGGACAGTGCCGCGACCAGTGCCTTGGTGCCGCCTTCGGTGCTCAAACCCCGTACGTCCCTCCGCGCGGGTCCGGGCTTTGCCGGACCTTGGTTGACGAGGGGACGATACCGTGTCAGCTCCGGGTGGCCAGGCCCAGGTACACCGCCGCGAAGTCGGTCAGGCCGATCAGCTCGGCCAGCGCCTGCAGCGGGTCCTCCAGGGCGGAGGTCTGCTCGGTGATCCGGACCTCGTGCGCGGTGGCCAGCCGGCGGGCCCGGGCGACCGGCCAGCCGGGCTGTTCCAGCTCGGCCACGCCCGGGGTGTGTCGCAGCAGCAGCACCTGCAGCTGGAGCGGGACCGGCTCGTCGACCCGGTCCCGGAAGAAGTCGTCCGGGTCGGCGCCGAGCCGGCCGGTGAACATGCCGCGGTGCGCGGTCAGCGCCTGCGGGAGGCGGGCGGCCAGCGCGGGCAGGCCGGCCCGGTCGGCCAGCGCGGCGGCGAACCGCTCCGCCGCGGCGGTGGCCGGGGCGCCCTCGGCCCACAGCAGCGGGACGGTCTCGGCCAGCCGGGCGGCCAGGGTCTTCGCCGGGTTGTCGTAGGCGTGCGCGTCGGGGCGGCAGCGCACCGCGACCTCGTCGAGCCGGTCGGCGGCGGCCTCCAGCGCGCCGGGGGCGAGCTGGGTGACGCCGGTCCGGTCGGCCAGCGCCAGCAGCGGGGCCAGGAAGGCCCAGAGCGCGGCCGGGTCCTCGGCCGGGAGGTCGGGTTCGGCGTCGGAGCCCTCCGGCTCCACCGCGCTCGGTTCGAACGGCAGCGGCAGGGCGCGCACCTGGAGCGCCGCCTCGAACAGCTCCGAGCCCTCCGGGGCGATCACCGCGATCGCGCAGCCGCGGGTGTACGCCTGCTCGGCCAGGTTGATCAGGCCGCCCTCGCGGCCGTTCTCGCTGGCCACCACGATCAGGTCCAACGAGCCCGCCCAGCCCGGCAGTTGCCAGGTCTCGCCGTCGGTGAAGGCGAACCCGCCGGGGCGGGCGTCGGACGGCGGCAGCGGCCACACCTGGCTGCTGGGCACCGCCAGCGCCGCCAGCACGGCGGCGGCGGTCAGCACCCCGCCGTGTCCGGCGACCAGCACCGCGCGCGGCCGCCCGTCCGGGTCCAGCGCGCCCACGCCGGCCGCGTCGGCCCGGCGCAGGGCGATCCGGATCCGGGCGCCCGCCCCGGCCAGGGCCAGCAGTTCGCGCCGTCGGTCGGCGCGCTGCACGGCGGCCGGGTCGTCCAGCAGGGAGTCGTCGAACATGGCGGCTGGCCTCCAGCGGCGGGCGGGGCGGGAAGGGTCAGGACGGGCGGCGGGCCTCGTCCACCAGCAGGACCGGGATGCCGTCGCGCACCGGGTAGACCAGGCCGCAGCCCTCACCGGTGCAGCGCAGCTCGTGCACCTCGCCCTCGGTCTCCTCGTCCAGCGGGGAGCGGCACTCCGGGCAGACCAGGATCTCCAGCAGGAAGGACGGCAGGCTCATGTCGGTCGACTCCGGGGGCTCGGGCAACGGTGCGGGAAGCCGGTGACACAGCAGTACCCCGGCCGGTGGCAACCCTACCGGCCGGGGCACGCGAAAAGTCAGCGGCGGGCTGACGGCGGCGGTCAGCCGCGGACGATCGCCAGCACGCCGTCGCGCAGCTCGGCCATCTTCGCCGGGTCCTTGGCCTCGGCGTTCAGGCGCAGCAGCGGCTCGGTGTTGGAGGCGCGCAGGTTGAACCACCAGTCCGGGCCGGCCACGGTGAGGCCGTCCAGCTCGTCGGTGGTGACGCCCTCCAGGCCGGCGTAGGCGGCGCGCACCTTCTCGGTGGCGGCGGCCTGGTCGGCGACGGTGGAGTTGATCTCGCCGGAGGCGGCGTACCGCTCGTACTTGGCGGTCAGCGCGGACAGCGGGCCGTCCTGGCCGCCGAGCGCGGCCAGCACGTGCAGCGCGGCCAGCATGCCGGTGTCGGCGCGCCAGAAGTCGCGGAAGTAGTAGTGCGCGGAGTGCTCGCCGCCGAAGACCGCGTCGGTGTTCGCCATCTCCTGCTTGATGAAGGAGTGGCCGACCCGGGTGCGGACCGGGACGCCGCCGAGGTCGCGGACCACCTCGGGCACCGTCCAGGAGGTGATCAGGTTGTGGATGATCGTCGGGTTGGCCTCGCCGGCGGCCTGGGCGCGGGCGATCTCGCGCTCGGCGACCAGGGCGGTGATCGCGGACGGGGAGACCGGGTCGCCGTTCTCGTCGATCACGAAGCAGCGGTCGGCGTCGCCGTCGAAGGCCAGGCCGATGTCGGCGCCCACCTCGCGGACCTTGGCCTGCAGGTCGACCAGGTTGGCCGGGTCCAGCGGGTTGGCCTCGTGGTTGGGGAAGGTGCCGTCCAGCTCGAAGTACATCGGGACGACGTCCAGCGGCAGGCCGTCGAACACGGTGGGCACGGTGTGGCCGCCCATGCCGTTGCCCGCGTCCACCGCGACCTTGAGCGGGCGGATCGCGGTCAGGTCGACCAGCTTGCGCAGGTGGTCGGCGTAGCCGCCCAGGGTCTCCTTGGCGGACAGCGCGCCCACGGCGGCGACCTCGACGGCCGGGACGTGCACCTTGCCGTCCTCGTCCAGCCAGGACTCGACCAGCTCGCGGATGTCGGACAGGCCGGTGTCCTGGCCGACCGGGGCGGCGCCCGCGCGGCACAGCTTGATGCCGTTGTACTGGGCCGGGTTGTGCGAGGCGGTGAACATCGCGCCGGGCAGGTCCAGGCTGCCGCTGGCGTAGTACAGCTGGTCGGTCGAGCAGAGCCCGATCTCCACCACGTCGGCGCCGCGGGAGGCGGCGCCCTCGGCGAAGGCGCGGGACAGCGAGGGCGAGGACGGGCGCATGTCGTGGCCGACCACCACCGCGCTGCCGCCGACCACCTCGACGAAGGCCGCACCGAAGGCGTACGCCAGCGACTCGTCCCACTGGTCGGGCACGACGCCCCGGACGTCGTACGCCTTCACAAGCTGCTTGAGGTCCCGCACCAGAATGCTCCCGTGTGTGTGCTGCGACGTGCTGCGGACGTACCGGACGCATCCGTCCGAACCGCAGAGGGGCAGCGTACCCGGCCCGGGGGAACGGGCGGTGTCCCAGTCCGGGCCCGGCCGGTCAGCTCTCCGGGGAACGCAGCACCCGCAGGTGCCCCCGGCGGCCGGACTCGCCCTCCGGCGGCGGCCCCTGACGCGGCGTGCGCTCCTGCGGGCGGGCCGCCTCGCGGACGGCGTTCGCCAGGGCCTCCAGGTCGTCGCTACTGCGCCGCAGCGGCCCGGTGTCGCCCGCCAGGCGGACCACGTCCCAGCCGCGGGGGGCGGTCAGCCGCTCGGCGTGCTCGGCGCAGAGGTCGTAGCAGTGCGGTTCCGCGTACGTCGCCAGCGGGCCGAGCACCGCGGTGGAGTCCGCGTAGACGTACGTCAGCGTCGCCACGGCCGGACGGCCGCACGCGGTCCGCGAACAACGACGTACAGAGCTCACGAGGGTGGACGGTACCGCAAGTCGGACCGGCCCGCGAAGACCCGCCCCCCGGCTCGCGTGTCCCGTCGCCGTTACGCGCCGTGCTGGAGTGGTCCACTTCCGGGCATCCAGGGACTACGCTCGACACTGCTATGGACAGCTCGACACCCCCGTCCCCGCCCGGGCCCGGTCGCCGCAAGCACCGCGACCGGCACGGCCGCGGCCTGCGCGGGCCACTCGCCCCGCCGCAGGTGCCCATCTCGCTGACCCGGTCCGAGCTCTTCGACGACTACGTCCGGGAGTCCATGGAGCGGCTGGTGCGGCGCTGGCCGCAGTTAGAGGACGTGGAGTTCGCCGTCCTGGAAGTGCCGCTGCCCGCCAAGGGCGAGCCCGAACCGGACACCGTGCCGCTCGGCCGGGTGATCCCCGCGGAACGGGGCCGGCGCAGCCGGATCCTGGTCTACCGGCGGCCGGTCGAGATCCGCGCCAAGTCCCGGGAGGACCGGGCCGCGCTGGTGCACGAGATCCTGATCGAGCAGGTCGCGGAACTGCTGGGGCTCTCGCCGGACGCGATCGACCCGCGCTACGGCGAGGAGTAGCCGGGCGAAGGAGCGCGCATTCAGGGGCTCGGGGAACGGCGAGTCGATGCTGCTGACGGCCGGAGCCCATCGGAGGTTCGTGCTGCTGCGTGTAGTAAACGGAACCCGAAGCCGATGCGCGCTCCGGCAGTGAACCGTCAGCAGCCACGGACTCGCCGTTCCCCGAGCCCCTGGCGGGGCTCCCTCGCTACTGCTTGAGGACGATCCCCGGGTCGGCGGCGACGTGCGGGACCTCCACGGTGGCGTGGTCGTCGCGGAACTGCTGGGTGGTGAAGGTGGGGACGTCCTTGGTGACCGCGCTGAGCTGGCGGGTGGCCAGGACGGGGCCGCCGCCGAGGGTCTGGAGGGTGAGGGCGTAGGGGCCGTTGGCGCCCTGGGGGTCGATGCCCTCGACGGTGACGGTGGTGCCGGCCGGGACGTCGACGTCCTTGGTGGCGGGGGTGCCGCCGCTCGCGCCGGCCGAGCTGGTGACCTTGACCTTGGCGTCGGTGTCGACGGCGGTGAGGATCAGCTTGGTCTGGCCGGCCCGGTTGTCGGCGATCGAGGCGCGGGCGCCGATCGGGGAGCCGCCGGAGAGCCAGGTGGACTCGGTCTTGCCCTTGTTCTCGCGGTCGACCCGCAGGCCGGCCACGATCGGGGTGGGGTGGTCCTGGCTGGTGGGGGTGAGCCGGATCGCGCTCGCGCCCTCGCGGTTCTCGCTGGAGAACTGGAAGTCGAGGGTGGCGGTCATGCCGGCCTTGACGTGGATGCTCTCCTTGCCGGCGGGCGTGAACCAGCCGTTCTTGCCGGAGAGCTGGACCTTGAGGTCGGCGTCGTCGGCGGAGTCGGTGGCGACCACCAGGTGGGCGGTGGTGACGTCGTCGGGGATGCCGGGGACGGTGACGGCGGGGGCGGGGTCGGCGGAGGGCTCCAGCCAGTCGGTGCCCTTGCCGGTGTCGCTGGCGTGGACGCCGGCGCCGATCCGGCCGCTGCGGGTGACGATGTGCAGGGCGAGGTCGTCGACGGCGCCCTTGGTGTAGCTGCTGAGCAGGAGCCGCTGGGACTGGCCGGGGGCGACCGCGATGCCGGTGGCGAGCTCGTTGTCGATGGCGCCCTTGTCGCCGTACATGTGCAGGTCGACGACGGCGGGCAGGCTGTCGGCGTTGACCAGGGTGACGTAGTCGACCCGGTTGGCGCCGCTGCTCGCGCCGGCGAACCAGAAGCTGGTGCCGGAGGGCACGCAGTCGGCGCCGGAGAGGCTGGTGCCGCCGTTCTCGGAGGTGGTGACCTGGGTGGCGGTGAAGCCGGGGGCGAGGTTGCCGGTGGCGATGGCGAAGCTGCCGGGGGCCTCGTCGTTGTTCGCGGCGGGGCCGGTCGCCGGGGCGCCGGGCTTGTCGAGGGTGACCCGGGCGTCCAGCGCGGGGGTGACGGCCGCCGGGCTGCCGGAGGGCTGCTCGGAGGGGGCGGCCGACGGGGAGCCGGAGGGCTGGGCCCCGGCGGTGGGCTGCGCGAGGTTCTGCGCGGCGACCACGTTGTCGGCGCTGGCCTCGGCGAGCCGGCCGGTGCCGGTGGCGCCGGTGCCGCCCTCGGGGCTGAACAGGGTGAGGTTGGTGGAGCCGGTGACGCCCTGCATCGGCGGCGGGCAGACCAGCGCGGTGCGTTCGACCTGCGCGGTGGTGCGCGCGCCGGTGTCGGTGGCCGGGGTGGCGGGGGCGCGCAGCTCGGCGACGCCGAACACCAGGCCGAGCACGGCCACGCCGGCCAGCAGGGACTGGCCGGTGCGGCTGCCGCCGGCCACGGCGCTCAGGTCGGGGGCCTTGAGCTTGGGGGCCTTGAGCTTGGGCGCCTTCAGGGTGGGCTTCTTCATCGCGGGTCAGCTCCCCGTCCCGGGCTGCTGCGGGTGGCCGCCGCCGTAGGGGTCGTTGGGGTCGTAGTAGGTGGTGGGCTGCTGCTGTTCGGGCAGCCAGGGCTGCTGCTGCCCGTCCTGCTGCGGGTAGCCGGCGGCGTACGGGTCGGTCCAGCCCTGGGCGGGCCGGGCGTCGTAGCCGTAGCCCGGCTGCTGGCCGTACTGGTCGTAGCCGTCGCCCTGGTAGGGCGCGCCGACGGGCTGCTGGGTGTAGCCGTAGCCGTCGCCCTGGTAGCCCTGCTGCTGGTACGGGTCCGCCTGGTAGGGGTCGGCCTGGTACGGGTCGGCGAAGGTCTCCGGTTCCGGCTGGTAGGGCGCGGGGTCGGGTTCGCCGGCGGACTGGGCCGGGATGCCGGGGGCGTAGACGCCGAGCTCGGCCGGCGCGTCCTCGCCCTCGCCGCGTTCGGCGAGCCGGCGGGCCCGGCGGCTGCCGGGGGCGGGCGCCTGGGCCTGGGCCTGGGCGGCCAGCGCCTGGGCGGCGACGACGTCCTCGGGGATGTCGTCGTCGTTGGTGTTGCGTCGGCCGGGCAGGGCCAGGATCAGGACGACCACGCCGAGCGCGAGCCGGCCCCAGGCCCAGGCGGTGTGGGCGGCGCTGCCGGTGCGGGTGACGTCGAGCCGGCCGCCCTCGGCGGGGAGGGTGAAGCCCTGGGCCCAGCCGTCCACGGTGACGGCCTTGAGCGGCTTGCCGTTCAGGGTGGCCTGCCAGGCGGGGTCGGCCTGTTCGGCGAGCCGGAGCTGCCGGCCGGCCGGTCCGGCCGGGACGGTGGTCCAGATGTCGTGCTGCCCGGCGGCGACGGTCACCGGGACGGTGCCGGGGCTGGTGATCTGCGCCCGGCTGCCGGGGACGCTGTTGATCTGCCACAGGCCGGTGCCGTTGTCGAGGCTGAGCCGGACGATGCCGGGCGTGGTGTCCAGCACGTCGCGGACCTTGGCGATCACCGGGTCCTTCACCTGGATGTAGCTGATGCCGTACCCGGCGAGGGTGCGGGCCAGGTCGCCGCCGGAGCCGGCCAGCAGCTTGGCGGTGAGCTGGCCCAACTGCCCGTCGGCGGCGGCGTCCACGGTGCCCTCGGCCTGGCCGGTGGTCAGGCCGGCGCCGCGCACCAGCGCGTACCGGACGGAGGCGCCGTCGGCGTCGCCGGTGACGGTCAGGGTGCGGGAGCGGTCGGTGGTGTTGCCGGACTCGGCGATGAACGCCGGGACCTGGGCGTCGGTGCCGCGCCGCAGCGGGCCGTCGGCGCCGGTGAGCGCCCACCAGACGGCGGTGCCGACCGGGGCGAGCACGGCGGCGGCGAGCACCAGGGCGGCGACCGGCTGGCGCCAGCCGAAGGCGATGCCGGAGACCCGGGCGTTGGCGCCGTCGGCGCCGATCGCGGCGGCGGCCAGCAGCGCGACGCCGGCCAGCAGGGTGGCGGGGCCGGCCCAGGCGGCGGTCTGCGGGCCGCCGGAGGCGGGGGTGACGGCGGTGCCGGCCACCGCGACGGAGAAGACCAGCCCGGCGGCGGCGGCGCCCCAGGCGGCCAGTACGGCGCGGCGGCGGTCGGCGCGCAGCAGGGCGGCGAGCGCGGCGAGCACCACGCCGGCGGACAGCCAGACCGGGGGCGTGCCGGCGCCGCCGGGGTTGACCAGGACCAGGCCGAGCGGGTCGGCGGCGGGGCCGTTGAAGCCGGGGACGCCGGCCTCCAGCAGCAGCCGGGACGGGTTCGCCAGCACCTGCAGCGACCAGGGGGCGAGCACCAGGACCGGCAGGCCGAGGATCACCGCGACGCGCAGGCCGAGCAGGCGCACCGCCTGCACGCCGGAGCCGAACGCGCCGCCGCGGAGCACCGCGTGGACCAGCGCGGCCAGGCAGAGCGGGACGGCGATGGCCCAGGTGAGCGGGACGAAGGCGGTGCTGACGGTGAGCAGCAGCACGGTCATCCAGGCGGAGCGCCAGCCGGGGCGGGCGCCCTTGGCGGCGGTCTCCTTGCGGATGCCGAGGCCGGCGGTGATCGCGGCGGCGCGGGCCAGCGGGGGCAGCAGCACGGCGAGCACGGCGGTGCCGATCCGGCCCTGGGCGAGCGCGCCGGTGGCGGCGGGCAGCACCGCGTAGGTGGCGCTGGCCCAGGCGCGGACGGCCTTGGAGGCGATCAGCGGCCGGGAGACCAGGTAGGCGCTGACCGCGGCGAGCGGCACCGAGAGCACCACGATCAGGGTGAGCGCGAGGTCGGCGTGGTCGAACAGCGCCCAGGACAGCACGGACAGCACCGCGAGGTAGGGCGGGTGGTCGGCGGTGCTGCCGGTGCCGATGGCGTGCCAGGGCGCGGCGTACATGTTCCACAGCCCGGCCGCGCCGTCCGCGGCGGGCAGCAGGGCGCCGCCCTGGAGGTAGCCGGAGCCGATCAGGTTGCGGCAGGCGATCAGGGCGAACGCCAGCAGGGCGGCGAACAGCACCGGGGCCGGGCGCCGCACCAACTTCTTGAGCAGGGCGAACTGTTCGACCACCAGGTCGTCGGCGTCCTCGTCGCCGGGGCCGGACTCGACCGAGCCGTGCCGGCCGCCGGTGTCGTCGGTGCCGCCGATGCCGAGCGAGGAGACGACGTTCTCGACGGCGAGCCGGACGGTGGCGCCGGGGGCCGGGAACAGCGTGCGGTCGTCCAGCGAGTCGACCGAGCGGGTCCGGCGGCGGCGGGCCCGGGAGGCCATCAGCCGGGGCAGGCGCAGCAGTTCGTGGCCGAGGCCGGCGATCTCGTCGTACGCCTGCCGGGGGTCCTTGCCGACCAGGTTGACGACCACCCGCAGGACCGTGCCGAGGATCAGCCGCAGCAGGACGTACGGGAAGAGCAGGCCCTTGGAGTTGGCGAGCAGGGTGTAGACGGCGCCGGCCTTGTCGACCCGGTGCGGGTGGGCGGGGGCGCAGTCGATGGTGCGGCGTTCGCGGCTGGCGGCCTCGGCGTGCCGGAGCACGGCGTCGGGGGCGACCACCACGCGGTGGCCGGCGGCGTTGACCCGCCAGCAGAAGTCGGTGTCGTCCCGCATCAGCGGCAACGCCTTGTCGAAGCCGCCGAGTTCCTCGAACACGTCGCGGCGCACCAGCATGCCCGCGGTGGAGACGGCCAGCACCGGGCGGACCTGGTCGTGCTGGCCCTGGTCCTGCTCACGGCGGTCGAGGCCGGTCCAGCGCCGCCCGGAGCGGGCGATCGTCACGCCGACTTCGAGCAGCTGCCTGCGGTCGTACCAGGAGCGGAGCTTGGGGCCGACCACGGCGGCGGTCGGGGTGGAGTCGGCGACCTGGAGCAGCCGGC
The DNA here is from genome assembly GCF_039529925.1 of Kitasatospora saccharophila. NCBI lineage: Bacteria > Bacillati > Actinomycetota > Actinomycetes > Kitasatosporales > Streptomycetaceae > Kitasatospora > Kitasatospora saccharophila. The sequence continues at coordinate 117,214 of NZ_BAAANS010000022.1, read as the reverse complement.
GCAGGGCGTCGGTCTGCGGTTCGCAGTCGTCGTGCAGCAGCCAGAGCCACTCGACCGGCTGGGTCTCGCGCGGTCCGCCGCGGCCGAGTTCGTCCTCGCCCGCGAGCGGGTCGCCGAAGTCGTCCCAGCCGCCGGTGACCGGGTCGTAGCCGGACGGGTCGAGGCTGTAGGAGAGGTCCTCGGGGCGCAGCGGGGGGCTGTTGAAGACGGCTTCGCCGACGGCGCGGCCGAAGCCGACCCGGCGGCCGAGGACCTGCGGGCCGCTCTCGGGGAGCCAGTCGCCGAGGGTGTCGGCGAGCAGTTGGGGGGAGTTGTCGGTGGAGCCGGTGTCCACGGCGAGGATGCGCTGGACCTGCCGGTCCTGGCCGAGCAGTCCGGCGAGCGCCTGCGGCAGCCAGCGGGCGCCGTCGTGCGAAACGATCACCGCGGTGACCAAGTGGCGCGGGTAGGCGGGCGGCCTGGCAGCGGAGAAGCCGCTCTGGTGGCTGTAGACAGTCATCGGGTGCGCGGACCACCGGTTCGGGTTTGACGGCAGATGACGCACCACACTAACGGCTCCGGGTGGCGCGATCGTCCCCGGTGTGTGTGAAAAGACGGTGCAGTGGGTATCGCGTCCGGCGGCGCGGAGGCCCGGGAGCGGGCCCAGGAGCGGGCCGGGGAGCGGGCCGGGGACGCGCCGGGAGCGCGGCCGGGAATGCGAAAGCGCCCCGCCTCTCGGAGGCGGGGCGCCGGCACGGGTCCCGGGTGGTGCGGAGGAGTCAGACCGCGCTCTTCTTGAGCCGGCGGCGTTCGCGCTCGGACAGGCCGCCCCAGATGCCGAACCGCTCGTCGTTCGCGAGGGCGTACTCCAGGCACTCGGCGCGGACCTCGCACGCCAGGCAGACCTTCTTGGCCTCCCGGGTCGATCCGCCCTTCTCGGGGAAGAAGGACTCTGGGTCGGTCTGGGCGCACAACGCGCGCTCCTGCCAGCCGAGTTCCTCTTCGTCTTCCTCGATGCCCTCACCGATCAACAGCTCAAAGAGCTCGCTCATTCTGGCGCGCCTCCTCTGCCCCTCTTGGCGTCCCCGTGGTGTTGCCGTTGCCGGTGCGGCGGAACGACACGAGAGAAATTACAGTTGCGTCACTCTGGCCTAGTCAAGCCGAGCTCTGGTATTGGGCCAAGGATTCACTCCCCGGAACCAAGCCACTACGAATAGTGTACATATCCGGACAACCCGGACATCACGCCTGGTCCCTGACCAGCCCTCAGGCCGCACTGCCGCTCCCGACCGGGGCGGTCCGGGGCGATCTCAGGGCGTCCCTTCCCGGGGTTTTCCGCTTCGAAACCTTAATGGGCGCTTATCACCCCATCCGGTGGTTCAAGGCTGATGTGACCCGAATGTCCGTCAGTCCGCCTTGACACTGGAGGGTCGGTTGCGGTCTGCTTGCCCGCATGTCAGAGTTCCCGGCCACCTTCGCCGACCGGCGCCGCCAGGCGCTCCTCGGCGCTGCCGCGAACTCCTCGTGTTGTTGCCGCTGTCTCCGCTGTATCTAGGCGCACGCGTCCCACCGCGCGCCGCCCCGGAACAGAGGCCGACCGCGCGACAGTCCCCCCTGAACGTCCCCGCGGCCCCGGCTGATCCCATCCCAGCCGAACCCGAGGACGTCATCGTGCGAATGCCCCGTCTCCGCAAGCGCAACCGCGACCGCAAGCACTTCCCCGCGCTCCCTTCCGCGCCCGCCGCGCTCCCCGCGCCCCGCTGGGCCGACGGCCTGAGCGACGTGTCCATCGCGGGCGACCCGATGGCCTTCCCGCACCTGGCCCGCACCGACCTGCCCGCGCACCCCACCACGGTCGGCGGCTACGCCCGGCTGGTCCGCGAGATCGCCGCCGACCGCGCCCGCTGGGAGCCGCTTGTCCGCTACGACGCGCTGACCCGCTGGTACGCCCGGCTGGAGACCGGCCCCGGCTACGAGGTCTGGCTGCTGAGCTGGCTGCCCGGCCAGTCCAGCGGCTTCCACGACCACGGCCGCTCCTCCGGCGTGATGACCGTCCTCGCGGGTGAGCTCACCGAGCGCTCGCTGACGGCGGGCGGCGAGGGCTCGCGCCCGCTGGGCCCCGGCGGGCTGCGGGTGTTCTCCACGGGGCACCTGCACGAGATGGTCAACGCCTCGCTGGAGCCCGCGGTCTCCCTCCACCTCTACACGCCCGGCCTGGTCGAGATGAACCAGTACCCGACCACCGCCGCCGACCCGGCCGGCGCCCCCGCCGACCCGGCCGCCGCGAACCCGGGGCGTCACTGGGCGCACTGACGCGCTGGCAGGATGAAGCCATGCGAATCACTGCGTTGGCGGGCGGGATCGGCGGAGCCAGGTTCCTGCGCGGGCTGCGGGCGGCCCTCACCCCCGAGGACCGGATCACCGTTATCGGGAACACCGGGGACGACATCCACCTGTACGGCCTGAAGGTCTGCCCCGACCTGGACACCGTGATGTACACCCTCGGCGGCGGCATCCACGAGGAACAGGGCTGGGGCCGCACCGACGAGACCTGGTCGGTCAAGGAGGAGATGAAGGCGTACGGGGTCGGGCCCGAGTGGTTCGGGCTCGGCGACCGGGACTTCGCCACCCACATCGTCCGGACCCAGATGCTCGCCGCCGGGTACCCGCTGTCCGCGGTCACCGAGGCGCTGTGCGACCGCTGGCAGCCCGGCGTGCGACTGCTGCCGATGAGCGACGACCGGGTCGAGACCCACGTCCGGATCACCGACGCGGACGGGCCGCGGGTGGTGCACTTCCAGGAGTACTGGGTGCGGCTGCACGCCGCCGTCGAGGCCGAGGCGATCGTCGCGGTCGGCGCCGAGAGCGCGAAGCCCGCGCCCGGCGTGCTGGAGGCGATCGCGGAGGCCGACCTCGTCCTGCTGCCGCCGTCCAACCCGGTGGTCTCGATCGGCACCATCCTCACCGTGCCCGGCATCCGGGAGGCGGTCGCCGCCGCGACCGCCCCCGTGGTCGGCCTCTCCCCCATCGTCGGCGGCGCCCCCGTGCGCGGCATGGCCGACAAGGTGCTGGCCGCCGTCGGCGTGGAGACCAGTGCGGCGGCCGTCGCCCGGCACTACGGCGCGCGCCGCGACGGCGGACTGCTGGACGGCTGGCTGGTCGACACCTCGGACGCCGCCGCGGTGGACGAGGTGGCCACCGCCGGGATCGCCTGCCGGGCCGTCCCGCTGCTGATGAGCTCCGTCGAGGCCACCGCCGAGATGGCGCGCGCCGCGCTGGCGCTGGCCGCGGAGGTCGGCAAGTGAGCGGGAGCGAGGGGCTGCACGTCCTGCCGGTGCGCGGGCTGCCGGAGATCGCGGCCGGCGACGACCTGGCCGAACTGATCGCCAAGGCGGGCGGGTTCGAGGACGGCGACGTCGTGGTGGTCACCTCCAAGGTGGTCTCCAAGGCCGAGGGGCGACTGGTGCGCGCCGACGACCGGGAGGCCGCGATCGACGCCGAGACCGTCCGGGTGGTCGCCCGCCGCGGCCGCTCCCGGATCGTCGAGAACCGCAACGGCCTGGTGATGGCCGCGGCCGGCGTCGACGCGTCCAACACCCCGCCCGGCACGATCCTGCTGCTGCCGGTCGACCCCGACGCCTCCGCCCGGCTGCTGCGGGCCCGGCTCCAGGAGCTGACCGGGCGGCGGTTGGCCGTGCTGATCACCGACACCTTCGGCCGCCCCTGGCGCAGCGGGCTCACCGACGTCGCGATCGGCGCCGCCGGACTGCCCGTGCTGGAGGACCACCGCGGCCGGGTCGACAGCCACGGCAACGAACTGCGGCTGACCGTCACCGCCACCGCCGACGAACTCGCCGCCGCCGCCGACCTGGTGAAGGGCAAGGCCACCGGCACCCCGGTGGCGGTCGTCCGCGGCCTGGCCGGGCTGGTCACCGAGGACGACGGGGAGGGCGCGCGCCGGCTGGTCCGCGCCGCCGGGCAGGACATGTTCCGCCTCGGCACCTCCGAGGCCGTCCGCGAGGCGGTCACCCTGCGGCGCACGGTGCGCGCCTTCACCGACGAACCGGTCGACGGCGGCGCGGTGCGCCGGGCCGTCGCCGCCGCGGTCACCGCCCCCGCCCCGCACCACACCACCCCCTGGCGGTTCGTCCTGCTGGAGACGGCGGAAGCCAGGACCGGGCTGCTGGACGCGATGCTCGCCGCCTGGCAGCGGGACCTGCGGGAGCTCGACGGCTGGAGCGAGGAGCGCGTCGCCCGGCGCACCGCCCGGGGCGAAGTGCTGCGCGGCGCACCGTACTTGATCGTGCCCTGCCTGGTCATGGACGGCTCGCACGACTACCCCGACGAGCGGCGGGCCGCCGCCGAGCGGGAGATGTTCGTGGTCGCGATCGGCGCCGCCGTGCAGAACCTGCTGGTCACCCTGGCCGGCGAGGGGTACGGCTCGGCGTGGGTCTCCTCCACGATGTTCTGCCGCGAGACCGTCCGCGCGGCGCTGGACCTCCCGGCGGGGTGGGACCCGATGGGGGCGGTCGCGGTGGGGCGGGCGGCGGAGGAGCCGAGGGAGCGTCAGGCGCGCTCCGCGGAGGACTTCCTGACGGTGCGCTGAGAAGGGAGCACCGCCAGGGGCTCACGGGAGCGAAGCCAGGGGCCCGGCGAACGGCGGGGCCGTGCTGCTGACGGCCGGAGCCCACCGAGGTGTCCGCGCTGCTGCGTGTGGTGATACAGAACCGGAAGCCCACGCGCGCCACGGCAGTGCACCGCCCGCAGCCACGACCTCGCCGTTCCCCGAGCCCCTGGTGGTGCTCTCCCGAGCCGTCTGCCTAACGGTTGCGGTGGTCGTTGGGGGCGAGGCGGGGCCCGTACTTCGGGGGGCGGGCTCCGGTGAGGGGGAGGATGCGGCAGAGGCGGTGCCGGTGGGGGCGGTAGGGCTCCAGGAGGGCGAGCATCTGGGCGTCGTCGCTGCGGGGGCGGCCGGCCAGGGCCCAGCCGACGGTGTTGGGGAGGTGGAAGTCCCCGACGGAGACCGCGTCGGCGTCGCCGTTGCTGCGCTGGAGGGTCTCGGCGGCCGTCCAGGGGCCGACGCCGGGGACGGCGGTGAGGCGGGCGAAGGCGTCCGCCGGGGGCATCGCGGCGGCCTGTTCGAGGCGGGCGGCGAGCCGGACCGCGCGCAGGACGGTGGCGGAGCGCTTGGGGTCGACGCCGGCCCGGTGCCAGGCCCAGCTGGGGACGAGGGTCCACTCCCGGGCGGAGGGGACGACCCGCATGCCGAGGTCGGCGGCCGGGCCGGGGGCCGGGGTGCCGTGGTCGCGGAGCAGGGTGCGCCAGGCGCGGTACGCCTCCACGGTGGTGACCTTCTGCTCCAGGACCGCCGCGACCAGCGACTCCATCACCAGGCCGGTGCGGGTCAACCGCAGCCCGGGGCAGGAGCGTTGGGCCTCGCGGAGCGGCCCGGGCGGCAGGGTGAGGCCGGCCGGGTCGTCGTGCGCGCCGAGCATCGCGGGGAGCTGTTCGAGCAGCCAGCCGCCGCCGGGGCCCCAGCCGGTGGCGTCGATCTCGTCGGCCCGCTGGACGATCCGCAGGGTGCCCGGCCCGTCGGGGGTGCGGGAGGCGCGCCAGACGGCGCCGTCGGGGGTGCGCCGGAAGGCCGGGTCGCCGGTGCCGCGCTGCAGCGGGAAGAGGGTGCGGCCCAGGTCGAGCGGGTAGCCGGGCCGCCACTGCCGGGTCTGGGCGGGCATCGGTACGTCCTCGGGGTGCGGGTGCGGGTGCGGGTGCAGGTGCGGGCGCGGGGCCCCGGGGGTGTGGGCCGGGGCACCGGCGAGCGTAACGCGGGGCGGTGACACGACGCGGCGTTCCGACCGGCCGGGCACCCTCCCGTTCGGCGGGGGGCAGGACGTAGGCTGGGCCGCACCATGACTGCGCCTTTCGCTGCCGACGCCCGTACCCCCGCCGAGCTGCTGCAGGCCTTCCTGCGCCCGGGGTCCGCTGCCGACCCGTCCCGCCCGTTGGTGACCTTCTACGACGACTCGACCGGGGAACGGGTGGAGCTGTCCGCGAAGACGTTCGACAACTGGGTGGCGAAGACGGCCAACCTGCTGCAGGACGAGTTGAACGCCTCGCCGGACGACCGGGCGGCGCTGCTGCTGCCGGCGCACTGGCAGAGCGCGGTGTGGCTGCTGGCCTGCTGGTCGGTGGGCGTGGTGGCGGTGCCGCAGGGCGAGCCGAAGGACACCGAGCTGGTGGTCTCCGGGCCGGACGGACTGGCGGCCGCGCAGGAGTGCCCGGGCGAGCGGGTGGCGCTGGCGCTGCGCCCGCTGGGCGGGCGGTTCCCGCAGCGGCCGGACGGGTTCCTGGACTACGCGGCGGAGGTGCCCGGACAGGGCGACCGGTTCGCCCCGTACTCGCCGGTGGACCCGCAGGCGGTGGCGCTGGAGACGGTGGTGGACGGACTGCCGCTGAAGCTGACCGGCGAGCAGACGGTGGCGCTGGCCCGCGAGGGCGCGGCCCGGCTGGGCCTGGACGGCGACAGCCGCGTCCTGTCGACGCTCTCCTTCGACGACTGGGCGGGCCTGGAGGCGGGCCTGCTGGCGCCGCTGGCGGTCGGCGCCTCGGTCGTGCTGTGCCGGAACTCCGGGCAGTTGACGGAGGAGCAGTGGCAGAGCCGGATCGACTCCGAACGGGTGACTCTGCGCCTCGGTTGACGCTCCCGGCGCCCCGGGGCGGGTAGTCCTGGGGCGATGGCAGTGGAGTGCGGCGGCGCGCTCCGTCCGGCGGATCGGACCGGACGGGGCGCGCCGCAACCGTTTTCCGCCCGTTCGCCGGGTGACGGGTATCACATCGTGGACGGTTCGGGCGTCAGGCTCGTCTAGGGTGTCCGGGATGAACAGCGGACACCGGAACCGGGGCGACTCGGCGGACTCGATCCCTCCCGGCGTCGACCCCGCCGACCAGTGGGTGCTCGACCCGGCGACCGGCGAGTTCCGGCTCGACCTGGACGCGGGACGGCGGCCCTCCGACGCACGGCCCCGCGCCGCCTCGGCGCGCCCGCAGGCCGGCCGCCGGGCCGCGGACGGCTCCGCCACCTCCGCCGCCGGTGCCTCCGCCGCGGAGCCGACCGGCGAGCGGGGCCCCCGGGGCTCCCGGGCCGCCGCCCGGAACCCGAAGGGCGCGACCGCGGCGCCGGGCGGCCGGGCCGCCCGCCGCAAGGGCCGTTCCAGCCGCGGCCGACGGGTGCTGAAGTGGACCGCGGGCACGCTCGGCCTGGTGCTGGTGGCGGGCTGCGGCGGCGCGTACTACGTGTACCAGCACTTCAACAACAACATCTCCTCGGTGAAGGTCGACGTCGGCGACGACTCCGAGCGCCCGCAGGCGACCGACGCGCTGAACATCCTGGTGATCGGCACCGACAGCCGGGTCGGCCTGGGCCGCGAGTACGGCGACGAGGGCTCGGCCGGGCACGCGGACACCACGCTGCTGTTCCACATCTCCAAGGACCGCTCCAACGCGACGGTGCTGTCCATCCCGCGCGACCTGATGGTGCAGATCCCGGACTGCAAGACCGGCGACAAGACCATCCCCGGCGAGGCCCGGGCGATGTTCAACACCAGCCTGGGGCAGGACGGCCGCGACCCCGGCTGCACCTGGAAGACCGTGGAGAAGCTGACCGGCGTCCGGATCAACCACTTCATGATGGTCAACTTCGAGGCGGTGAAGACGCTGTCGACCGCGGTCGGCGGGGTCGAGGTGTGCGCCGCCACCGACATCGACGACCCGTACTCGCACCTGAAGATGAGCGCGGGCCGGCACGTGGTGCAGGGCGAGGAGGCGCTGGCCTTCGTCCGCACCCGGCACGCGGTGGGCTTCGGCGGCGACCTGACCCGCATCCCGCTGCAGCAGCAGTTCATCTCCTCGATGATCCGCAAGATGAAGAGCAGCGACACCCTGACCAGCCCCACCAAGCTGTGGGACCTGGCGGACGCCGCCACCAAGGCGCTCACCGTCGACGACGGGATCGGCAGCGTCAACAAGCTCAAGGACCTGGCGCTCGACATCTCCCGGGTCGACACCAAGAACATCACCTTCACCACGGTGCCGGTGCTCGACGACCCGACGAACAACAACCACCTGGTGCTCAAGCCGAACGACGCCCAGCAGGTGTTCTCGATGATCGTCGCGGACCGCTCGCTGACCGACGTCCCCTCGCCGAGCCCGACCCCCGAGGCGCCCGCGCCGTCCTCCTCCGCCCCCGCCGCGCCCCAGGTGGACCCGGCCGGGGTGAAGGTCACCGTGCGCAACGGCAGCGGGGTCGGCAAGCAGGCCGCGAAGGTCGCCACCGCGCTCCAGGACAAGGGCTTCGCACTGGCCGTCGCGGGCAACAACGCCGACCCGACGGCCACCAGCACGGTCTCCTACCCCGCCGGGCACGAGGACGAGGCGCAGGCGGTCGCCGCGGCCCTCGGACTCCCCGGGACGGCGGTGCAGGTCGGCGGCAAGCTCACGGCGAAGGACGGCCTCGTGGTCGTCATCGGCAAGGACTTCACCGACGCGGGCAGCACGCCCTCGGCGGCCCCGTCCGAAGCGCCCAAGGACATCCAGCGGGTGCAGGCGGACGACACCAACGTCTGCGCGGCCAAGGGCAAGTAGGCGCAAGAGCGCGCATTCAGGGGCTCGGGGAACGGCGAGTCCGTGCTGCTGACGGCCGGAGCCCATCGAAGTGTCCGTGCTGCTGCGTGTCCTGAACAGAACCCGAAGCCGATGCGCGCTCCGGCAGTGAACCGCTCGCAGACTGGGCCTCGCCGTTCCCCGAGCCCCTGAATGCGCGGGCGCGGCTAGGCGTCGCGGGTGAGGGTGCCGGAGGCGCTCTCGGTGTAGGTCTCGCCGGTGCGGGGGCAGCGCCAGCGCTGCGGGCCGTCGGGGGCGAGGGGTTCGCCGGCCCGGCCGACCCACTTGATCCGGCGGGCGGGGACGCCGGCCACCAGGGCGTGGTCGGGGACGTCGCGGTGGACGACGGCGCCCGCGGCGACCAGGGCCCAGCGGCCGACGGTGACGCCGGCGACCAGGACGGCGCGGCCGCCGATCGAGCAGCCCTCGCGGAGGGTGACGCCGCGGGCGTGCCAGTCGTCGCCGCGCTTGAGCTTGCCGTCGGGGTCGACGGAGCGAGGGTAGAGGTCGTTGGTGAGGACGGCGGCGGGGCCGACGAAGACGCCGTCCTCCAGGACCGCGGGCTCGTACACCAGGGCGTGGTTCTGGAGCTTGACCCGGTCGCCGAGCCGGACGCCGGGGCCGACGTACGCGCCGCGGCCGATGATGCACTCGGCGCCGATCCGGGCGTCCTCCCGGACCTGGGCGAGGTGCCAGACGGTGCTGCCGGGGCCGATCTCGGCGCTCGGGTCGACGTCGGCGGTGGCCTCGATCCTGGGGGCGCTGCTCGTCATGGCGCGAGCCTAGTGCGCGGGGGCGGCCCCCGTCCGGCGTTCCGGGGAGCGGCTCCGACGGTTCGTCAGGCCGCGCGGGCGGGGCGTCCGGCGCGCCGTCCGGTCGGGTGGCGGGCGGGCCGCCTAGCATGCGGAAGATGTCCCGTCAGCGCCCTCCCGAACGCCAGCCCGCACCCGTTCGGCCGCGGCGGCCGGGCCGCCGCCGCTGGGGCGGCTGGGCGGCGGGCACCCTCTCCTTCGCGGTGCTGGCCACCTCGTGCGGCGGGTGGGCGGTGCTGAACGGCATCGGCTCCTCGCTCGACCGGGTGGACGCGATCGGCGGCGGGCCGGACCGCCCGGCCGACGACGGCGCCGAGACCTTCCTGGTGGTGGGCACCGACGAGCGCGCGGGCATCCCGGACTCCACCCTGAAGGACGTGCTGCACGCGGGCGGCGAGTCCTGCCACTGCACCGACACGATGATGGTCGTGCAGTTGTCCGCGAACCGCGGCCGGGCCACCGTGGTGTCCGTCCCGCGCGACTCCTACGTGGACATCCCCGCGCACCGGGACCTCGCCACCGGGGAGCAGGTGGAGGCCGGCAAGGGCAAGATCAACGCGGCGTACGGGATGGGCGGGGCGCCGCTGGCGGTGCGCACCGTCGAGCAGAACACCGGGCTGCGGATCGACCACTACGTCGAGGTGAACTTCCTCGGCTTCGTCTCCACCGTGGACGCCCTGGGCGGCGTCGAGGTGTGCACCGCCAAGCCGCTGCGGGACGACTACTCGGGCCTGGACCTGCCGGCCGGCACCACCAGGCTGGACGGCGCCGGGGCGCTGCGCTACGTCCGGGCCCGGCACGTGGACGGCTCCTCCGACCTCGGGCGGATGCACCGTCAGCAGAAGCTCCTGGCGCAGCTGTTGCACCGGGCGTCCGCCGGGGACACCCTGCTCGACCCGGCGAAGCTGTCCGGGGTGCTGGACACCGTGCTGCGCTCGGTCAAGGTCGACAAGGGGCTGGGCGACGCCGAACTGCTGGAGTTCGCGGGCCGGTTGAAGGACCTGTCGGCGGCGAACGCGGACTTCGTCACGGTGCCGCTGGCCGAGGTGGACCACCAGGTCGCGGGGTGGGGGTCCACCGTGCTGTGGGACGAGAAGGGCGCGGCGGCGCTGTTCGAGGCCCTCCGGGCCGGGCGTCCGCTCACCGGGGCCGGGGCCGGGGCGCCGGTGTCCACCGCCGCGCCGAGCGCCTCGCCCGTTGCCGGAACGGTTCCGCCGGGCGAGGTCCGGGTGCAGGTGCTCAACGGCGCGGGCGTCCAGGGCCTGGGCTTCCGGGTCGACGCGGAACTGCGCAAGGCCGGGTTCGCCACCACCGGCATGCCGTCCAACGCGCCCGGCGGGCAGGCGGCCGCGACCCGGACGGTGATCCGCTACGACCCGCGCTGGGACGAGTCGGTGAAGACCCTGGCGGCGGCCCTGCCCGACGCCGAGCTCGAATCCGTCCCGGGCCTGGGGGCGACCTTCCAGGTGGTCGCGGGCAGCGGGTACCGCGGGCCCTCGGACGGCGGCTCCTCCCCGGAGCCCTCGGCGACGGCGGGGCCTTCGGCGACGGCCGCCGCGACGGCCGGGCCTTCGGCGGTGGCGGGGGCGGAGAGCGGGAGCGAGATCGGCTGTCCGGCCTGAGGAGTGCCGGGCCCGGGGAGAAGCCGGGCTGCTGTCCGTGGAAGGCACGCAGCAGCACGGACCTTCGATGGGCTCCGGCCGTCAGCAGCATCGCCCCGCCGTTCCCCGGGCCCCTGGCGGGGCGCGGGGAACGGCGGGGCGCGGGGTGACGGCGGGTCAGTCGGAGGCGATGGCGGCCAGCACGTTCATCCGGGCGGCGCGGAAGGCCGGGACGAGGGCGGCGACCAGGCCGATGACCACGGATCCGGCCAGGACGGTGATCACGGTGCCGGTGGGGACGGTGAGGACGGTCAGGCCGTTGCCGGCCAGGACGGACCGGGCGGTGACGCCCCAGCCGAGGCCGAGCGCGGTGCCGAGGACGGCGCCGAACAGGGCGATGACCACGGATTCGAGCCGGACCACCCGGCGCAGCTGGCGGCGGGAGAGGCCGATGGCGCGCAGCAGGCCGATCTCCCGGGTGCGCTCGATCACCGACAGGGCCAGCGTGTTGACCACGCCGAGGACGGCGACCACGATCGTCAGGCCGAGCAGGCCGTAGACCATGGCGAGCAGCTGGTCGACCTGGTCCTTGATCATCGTCTTGTAGCCGGCCTTGTCCTGGACGGTCAGCTGCGGGTGGTCGGCGAGCGACTTCTGCAGGTCGGCGAGGACGGTGGCCTTGTCGGTGCCGGGCGCGGCGGCGGCGAACAGCGCGGAGTCCTGGACGGCCGCCACGTCGACGGCCTTGCCGACGGTGTCGATCGAGGTGAGGAACTGGCCGTCGAACAGCTGGTTGCCGGTCTCGACGACGGCGGCGACCTTCAGGGTCTGGCCGGCGCCGGTCTCGGTGCTGTAGGTGACGGTGATCGGGTCGCCGACCTTGAGGTGGTGCGCGTCGGCGAAGTCCTGGCCGATGGCCAGGCCGTCGCCGGCGAACGCGGCCTCGGCGCTGCCGGAGGCGATCGGGAGCCGGAAGTCCCGCAGGTAGCCGGGCTCGGCGGCGGTGACCCGGTTCAGCACCTGGGTGCCGTCGGGGAGGGTGAAGCGGGCGCCGAGGTGCTTCTCCTCGGTGAGGTGGTCCAGGCCCGGGCTCTTCCGGGCGGCGTCGACCGCGGCCTGGCTGACCGTGCCCTGGCCGCCGTCGACCACGTAGTCGGCGCCGACCGAGCCGTCGATCTGTTCGGTCATCGAGGAGACCATCGAGGAGGTGACCACGGAGGCGCCGATCACCACGGCCAGGCCGATCATCAGGGCGGCGGCGGTGGAGCCGGTGCGGCGCGGGTTGCGCATGACGTTGCGCTGGGCGAGCCGGCCGGCCGGGCCGAACAGGGCGGGCAGCGCGCCGCCGAGCAGCCGGAGCAGGCCGGAGACCAGCAGCGGGCCGAGCACCACGGCGCCGACCAGGGTGGCGAGCACGCCGAGCAGGATCAGCATCCCGCCGGTGGCGCCGCTGGAGGAGGCGGCCAGCACCAGGGCGGTGGCGCCGATCGCGCCGGCCGCGGTGCCGAGCGCGGCGCGCACCCGGTTGGCGCCCGGCTCGACGGGGGCGGCGTGGTCGAGCAGCGCGGCCATCGGGGTGATCCGGGAGGCGCGGCGGGCCGGGACGAAGGCGGCGAGCAGGGTGACCAGCACGCCGACCGCGTACGACGCGGCGGGCACCGTCCAGGTGATCTCCAGCGAGGTGTCCAGGCCCATTCCGGCGGCCCGCATCAGCTGGATCATGCCGAGCGCGAGGCCGAGGCCGGCCGCGATGCCCAGGGTGGAGCCGAGCACGCCGAGGATCAGGCCCTCGATCAGCACCGAGCGGTTGACCTGGGAGCGGCTGCCGCCGATGGCGCGCAGCAGGCCGATCTCCCGGGTGCGCTGGGTGACCAGCATGGAGAAGGTGTTGACGATCAGGAAGCCGCCGACGCCGGCCGCGAGGACCGCGAAGCCGAGCATCGCGTACTTCATGAAGTCCAGGAAGCCGCCGACGTCGGAGGAGTTCTCCTTCTGCTGCTCGGCGGCGGTCTTGGCCTGGAAGCCGCTGCCGAGGTCGGCCAGGGCGGCGGTCTTCAGCTGCTCGTCGGTGCGGCTGCCGTCGCCGAACAGCTCGACGGAGGTGTACGCCTCGGTGCCGAGCAGGATCCGCTGGGCGGTGGGGGTGTCCAGGAAGGCGAGGGCGGCGCCGGGGTTGGTGGTGCGGAAGGTGGCGATGCCCGCGATGGTGAAGTCGTGGTCGGCGTCGGTGATGATCCGGACCCGGGAGCCGAGGTCGAGGTGGGCCTTCTCCGCGGTGTCGGCGTCCAGCACCAGCTGGTCGGCGCCCTGCGGGACGTGGCCGGAGGTGATCTCGACGGAGTTGCGCGGGGTGTCGGTCCAGTTGCCGGTGAGGGTGGGGGCGCCGGAGGTCGGGCCGATCACCTTGTTGGTGGCGGGGTCGACCAGCGTCGCGGTGGCGGTCATCACCTGGCCGACCGCGGCCTTGACGCCGGGCTCGGCGGCGAGCCGGCGCTGGGTGTCGACCGGGATGCTGGGGGCCGGGCCGGGGCCGTTCTCGGTGATCTCGTCCTTGGCCTTGGAGACCGAGAGGTCGGAGGCGGTGGAGGCGAACAGCCGGTCGAAGGTGCTGGTGGCGGTGTTGTAGAAGACCAGGGTGCCGGCCACGAAGGCGACCGAGAGCACCACGGCGAGCAGGGAGAGCAGCAGGCGCCACTTGTGGGCGAAGAAGCTCCGCAGCGAGGTCTTGAGCAGCATGGGGTTCCGGCTCCGTCTCAGCTGGTGCGCTTGCCGTCGAAACGGCGCATGCGGGTCAGGACGGAGTCGGCGGTGGGGTTGTGCATCTCGTCGACGATCGCGCCGTCGGCGAGGAAGAGCACCCGGTCCGCGTGGCCGGCGGCGACCGGGTCGTGCGTCACCATGACGATGGTCTGGCCGAGTTCGTCGACCGAGCGGCGCAGGAAGCCGAGCACCTCGGCGCCGGAGCGGGAGTCGAGGTTGCCGGTGGGCTCGTCGCCGAAGATGATCTCGGGCCGGGCGGCCAGCGCGCGGGCCACCGCGACGCGCTGCTGCTGGCCGCCGGAGAGCTGGCCGGGGCGGTGCTTGAGGCGGCCGGACAGGCCGACGGTGTCGATCACCTGCTGGAGCCAGGCCTGGTCGGGCTTGCGGCCCGCGATGTCCATCGGCAGCGTGATGTTCTCCACCGCGTTCAGGGTGGGGAGCAGGTTGAACGCCTGGAAGATGAAGCCGATCTTGTCCCGGCGCAGCCTGGTGAGCTGCTTGTCCTTCAGGCCGGTGATCTCGGTGTCGCCGATCCAGATCCGCCCCTCGGAGACGGCGTCCAGCCCGGCCAGGCAGTGCATCAGCGTCGACTTGCCGGACCCGGACGGGCCCATGATCGCGGTGAAGCGGCCGCGCTCGATGTCGACGTCGACCGCGTCCAGCGCCGTCACCCGGGTCTCCCCCGCGCCGTACGCCTTGGTGACCTGCCGGGCCCGGGCGGCGCTGCCGTCCCGCTCGGGCAGGGATGAGAGGTGGGCGGCGCTCGCTGCCGTGGTCACTGCGTGCTCCTGTCGTGGGGTGTGCCGTGGTCACCCCAGCCTTCCCGGCGCGCCCCCGGTCGCGGAATCCTGCTGGCTACCGTCTTCGGGGTGGGGCCGGCCCCACCTTCGGAGGTGTGGCTGGGGTGAGGGCTCCACGGTAGGAGCGGGCCCGGCCGGGGGTCGTCCTCCACCGGACTGACCCCCGTCCCGGGAAAGCGTCCGGGGCCCGGGCCCTCTCCCCTAGGGGTCGCCGCGCCGCGGTCTGAGGGTCCCGGGCCCCGGGCGGGGCCGTTTCGCTGACGAACGGTCAGCCGGCCACCGCGAGTCGCACCCTGGGGGCGAGCGCGGCGGAGAACGCGTCCACCACCGGGGTGAGCAGCACCTCGGTCTCGCGCTCCAGTTCGGTGCCGCCGTCCTCGCGCAGGCCGACGTGCCGGTCCAGCACGAACCAGCCCTGGGTGATGTGCCCGGCGCCCATCGAGCTGAGCACCGGCCGCAGCGCGTAGTCCACCGCCAGCACGTGCGCGGTGGAGCCGCCGGTGGCCAGCGGCAGCACCGTCTTGCCGCGCAGCGCGTACTGCGGCAGCAGGTCGAGCAGGGCCTTCAGCAGCCCCGAGTAGGCGGCCTTGTAGACCGGGGTGCCGATCACCACGCCGTCGGCCTGCTCGAACAGCTCGACGGCCCTGGCTATCGCCGGGTCCGAGGTGTCCGCGGCGAGCAGCGCGGCGGCGGGCAGCGAGCGGGCGTCCAGCGCGCGGACCTGGTGCCCGTGCGAGACGAGCCGGCGGTCGACGTGGCGCAGCAGCCGGGTGGTGCGGGAGGTCGCGGACGGGGAACCGGAGACGGACAGGATCACGGCCATGGAGTCACCTCGGGGCGTACGGCCGCGGGCATGGCGCGGCCGGGAAGCGAGAAAGGGGGATCGGCGAGGGCACGGGTCGCCTGGGGGTGAGTGCGCGCGGCGGTGGGCGTCAGCCGCGACACAGCGAGCAGGACACCCGACCGTGGTCGACGTGCCGCCGACGGGTGAGGACCTGACGCTGCTCCATGCGTTCATGCAAACACGGCCGGTTTCGGCGGGTCAAGGCCGTGCCCGCCTGGTGAACACGGCCGTGCCCGCCTGGTGAACAGTGCTCCGAACCGTCCGCGCCCTGCATCAAAACGGCCACAACGGGGCCCCGGGCGCCCCCGCGATCACTGCGCGGGCCCCGGTTCGGGCATCCTTCCCCCATGAACACGTGGCAGGAGCGCCCGGGGGGCGGCGCATACGGGCAGGGCGACGCGGCGCGGGGCCAGGGCGGAGCAGCGGCCGAGCCGCCGCTGCCGCCGGAGCTGAACCCGCGCGGCACGGGCGTCCCGCTCTCCCGTCCCGCCCGGCAGGACAGCGAACGGCCGCCGTACGGCGGCGGGCAGCCCCCGTACGGCAACGGCGACGGCGGGCAGCCCCCGTACGGCAACGGCGGCAGCGGCGGCGGGCAGCCCCCGCACCGCGGCGGGCAGCCGTACGGGCAGCAGCCGCCCGAGCGGGGCCGGGGCGGGCCGGGGGCGGGGGCCGGGGAGGCCGCGCCGCGGCCGCGCCGTTCGCGCAAGAAGATCGTCGGCTACTCGGTGCTCGGCCTGGTGCTGGCGCTGCTGGTGACCATGACCGGCACCTACTTCTGGGCCGACGGCAAGCTGCACCACGAGAACGTGCTGGCCGACTACCCGGGCCGCCCGGCCGCGGGCAAGGGCACCAACTGGCTGATCGTCGGCTCGGACAGCCGGGCCGGCCTCACCGACGCGGACGAGCAGAGCCTGCACACCGGCTCCGCCGAGGGCAAGCGCAGCGACTCGATGATGATCCTGCACATCGGCGACAACGGGAACACCCTGATGTCGATCCCGCGCGACTCCTGGGTGCAGATCCCGGCCCACCTGGACACCTCCGGCAGCGGCAAGACCGTCCCGGCCGCCACCCGCAAGATCAACGCGGCCTTCGCGGCCGGCGGCGGCCGCCTGCTGGTGCAGACCGTCGAGACCAGCATGAACCTGCGGATCGACCACTACGCGGAGATCGGCTTCGCCGGTTTCGTCGGCCTGGTGGACGCGGTCGGCGGCGTCGAGATGAACATCGAGCAGCCGGTCAAGGACAAGGACTCCGGCCTCGACCTGCAGGCCGGCACCCAGACCCTGAACGGCAAGCAGGCGCTCGCCTTCGTCCGGCAGCGGCACCAGATGGCCGACCAGGACCTGGGCCGGATGCGCAACCAGCAGAAGTTCCTCGGCGCGCTGGCCGAGCAGGCCGCCTCCCCGACGACGCTGCTCAACCCGTTCACCTTCTACCCGCTGGTCTCGGCCGGGCTGGACACCGTGATCGTCGACGACGACGCCGGGCTGACCGACCTGGGCTCGATGTTCCTGGCCATGAAGGGCGTCACCGGCGGCGACGGCCAGACCATCACCGTGCCGATCGGCAACCCGGACTACCGCACCTCCACCGGCGAGTCCGCCGTCAAGTGGGACGACGCCAAGTCCAAGGCGGTCTTCGAGGCGATGCGCAACGACACCGCCGTCCCGGCCGCCAAGTGACCCCCGCCGTCCCGCGGCGGCGTCCGGAATTCGCACGGCGAATCCGAACTGCCGCCGCGGGGCGCGTCGTCGGCGGTGCGCCGGCCCGGTCGGCGGGACAATGTCGGCCATGTCGCTGGTGACCTCCCTCATCTACCGCCGCCGCAGCCGGCTGTTCGGCCGCCTGGTCCAGGAGGCCCTGGCCCTGTACGGGATGGAGGTCCCGGCCGCCGCCGAGATCGGGCCCGGGCTGGTGGTCTTCCACCGCGGCTTCGGCACCGTGCTGCACCCGTACACCACGCTGGGCGCGAACGTCACCCTCTACAACGGCGTCACCATCGGCCGGGCCGACCCGTGGGTCCCGCAGGAGTCCTCGGCGATGCGGCGGGTGGTGCTGGAGGACGGCGTGACGGTCTGCGCCGGGGCGAAGATCGTCTGCAAGAGCGGGGTCCTCACCGTCGGCGCCGACACCGTCGTCGGCGCCAACGCCGTGCTGACCCGCTCGACCGGGCCCGGCGAGATCTGGGCCGGCGTCCCGGCCCGGAAGGTCGGCGAGCGGAACCGGGTGCACGAGCAGGGGCGGGCCGCGGCCGTCAACTGACGCCGGTCCGGCCGGCGCCGGTCAGTCCACGTCCGTCCCGAGGGTGCCGGTGCTGGTGCGGTGCTCGGCCAGGTAGGCGTCCATCCGGTCGGTGCGCACGGCGTTCCAGAGCACGCCCGCGGCGCCGTCGTCCAGCAGGACCACGTCCTGGCCGTCGACGGTGTCGAAGCCGCCGAAGGGGGCGTTCATGAAGTGGACGCCGTCCGGGCGGACGTCGCGCAGGCTCCAGGCGAGGTCGTAGAGGTCGCCGTTGCTGAGCCGGTCGTCGACGCTGGCCACGTCGCCGATGGTGCCGAGCAGGCCGGTGAGCTTGGACGGGCTGGAGAGGGTGCCCGAGCTCATGGTCTTGATCATCAGGGAGCGCAGGAAGTTCTGCTGCCGCTTGGTGCGGTCGAGGTCGCCGTTGGGCAGCCCGTGCCGCTCGCGGACGTAGAGCAGCGCCTCCGCGCCGTCCATGTGGTGGGTGCCGGCCAGCCACTCCCGGGCGTCGCCCTTGGCCTCGATGGTGCGCGGGATGGTGATGTCCACGCCGCCGACGGCGTCGGTGAGCGCGCGGAAGCCGCTCCAGTCGATCACCGCGACGTGGTCGATCCGGATCCCGGTCAGGTCCTGGACCGTCCGCACCATCAGCGCCGGGCCGCCCCAGGAGTAGGCCGCGTTGATCTTCGCCTTGCCGTGGCCGGGGACCGGCACCCAGGTGTCGCGCGGGAGGGACACCAGCGAGACCGACTTCCGGTCCGCCGAGATGTGCATCAGCATCATGGTGTCGCTGCGCTGCGCCCCGGCCCGCCAGGCGGGCGCCCCGGCGTCCTTGCCGGTGGTCGGTCCGTCGGAGCGGGCGTCCAGGCCGACCAGCAGGAAGGTCTGCCCGCTGTGCGGCACCGCCGACGGCTGCTCGGAGGCGGGCAGCGTCGGGAAGGCGTCCGGGATCCGCCGCACCGAGGACGCGTAGTGGTCGGCCGCCCACAGCACCGCGCCGAACGCGCCGCCGAACAGCACCAGCAGCACCGCCAGCGTCCAGGCCAGCAGCCGCCGCAGCCGCCGCCGGCGCCGCGGGGCCTCCCCGGCCCCCTGCGCCGCCGCCTCCTCCGCCGGGCCGTCCCCGTCCTCGTCCCCGTGCTCGTCGCGGTCGAAGATGCTCAGCGGCCCGGTGTCCTCCTCCGGCTCGTCGCCCCGCCCCTTGGAAGTCATGGCGGCATTGTGAACCTTCCGCACAGACCTTCGAGCCGGAATCGGGAAATCTGCGCATCCGCGGCCCCCGGCGGGGCGGATACCATCGGTGGCTGCGGCCGTCGCACCTGGTACGGCCCGGACCGAAGGGAACGCGTGTGGCTCCCCGCATCACGGTGATCGGCACCGGCTACCTGGGCGCGACGCATGCCGCCTGCATGGCGGAGCTCGGGTTCGAGGTCCTGGGTCTCGACGTCGACCGGGACAAGCTGGCGGCACTGGCCGCCGGGCGGGTGCCGATGTACGAACCGGGGCTGTCCGAACTGCTGCTCAAGCACGTCGCGGGCCACGAGGGCTCGACCGGGCGGCTGCGCTTCACCGACTCCTGGGAGGAGGTCGCGGCCTTCGGCGACGTGCACTTCGTCTGCGTGAACACCCCGCAGCGCAAGGGCGAGTTCGCCGCCGACATGAGCTACGTCGACTCCGCGATCGACTCCCTGGCCCCGCTGCTGGAACGGCCGGTGCTGGTGGTCGGCAAGTCGACCGTGCCGGTGGGCTCGGCGAACCGGCTGGCCGAGCGGCTGGCCGCGCTGGCCCCGGTCGGCGAGCGGGCCGAACTCGCCTGGAACCCGGAGTTCCTGCGCGAGGGCTTCGCGGTCGGCGACACCCTGCACCCGGACCGGCTGGTGGTCGGCGTGCGCAGCGAGAACGCCGAGCGGCTGCTGCGCGAGGTGTACGCGGGCCCGATCGCGGACGGCGTGCCGTTCGTGGTGACCGACTTCCCGACCGCCGAGCTGGTGAAGGCCGCCGCGAACTCCTTCCTGGCCACCAAGATCTCCTTCATCAACGCGATGGCCGAGGTCTGCGAGAGCGCCGGCGCCGACGTGGTGCAGCTGTCCAAGGCGCTCTCCTACGACGAGCGGATCGGCCGCAAGTTCCTGAACGCCGGCCTCGGCTTCGGCGGCGGCTGCCTGCCCAAGGACATCCGGGCGTTCATGGCCCGGGCCGGGGAGCTGGGCGCGGACCAGGCGCTGACCTTCCTGCGCGAGGTCGACTCGATCAACATGCGGCGCCGCTCCCGGATGGTGGAGCTGGCCCGCGAGCAGTGCGGCGGCGGCTTCCTCGGCCGCCGGGTCGCGGTGCTCGGCGCCGCGTTCAAGCCGAACTCGGACGACATCCGGGACTCCCCCGCGCTCAACGTGGCCGGGCAGGTCCAGCTGCAGGGCGCCCAGGTCACGGTGTACGACCCGAAGGCGATGGACAACGCCCGCAAGATGTTCCCCAGCCTCTCCTACGCCGCCACCCCGCTGGAGGCCGTCGAGGGCGCGCACGTGGTGCTGCACCTCACCGAGTGGCAGGAGTTCCGCGAGCTGGACCCGGCCGAGGTCGGCGCGCTGGTCGCCGAACGCCGCCTGGTCGACGGCCGCAACGTGCTGGACGGCGAAGCCTGGCGGGCCGCGGGCTGGACCTACCGGGCGATGGGGCGGCCCTACCCGGAGTGAGCCGCGCGGGCGGCCCGGAATGACCGGCGCGGTGGCGCCGTTGCCCCTGGCATGAGCTACGGAGACGACGCCACCGTCCGGAAGGTCCTCACCGACTCCGGCGACACCTGGGCCGTGGTCGGCCTGTCCAACAACACCGCGCGCGCCGCGTACGGCGTGGCCCGGGTGCTGCAGCGGGCCGGGAAGCGGATCGTGCCGGTGCACCCGAAGGCCGAGACGGTGCTCGGCGAGCCGGGCTACGCCTCGCTCGCCGAGATCCCCTTCCCGGTCGACGTGGTGGACGTGTTCGTCAACTCCGAGCTGGCCGGCCCGGTCGCCGACCAGGCGGTGGCGAAGGGCGCCAAGGCCGTCTGGTTCCAGCTCGGGGTGGTCGACGAGGACGCGTTCGCCCGCACCCGGGCGGCCGGGCTGGACATGGTGATGGACCGGTGCCCGGCGATCGAGCTGCCGAAGCTCTGACGCCCGCTCAGCCGCCGACCGGGAAGGCCACGTCGCAGACCTCGTCGGTCGGTCCGGCCGACATGACGTCGGTGAAGTAGACCTCGCGGCCGGGGCCGGTGCGCTCCGCGCCGGCGCCGTCCGCCCACTCGCAGACCGCGTCGTAGGCGCTGAGGATCTGCGGGTAGTCAAGCTGCGCCCTGGTGATCCGGGTGTACGCCTCGCGGTGCGCGGGCTCGATCCGGTGCGGGGCGGTGAGGCCGGGGGCCGCGGCCGGGTCGACGGGGACGCAGACCTCGACCGGGCCGTCGTTGTCCTCGTCGACCTGGCCGTGGTAGATCACGAAGGGCACGCCCGCCGGGCTGCCGGCCGCCGCCGCGAGGGCCGACAGCCGGCCGATGGCGCCGCCGATGAAGTCGTCCAGGTCCTGCGGCCGGGCCCGGCGCTGCTCGGTGAGCACCAACTGCTGGGGCACGTCCCGCTGTTCGACCGTGTACATGGTTTCGATCCCTTCGAGTCCGCTGAGTTGGACGCGGAGGTGCTCGGCCAGCGTCCGCTGCGAGGCGGTCCGCCGTTCGACGGCGGCCCAGTACGCGGCGATCCGCTCCGCCGCCGCGGGGCCCGGCAGGGCGAGCACCTCGGCGACGGTGGCCAGCGGCATGTCCAGGCCGCGCAGCCGGACGATCAGCCGCGCGGTGGCCAGGCGCTGCGGCCGGTAGTACCGGTAGCCGCTGTCCGGGTCGATCCGGTCCGGCGGCAGCAGTCCCTGCCGGTCGTACAGCCGCAGCGCCTTCGGTGACAGCAGGCCGCGACGGGCGAACTCACCGGTGGTGAGCAGCCGTTCCTCCTCCGCACCGGCCACGCTGCGGCCTGCCCCAGGGGCGGGGTCAAGACCTCCGTGGTTCACGCGCCGTCCAACTGCTCGCGGGTGGCGGTCGAGGGGCGGCGCTCGGCCCGCAGCCGGCGCGCGACGGTCTCGGCGCCGCGCAGCGCCCGGAGCGCGTTGTGCCAGGTCAGCTTGGCGAGGTCGGCCTCGGACCAGCCGCGGCGCAGCAGTTCGGCGACCAGCGCCGGGTAGCCGGAGACGTCCTCCAGGCCGGACGGGGTGAAGGCGGTGCCGTCGTAGTCGCCGCCGATGCCGACGTGGTCGACGCCGGCGACCTCCCGCATGTGGTCGAGGTGGTCGGCGACGGTGGCGGCGGTGGCGACCGGGCGGGGGTGGGCGGCCTCGTACGCGCGCTGCACGGCCATCGCCTCGGGGGTGGTCTCCAGCGGGTGGAAGCCCCGGGCCGCCATGTTGGCGTCGGCGGCGAGCGTCCACTCGATGGCGGCGGGCAGCACGAACTTGGGCACGAAGGTGACCATCGCGACGCCGCCGTTGGCGGGCAGCCCCGCCAGCACGTCGTCGGGGACGTTGCGCGGGTGGTCGCAGACGGCCCGGGCGGAGGAGTGCGAGAAGAGCACCGGGGCCTCGGAGACCCGCAGCGCGTGGCGCATGGTGCCGGCGGAGACGTGCGAGAGGTCGACCAGCATGCCGAGCCGGTTCATCTCCCGGACCACCTCCTCGCCGAAGGCGCTCAGCCCGCCGTGCACGGGCTCGTCGGTGGCGGAGTCGGCCCACGGCACGTTGGAGTTGTGGGTGAGCGTCAGGTAGCGCACGCCCAGCTCGTACAGCGCCCGCAGGGTGGCCAGCGAGGAGTTGATGCTGTGCCCGCCCTCGGCGCCCATCAGCGAGGCGATCCGGCCCTCGGCGCGGGCGGCCTCCACCTCGTCGGCGGTCAGCGCGAGCCGCAGGTGCTCGGGGTGACGGGCGGTCATCCGCTTGACGAAGTCGACCTGTTCGAGCGTCGCGCTGACCGCGCCGTCCCCCGACAGCTCGGCCGGCACGTACACCGACCAGAACTGCGCACCGACCCCGCCGGCCCGCAGGCGGCCGAGGTCGGTGTGCAGCCGGTGGCTCTGGTCGGCCGTCAGGTCGACGGCGTCGAGGTCGTACCCGGCCTGGGCGCGCATCGCCCAGGGCAGGTCGTTGTGGCCGTCCACCACCGGCGTGGTGCGCAGGACGGCCCGGGCGCGGTCGAGCAGTTCGGGGGTCATCCCCCCGTTCTACTACTTGCCGAAGCCGAAGGAGTCGTTCCCCGCGACCTTGGCGCGCAGCTTGCGGCCCTTCTCGGTGGCCTGGTTGTTCAGCTCGGCCTGGAACTCGACCATCTTCTCGGCGAGTTCGGCGTCGAACGCGGCCAGCATCCGGACCGCGAGCAGCCCGGCGTTGCGCGCGCCCGCCACCGAGACCGTCGCCACCGGCACCCCGGCGGGCATCTGGACGATCGACAGCAGGCTGTCCATCCCGTCCAGGTAGCGCAGCGGCACCGGCACCCCGATAACCGGCAGCGGCGTCACCGACGCCAGCATCCCGGGCAGGTGCGCGGCCCCGCCGGCCCCGGCGATGATCGCCTTCAGCCCGCGCCCGTGCGCCTGCTCGCCGTAGGCGACCATCTCGCGCGGCATCCGGTGCGCGGAGACCACGTCGACCTCGTACGGGATCTCGAACTCGTCGAGCGCCTGCGCGGCGGCCTCCATCACGGGCCAGTCGGAGTCGGAGCCCATCACGATGCCGACAAGGGGAGAGGTCATTCGGTGATCGTTCCTCGCAGGTAGGCGGCCGCGTGGCGGGCGCGCTCGCGGACGTCTTCGAGGTCGTCCCCGAAGACGTTGACGTGGCCGACCTTGCGGCCGGGCTTCACGTCCTTTCCGTACATGTGGATCTTGAGGCCGGGGTCGCGGGCCATGCAGTGCAGGAAGGCGCGGTACATGTCGGGGTAGTCGCCGCCGAGGACGTTGACCATGACGGTCCACTTGGCGCGCGGGCGGGGGTCGCCGAGCGGGAGGTCGAGGACGGCGCGCAGGTGGTTCTCGAACTGGGAGGTGACGGCGCCGTCCTGGGTCCAGTGGCCGGAGTTGTGCGGGCGCATGGCGAGCTCGTTGACCAGGATCCGGCCGTCGCGGGTCTGGAAGAGCTCGACGGCGAGGTGGCCGGTGATGTCGAGTTCGCCGGCGATCCGCAGGGCGAGCTGCTGGGCCTCGTCGGAGAGGGCGGGGTCGAGGTCGGGCGCCGGGGCGGTGACCTCGGCGCAGATGCCGTTCTCCTGGACGGACTCGACGACGGGGTAGGCGACGGCCTGGCCGCTGGGCGAGCGGACCACGTTGGCGGCGAGCTCGCGCAGGAAGTCGACCTTCTCCTCGGCCAGCACCGGGACGCCCGCGAGGAAGGGGGCGGCGGCCTCGGTCTCGTCCTTCACGACCCAGACGCCCTTGCCGTCGTAGCCGCCGCGGACGGTCTTCAGGACGACGGGGTAGCCCTCGCCCTCGTTCGCGAAGGCGGTGACGTCGGCCGGGTCGGCGACCAGGCGGTGCCGGGGGCAGGGGACGCCGATGGAGTCGAGCTTCGCCCGCATGACGCCCTTGTCCTGGGCGTTGACCAGCGCGTGCGGCCCGGGGCGGACGGCGACGCCCTCGGCCTGCAGGGTGCGCAGGTGCTCGGTGGGCACGTGCTCGTGGTCGAAGGTGATCACGTCGCAGTCGGCGGCGAAGGCCCGCAGCGTGTCGAGGTCTCGGTAGTCGCCGAGCACGGTGGTGCCGACCACCTGCGCGGCCGACTCCTGGGGGGTGTAGGCGAGGAGTTTGAAGCGGATGCCCAGCGGGATGCCCGCCTGGTGCATCATGCGGGCGAGCTGCCCGCCGCCGATGACTCCGACCACTGGAAAGTTCGCATTGCCCGCTACAGTCACGCGCTCCAGGATATCCGGGCCGGTGGGGGCCCTCGTACCGGCGTGCGCGGGGGTCGTGCGCGCCCGGATCGGGACGGGAGCACTCACGGAGTGCGGGTAGCCTGGTGGGCCGGATCGCACGACACCTACTTATCCGATCATGTGAAGTAGACGTAGACGGAGACAGCCCGGATGACGAGCACCATCGAGACGCGCCCCTCCCTGGTCCAGCGGCTGCGCGGGCTGTCCGCGGAGGCCGTGGGGTTCGCCCTGATCGGCGCCTCCGGCGTCGTGGTCAACTTCGGGCTGTTCTGGATCCTCAACAACGCCGTCGGCCTGGCCTCGCTGCGCTCCAACATCGCGGCCACCGTGGTGGCGATCGCCACCAACTACCTCGGCTACCGCTACTGGCTCTACCGGGACCGCGACGCCGCCTCGCGCAAGCGGGAGATCACGCTGTTCCTGCTGTTCAGCGGCATCGGCATGCTGATCGAGACCGGCACCCTGGGCTTCACCCAGTACGTGCTCGGGCTGGACACCTCCTTCGAGCGGCTGGGCGGCAAGTTCCTCGGCCTGGCGATCGCCACCGTCTTCCGCTTCGTCTCCTACCGCACCTGGGTGTTCAAGGCGATGCCGGAGCTGGAGGACCCCGCGGTGGTGCAGGAGGCGGAGCTGCTGCTGGCCGCCGAGGAGCGCCCCGCGCTGGCGAACTGACGACCGCGGGGGCGTTCAGCGGGGGCGTTCAGTCGCCCCCGTGGGCGAGGAAGAGCGCGAACACCGGCGGCCGCAGCGACAGCAGTTCGAGGCGGCCGCCGTCGGCTTCGGCGATGTCCCGGGCCACGGCCAGCCCGATGCCGGTGGAGTTGCGGCCGCTGACCGCCCGTTCGAAGACCCGGTTGCCGAGCTCCCGGGGGACGCCGGGCCCCTCGTCCTGGACCTCGGCGACCACCGAGCTGCCGGAGCGGCGCACCCGCAGCGTGATGGTGCCGGCGCCGTGCATCAGCGAGTTCTCGATCAGGGTGGCGAGCACCTGGGAGACGGTGCCGGGGGTGCCGATCACCCGGGCGTCGCGCAGTCCCTCGATGACCAGGCGGCGCCCGCTGTCGCGCAGGGTCGGGCCCCACTCCTCGACCTGCTGCTTGACCACCTCGTCGAGCCCGAAGGTCACCGCGGTGGGGCTGTTGGGGTCGCGCTGGTTGGTGAGCAGCCGCTGCACCACGTCGGTGAGCCGCTCGACCTGCTGGAGGCCGATCGCGGCCTCCTCCCGGACGGTGCCGGGGTCCTCGGCGAGCGCGGTGATCTCCTCCAGCCGCATGGAGAGCGCGGTGAGGGGGGTGCGCAGCTGGTGCGAGGCGTCGGCGGCGAGCCGGCGTTCGGCGGTGAGCATCCGGGCGATCCGTTCGGCGCTGGTGTCCAGCACCTCGGCGATCCGGTCGAGCTCGGGGACGCCGTAGCGGCGGCCCTGGGGCCGGGGGTCGCCGGAGCCGAGGCGTTCGGCGGTCTCGGCGAGGTCGGTGAGCGGCCGGGCGAGGCGCTTGGCCTGCCAGACGGCGAGCGCCACGGCGGCCTGGACGGCGAGCAGCGCGACCACGCCGAGCAGCAGCAGCATGTTGCCGATCTCGTGGTCCAGCGCGGTGCGGGACTGCTCGGCGGTGACGGTCTCCCCGCTGGCGCCGGTCTCGGTGGCGCTCAGCGCGTCGCCCCGGACGGGGTGGCCGAGGGCGATCTGCGACTGCCCGGGGATGTCCACGGTGACGTAGTAGTCGTCACCGGCGACCACGGCGGCGAACTTCTCGCCGCTGACCGGTTCGCCCGCGGCGAGCCGGCTCTCGACCAGGCCGAGCACCCGGAGCGCCACCGCGTCCACCCGGTCGTTGGCGGCGTTGACGATCGTCTGCTTCTCGATCAGGGCCAGCGGCACGCAGAACACCGCGACCACCACCAGGACGACGCCCAGCAGCGAGTTGATCATCCTGCGCTTCACGCCGGGCGGTCCTTCGGTTCGCGGTTCTGCCGGTCAGTTCTTCTCGGAGCCGGTCAGTTCTTCTCGAAGCGGAAGCCCACGCCGCGCACGGTGGCGATGTAGCGCGGGTTCGCGGCGTCGTCGCCGAGCTTCTTGCGCAGCCAGGAGATGTGCATGTCCAGGGTCTTGGTGGAGGTCCACCAGGTGGTGTCCCAGACCTGGCGCATGATCTCCTCGCGGGTGACCACCCGTCCGGCGTCCCGCACCAGGACCCGCAGCAGCTCGAACTCCTTGGCGGAGAGGGTGAGCTCCTCCTCGCCGAGCCAGGCGCGGTGCGACTCGATGTCGATCTTCACGCCGTGCGCGCCGGTGGTCAGCTGGTCGACGTTGCCGCGCCGGAGCAGGGCCCGGACCCGGGCGAGCAGTTCGGCCAGCCGGAACGGCTTGGTGACGTAGTCGTCGGCGCCGGCGTCCAGACCGACCACGGTGTCCACCTCGTCGGCGCGGGCGGTGAGCACCAGGACCGGGAAGCTCTTGCCGTCGGCGCGCAGCCGCCGGCAGACCTCCAGGCCGTCCATCTCGGGGAGGCCGAGGTCGAGCACGATCAGGTCGACGTCCTCGCCCAGGCCGGCGCCCAGGGCGGCCGGTCCGTCCTCGCGGACCAGTACCTCGTAGCCCTCGCGGCGCAGGGCGCGGGCCAGCGGTTCGGAGATTGCCGGGTCGTCCTCGGCCAGCAGCACACAGGTCATAGGGGCGATGGTAGACCGCGCGGGGGCCGCTGATCAGGGGACCTGCGGGACGGGCGGGGCTCCCGGGGGTGCCGCCTCCGGAGGGCGTTGCGCTTTCACGGGCATCACCCGCCAACTCCTTCAATTCGAAGGCATTCTTCGAATTCAACCAAGGAAACACACGCTGCACGATCAGGTAGCTTTACCTTCCGCATACCATTGCTGCTCCGCAGCCGGTCCGCCCCGCCGGGGTCAGAGCCTCCTGGCCCCGCCCTGCCAGACCGCGGCGGTCAGCGGGACGCCCGGGCGGTAGGCCAGGTGGACGTGCGAGGGGGCGTCCAGCAGGTGCAGGTCGGCGCGGGCGCCGGGGGCGATCCGGCCGACGTCGGTGCGGCGCAGGGCGAGGGCGCCGCCGGCGGTGGCGGCGTGCACCGCCTCGTCGGGGGTCATGCCCATCTCGCGGACCGCGACGGCGACGCAGAACGGCATCGAGCTGGTGAAGCTGGAGCCGGGGTTGCAGTCGGTGGAGAGCGCGACGGCGGCGCCCGCGTCCAGCAGGCGCCGGGCGTCCGGGTAGGGCGCGCGGGTGGAGAACTCGGCGCCCGGCAGCAGCGTCGCGACGGTGTCGCTCCCGGCCAGCGCGGCGACGTCCGCGTCGGTCAGGTGGGTGCAGTGGTCGGCGGAGGCGGCGCCGAGTTCGACCGCGAGCCGGACGCCGGGGCCGTGGCCGAGCTGGTTGGCGTGCACCCGGGGCCGCAGGCCGGCCGCGACGCCGGCGGTGAGCACCGCCCGGGCCTGGTCGCCGTCGAAGGCGCCGCGCTCGCAGAACACGTCCACCCAGCGGGCGTACGGCGCGCAGGCGGCCAGCATCTCGCCGGTCACCAGGTCGACGTACCCGTCCGGGTCGTCGGCGTACTCGGGGGCCACCACGTGCGCGCCCAGGTAGGTGGTCTCGGCGGTGTGCCCGGCGGCGATCCGCAGCGAGCGGGCCTCGTCGGGGGTGCTCAGGCCGTAGCCGGACTTCACCTCGACCGTGGTGGTGCCCTGGCGCAGCATCTCCGCCAGGTAGCGGGTCAGGTTGGCGTTGAGTTCGGCGTCGGAGGCGGCCCGGGTCGCCGCGACGGTGGTGCGGATGCCGCCCGCCTCGTACGCCCGGCCGGACATCCGGGCGTGGAACTCGGCGGTGCGGTCCCCGGCGAACACCAGGTGCGCGTGGCTGTCCACGAACCCGGGGAGCAGCGCCCGGCCGCCCGCGTCGGTGTGCTCGTCGGCGGCGGGTGCGGCGGCGGCCGGGCCGACCCAGGCGACGCGGTCGCCGTCCAGCACCACGGCGGCGTCGGCCAGCAGGCCGAGCGGGCCCGCGCCGAGGGCGGGGTCGTTGGTGACCAGCGAGCCGATGTTGCTGATGAGCAGGCTCATGAACGCGGGTTCCTTCTGGGGGGAGTCGGGCGCGGGTCTCAGCGCGGGGCGGGTCCCGGCGCGGGTCTCAGCGCGGGGCGGGTCCCGGCGCGGGTCCCGGCGCGGGGCGGGTCCCGGCGCGGGTCTCAGCGCGGGACGGGTCCCGGCGCGGGTCTCAGCGCGGGGCGGGTCCCGGCGCGGGGCGGGTCTCAGCGCAGGGCGGCCACCGCGTCCGCGAGCGCGCGGCCGGTCTCCGGGACGAGCCGGTGCACGCCGCCCTGGACGACGTGCCGCCCGCCGACCACCAGGTGGCGGACGTCGGCGGCGGACGCCGCGAACACCGCGGTCTCGGCGCCGAGCACCGGCGACGGCCCGGCGGTGCGGACGGAGTCGAGGGCGAGGACGCAGAAGTCGGCGAGCGCGCCCGGCTCC
Source organism: Kitasatospora saccharophila (assembly GCF_039529925.1). Lineage (NCBI taxonomy): Bacteria > Bacillati > Actinomycetota > Actinomycetes > Kitasatosporales > Streptomycetaceae > Kitasatospora > Kitasatospora saccharophila. Next base: position 88,097 of record NZ_BAAANS010000022.1, on the reverse strand, counting down.
AAGCGGCCGGCCTCGGGCCAGCCGAGCGAGGCGTGGCCGTCCGAGGTGCCGGCGCGGAGCAGGGCGCCCGCGGTCCAGTGGCCGCGGGTGCGGGTGCGCAGGCGTTCGTCGAGTTCGAGGGCGCGGGCCTCCTCGAACGGGTCGATGACGGCGTGGCTGTCCGAGCCGAGGGTGATCGGGCAGCCCGCGGAGGCGAGCTGCCGGGCCGGGCCGATGCCGTCGGCGAGGTCCCGTTCGGTGGTGGGGCACATGCAGACGGTGGTGGAGGAGTCGGCGAGCAGCCGGACGTCCTCGTCGGTGAGGTGGGTGGCGTGCACGGCGGTGGTGCGCGGGCCGAGGACGCCGTGGTCGGCGAGCAGCCGGGTCGGGGTGACGCCGTGCGCGGCGAGGCAGGCGTCGTTCTCGGCGGTCTGTTCGGAGAGGTGGACGTGCAGCGGGGCCCGGCGGGTCGCGGCCCAGTGCGCGACGGTGCCCAACTGCCCGGCGGGGACGGCCCGGACGCTGTGCACGGCGGCGCCGATCCGGGCGTGCGGGCGGTCGGTCAGGGCGGCGGCGCGGTCGGCCCAGGCGTCCGCGTCGCCGTCGGAGAAGCGCAGTTGGGGCTCGGTCGGTTCGGCGCCGAAGCCCGCGGACAGGTAGCAGCTGTCGAGCAGGGTGATCCGGATCCCGGCCCGGGCGGCGGCCTCGATCAGCGCCTCGCCCATCGCGTTCGGGTTCGCGTACCGGGTGCCGCCGGGCCCGTGGTGCAGGTAGTGGAACTCGCCGACGGCGGTGATCCCGGCGAGCGCCATCTCGGCGTACACGGCGGTGGCGAGCGCCAGGTAGCGGTCGGGGTCGAGCGCGGCGGCGACCTTGTACATGGTGTCGCGCCAGGTCCAGAACGTCCCGGAGCCGACCTGCACGGTGGAGCGCAGCGCCCGGTGGAAGGCGTGCGAGTGCGCGTTGGCCTGGCCGGGCAGGGCGAGCCCGGCCAGTCGGACCGCCCCGGCGGGGCAGGGCCCGCTGCGGGGGGTGACCCCGGTGATCCGGCCGTCCGGGCCGGCGGTGATCAGCACCTCGGGCTGGACGGCCGGGCCGTTCGGGTGCGGCAGCCAGGCGTGTTCGACCCAGTACGTCACGACGGACGGCATGCGAGGTCCTCCAGGACGTCGGCGAGGGCGCGCACGCCGGTGTGGCAGTCGGCCCGTTCGGCGTGCTCGGCCGGGGAGTGCGAGACGCCGGTGGGGTTGCGCACGAACAGCATGGCGGTCGGGACGGCGGATGCCAGGATCCCGGCGTCGTGTCCCGCGCCGGTCGGCAGGACGGGGGCGTTCAGCAGGGCGGCGAGGCGCTCGCGCAGCGGGCCGTCGAAGTCGACCACCGGGGTGTACGACTCGCGGGTGAGTTCGACCCGGACGCCGTCGCGTTCGCCGCGCTCGACGGCCGACTGCCCGATGCCCTCCACCAGTCGGCCCAGGGTGTGCTCGTCGGGGGCGCGCGAGTCCAGCCAGCCGCGGACCAGCGAGGCGACGGCGTTGGTGCCGTTGGGTTCGACGGCGACCTTGCCGAAGGTGGCCAGCGCCCCGGCCAGCCGGGCCTTCTTGCGGGCGGCGAGCACCGTGGTGGCGTAGGTCAGCATCGGGTCGCGGCGGTCGGCCAGCAGGGTGGTGCCCGCGTGGTTGGCCTCGCCGTGGAAGTCGAACCGCCACCGGCCGTGCGGCCAGATCGCGCTGGCCACCCCGACCGGCTGCCGCTCGGCGAGGAAGCGCCCCTGCTCGACGTGGAGTTCGACGAACGCGCCGATCCGGCCCAGCAGTTCGGGATCCGGCCCGATCAGCGCCGGGTCGTGCCCGGCCCGCTCCAGGGCGTCGGGCAGCCGCACCCCGTCGGCGTCGCGCAGCGCGTGCGCGGCCTCCCGGTCGAGCGCACCGGTGGCCAGCCGGGAGCCGACGCAGGCGACGCCGAACCGGGCGCCCTCCTCGTCCGCGAAGTTGACGATCCCCAGCGGACGGGTGAACTCGGCTCCGCGCGCACGGAGTTCGTCGTACGCGGCGAAGGCGGAGATCACCCCGAGCGGACCGTCGTAGGCGCCGCCGTCCGGGACGGAGTCCAGGTGCGAACCGGTGACCACGGCGTTCCCGGCGGCCGGGTCGCCGTGCCAGGCCCACTGGTTGCCGTTGCGGTCCGTCCGGCACGCCAGGCCGCGGGTCCGGGCCTGCTGCTCGAACCAGGCCCGGCACTCGGCGTCCGCGGAGTTCCAGGCGTGCCGCCGGTAGCCGCCGGTGGCGGCGGAGCGGCCCACCGGGAGCAGCTCCGCCCACATCGCGTCGAAGCTCACCGCTCGTCCGCCGGGCTGTGCTCGTCCATCGGGATGCGCACCCCGCGCTCCCGCGCGACCTCGGAGGCCCGGTCGTAGCCCGCGTCGACGTGCCGGATCACGCCCATGCCGGGGTCGTTGGTGAGGACCCGGCGGATCTTCTCCCCGGCCAGCGCGGTGCCGTCGGCGACGGTGACCTGCCCGGCGTGGATCGAGCGGCCGATGCCGACGCCGCCGCCGTGGTGGATCGACACCCAGGAGGCGCCGGAGGCCACGTTGACCATGGCGTTGAGCAGCGGCCAGTCGGCGATCGCGTCGGAGCCGTCGAGCATCGCCTCGGTCTCCCGGTACGGGGAGGCGACCGAGCCGCAGTCCAGGTGGTCGCGGCCGATCACGATCGGCGCGGACAGCTCGCCGGACGCCACCATGTCGTTGAACCGCTCGCCCGCCTTGTCGCGCTCGCCGTGGCCGAGCCAGCAGATCCGCGCGGGCAGGCCCTGGAAGTGCACCTTCTCCTGGGCCATGGTGATCCAGCGGTGCAGCGACTCGTTCTCCGGGAACAGGTCGAGCACGGCCCGGTCGGTCCGGTGGATGTCCTTCGGGTCGCCGGAGAGCGCCGCCCAGCGGAACGGGCCCCTGCCCTCGCAGAACAGCGGCCGGATGTACGCCGGGACGAACCCGGGGAAGGCGAACGCCCGCTCGTACCCGGCGAGTCGGGCCTCGCCGCGGATCGAGTTGCCGTAGTCGAAGACCTCCGCGCCGCGGTCCTGGAAGCCGACCATCGCCTCGACGTGCCGGGCCATCGACTCGCGGGCCCGGGTGGTGAACTCGGCGGGCTTCTCGGCCGCGTAGGAGGCCATGTCCTCGAAGGCGACGCCGGTGGGCAGGTAGGCGAGCGGGTCGTGGGCGCTGGTCTGGTCGGTGACGACGTCGATCGGGGCGTCCATCGCGAGCAGCCGCGGCAGCAGGTCGGCGGCGTTGCCGAGCAGGCCGATCGAGAGCGGCCGCCGCTGGTCCCGGGCCTCGACGGCGAGTTGCAGCGCGTGCTCCAGGCCCCTCGCCTCGACGTCGAGGTAGCGGTGCTCGATCCGGCGGGCGATCCGGGACGGGTCGCAGTCGATGCAGATCGCCACGCCGCCGTTCATCGTGACGGCCAGCGGCTGGGCGCCGCCCATGCCGCCGAGGCCGGCGGTCAGGGTGACGGTGCCCTCCAGGGTGCCGCCGAACTTCTTGTCCGCGACCGCCGCGAAGGTCTCGTAGGTGCCCTGCAGGATGCCCTGCGTGCCGATGTAGATCCAGGACCCGGCGGTCATCTGCCCGTACATGGTGAGCCCGAGCGACTCCAGCCGGCGGAACTCCTCCCAGTTCGCCCAGTCGCCGACCAGGTTGGAGTTGGCGATCAGCACCCGCGGCGCCCACTCGTGGGTCTGCATCACGCCGACCGGCCGCCCGGACTGCACCAGCATGGTCTCGTCCTGCTTCAGCCCCCGCAGGGTGCGCACCATCGCGTCGAAGGACCGCCAGTCCCGGGCCGCCTTGCCGGTGCCGCCGTAGACCACCAGCTTGGACGGGTGCTCGGCCACCTCCGGGTCCAGGTTGTTCATCAGCATCCGCAGGGCCGCCTCCTGCTGCCACCCCTGCGCACTGAGCCCGCTCCCCCGCGCCGCGCGAACCTCGCGCGGGCCGCTCGTCTGCTCTGCCATGGGCCAGCCTCCCTGCCGGATGCAATTCATTCACGATCAACGAGACTGAATATATCCAAACAGCACCACGGCGACCAGAGCCCGCGCGGGAGCGCGCATTCAGGGGCTCACGAGTGCGCGCATTCAGGGGCTCGGGGAACGGCGAGTCGATGCTGCTGGTGGCCGGAGCCCATCGGAGTGTCCGCGCTGCTGCGTGTCCTTGACCGAACCGGAAGCCGATGCGCGCTCCGGCAGTGAACCGTCAGCAGCCACGGACTCGCCGTTCCCCGAGCCCCTGGCGGCGCTCTCTCGTGAGCCCCTGAGTGGGCGTCAGGCCGCCTCGTCGCCGTCCCAGTCGATGCCGATCTCGGCCAGCCAGCGGCGGTCCGCCGCGTCGGGCTCGGGGGTCGGCTGGCCGGGGCGGGCCGGGGGGCGCGGGATGTGCTGGATCGGGCCGACGCCGTAGCGGGCGGCGGCCTGGTCGGCGGCGTCGCTGCCGGGTTCCAGGACGCCGATGTGCACGGCCTCCTCGTCGCCGGGGTCGAGGACGACCAGTTCCGGGTTGGGCGGGCGGCGCAGCGCGATGCGGCGGCCGCAGAGTGGGCAGGACCATTCGTCGGCCCCGGAACCGAGCCGTCCGGTGAGTCTCATCTGGTGGATCGGCGGTGGCATGGGACTTCCCCCGTCCGAGCTGTCGTTCTCCCTACCCAGAGGGATGCCCGCTCAGTACCCGTCGTCAACCCGACGAAAAGGTGTCATTCGGCAAACAACAGGTGTCAGTCCAGGAAGAGTTGACGGGACGTCGCGGACTGCTCGATGGATTCCAGCCGGGCTTCGGCGCCCGGCAGCTCGTCGCACATGGTCTGCAGCAGGACGCGGCCGAGCATCATCGGCGCGCACGCGGTGTCGAAGACCAGACCGGTGCCGACGGCGGCGGGCAGCAGCACGTCGGAGAGCTTGGCGACGGGGGCGAACGCCGAGTCGGCGACGGTGAGCACGGTCAGGCCGCACTCCCGGGCCACCGCGAGGGCGTCCATCAGCTCGCGCGGGTAGCGCGGCAGGGCGAAGCAGAGCAGCGCGCTGGCCCCGGCGTCGGCGGCCTGCTCCAGCCGGTCGGCGAGCATCGAGCCGCCCTCGTCGAGCAGCCGGACGTCGGGGTGGACCTTGCTCGCGAAGTACGCGAAGCCGTGGGCCTGCGCGGAGGCGGCCCGCAGGCCGAGCACGGGCAGCGGGCGGGAGGCGGCCAGGATCCGGGCGGCGCGGACGATCGGGGCCGGGTCGGCGAGCAGTTCGGCGAGGTGCCGCAGGTGCTCGATCTCGGCGAGGACGGCCTGCTGGTGCTCGTTGCGCACCACCTCGTCGTGGCTCTCGGGCGTGCCGGAGTCGCCGACGCCGAGTTCGCGCAGCTGCTTGCGCAGCGCCGGGTAGCCGTCGTAGCCGAGGGCGACGGCGAACCTGGTCACCGAGGGCTGGCTGACCCCGGCGAGTTCGGCGACCTCGACGCTGGACAGGAACGGCGCCTCGGTGGCGTGCCGGACCAGCGAGTGGGCGATCCGCCGCTGGGTGGGGGTCAGCCGGTGGCCCTCGAAGAGCTGGAGCAGCCGGGCGGAGGGCCCGGCGGTGGTGCCGGTCTCGTCCAGGGCGGTCATGTGCGGTACCTCCACGCTCGGTTGGGCGGTCGCCGGTGGCTTCGACGGTGGGACGACTGTGGCGCAGTCCCGGCAGGTGGGCAATCGCGTATCGACTGGCGGGACGGGCGGGTCCGGAGCGTGCTCCGGCGGGTGCGCCCGCCCGTCCCGGCCGGGGAGTCAGGCGAGTGGTCCGGTGACCTCCTGCACCGCCTCCAGCAGGGCGCCGGAGGCGACCAGGGCGGCCGCGGCCTCCAGGTCCGGGGAGAGGAAGCGGTCGCGGCCCGGGCCGCCGACCCCGGCCGCGCGGGCGGCGGCGACGGCGGCGGCGGTCGCCGGGGCGAGCACGCCCGGCTGCTCGGCGGCCTGCTCCCGGATCTCCAACGCCCGCGCGGCGGCCACGAGTTCCACCGCGAGGACGCGGCCGAGGTTGTCCACCGCGCGGCGCAGCTTGCGGGCCGCGGACCAGCCCATCGAGACGTGGTCCTCCTGCATCGCCGAGGACGGGATGGAGTCCACCGAGGCGGGCACCGCCAGCCGCTTGTTCTCGCTGACCAGCGCGGCCTGGGTGTACTGGGCGATCATCAGGCCGGAGTCGACGCCCGGGTCGTCGGCCAGGAAGGCGGGCAGGCCGTGCGAGCGGGCCCGGTCGAGCAGCCGGTCGGTGCGCCGCTCGGCGATCGAGGCCAGGTCGGCGGCGGCGATCGCCAGGAAGTCCAGCACGTAGCCGACGGGCGCGCCGTGGAAGTTGCCGTTCGACTCGACCCGGCCGTCGGGGAGCACCACCGGGTTGTCCACCGAGGCGGCCAGTTCCCGTTCGGCGACCAGCGCGGCGTGCGCCAGGGTGTCCCGTCCGGCGCCCGCGACCTGCGGGGCGCAGCGGATCGAGTACGCGTCCTGGACCCGCGGCGCGTCGTCCTGGTGGTGGCCGGTCAGACCGGAACCCCGCAGCACCGCCAGCATGTTGGCCGCGGCGGCGGCCTGCCCGGGGTGCGGGCGGATCGGGGCGTGCAGTTCGGGGGCGAGCACCTTGTCGGTGCCCAGCAGCGCCTCCAGGCTCATCGCGGCGGTGACATCGGCGGTGGTGTAGAGGCGGCGCAGGTCGGCCAGCGCCATCAGCAGCATGCCGAGCATGCCGTCGGTGCCGTTGATGAGGGCCAGGCCCTCCTTCTCCAGCAGTTCGACGGGGGCGATCCCGGCTTCCGCGAGGAGTTCGCCGGCCGGCCGCTCCACCCCGTCCGGGCCGAACGCGGTGCCCTCGCCCATCAGCGCCAGCGCGCAGTGCGAGAGCGGCGCGAGGTCGCCGGAGCAGCCCAGCGAGCCGAACTCCCGCACCGCCGGGGTGATTCCGGCGTTCAGCAGCGCGGCCATCGTCCCGGCGACCAGCGGGCGCACGCCGGTGCGGCCGGAGGCGAGCGTCTTCATCCGCAGGAACACCAGGGCCCGGACCACCTCGGTCTCCACCACCGGCCCCATGCCCGCCGCGTGCGAGCGCACCAGCGAGCGCTGCAGCTGGGCCCGCAGCTCCGGGCTGATGTGCCGCACGGCCAGCGCCCCGAACCCGGTGGAGACCCCGTACACCGGGCGCGGCTCGGCGGCCAGCGCGTCGATCCGGGCCCGGGCCGCGGCCATCTCGGCGAGCGCGTCCGGCCCGATCTCCACCCGGGCCCCGCCGCGGGCGACGGCGAGGACGTCCTCGGCGCTGACGTCGGCCTTGCCGACCCGGACGACGACACTGTGCATATCCATATGCACAATCTCATCAGGTGAATGGCAATGTGACAAGCAGGGTGGCGGACCGCCCGCTGCGCTCCGCGCACACGCACACGCACGACCGGGGGTGGCGGCAATGGGCAGCGGCAACACCCGTTCGTACCGGCCCCCGGCCCCTTCCTGCCGCTGTCCTTCCTCGGCTACCTCCCCGGGGTCGGACTCAAGCTGCGCGCCGCCGAAGCCTGACGGGTGGTTGACTGGCCCGCGGAGGTGCGAGACGCATGGCGCGGGCGACGGAACGACGACGAGTGGTGCGGCTGGACGGGGACGGGCGATCCGTGCGGCCCGACAGCCTCGCGGCCGAGGAGCCGCTGGAGATCCGGATCGGCGGCGAGGCGCTGACCGTCACCATGCGCACCCCCGGCCACGACTTCGACCTGGTCGCCGGGTTCCTGGTCGGCGAGGGCCTGGTCGGCGCCACCGAGGAGCTCGCGGCACTGCGCTACTGCGCCGGGACGGACGAGGACGGCGCCAACACGTACAACGTCGTCGACGCCACCGTCCGCGGCGCCCGCCCCGCGCTCTCCGCCCACCGCAACCTGCTCACCACCAGCGCGTGCGGCCTGTGCGGCCGCGACACCGTCGACGCCGTCCGCACCCGCTCCCGCTGGGACGTCGCCCCCGACCCGCTCACCGTGCCCGTCGCCGTCCTCTACGACCTCCCGGCCCGGCTGCGCGCCGCCCAGCGCGCCTTCGACACCACCGGTGGCCTGCACGCCGCCGGGCTCTTCGCCGCGGACGGGACGCTGCTGTGCGCCCGCGAGGACGTCGGCCGGCACAACGCCGTCGACAAGGTGGTCGGCTGGGCCCTGCGCGAGGGCCGCCTCCCGCTGACCGGCCACCTGCTGATGGTCTCCGGCCGCGCCTCCTTCGAACTCACCCAGAAGGCCGCCCTGGCCGGCCTCCCCCTGCTCGCCGCCGTCTCCGCCCCCTCCTCGCTGGCCGTCGACCTCGCCGAGGAGCTGGGCCTCACCCTGGTCGGTTTCCTGCGCGACCGCGCCGCGAACGTCTACACCCGCGCCGACCGGATCTCCTGAGCGCACCGGCGGCCCCGGCCGGCTTGTTCACAGCGGGCTCACCCCTTTGGGAGCATGGGGAGCCAGGGCCAGAGCGCGGAGGTGTGCATGGGTACCGATTCACCGCCCACCGGTGACGCCGCGCCGCCTTCCGGCCCCGGGGCCCGGAGGCCGGCCTCCCGTTGGCCGACCGGCTCGTACCTGGGGCTGCTGTCCGCCTCCTCCCACCAGGCCCTGATGCTGGCCGGAAGGGTGGCGGTCCACTCCGCCGGCGAGGTCCTCCTGCGGGAGGGGGAACGCGCCTCCCACCTCTTCCTGATCGAGGAGGGGCTGGTCAAAGTGACGTCGATGACGGAGGAGGGGCACGTCAGCCTGCTCGCGATCCGGGCCGCGGGCGACGTCGTCGGGGAACTCGCCGCGGTCGACGGCGCGCCCCGCTCCGCGACGGTGACCGCCGTCGGAACGGTGCGGGCACGCGCCATCCAGCACAGCGAGTTCGTCCGCCTCTTCCGCCAGGAGCCGCAGATCGCCCTCGCCCTGGTGGCGGCCGTGGCCGGCAAGTTGCGGGCGGCCACCCGGGCGCGGGTGGACACCGGCGGCTACCCGCTCCAGGTCCGTCTGGCGCGGGCGCTCGTGGAACTCGCCGAGACGTACGGGGAACCGACCGAGAACGGGGTCGCCATCACCGTCCCGCTGAGCCAGGAGGACCTGGCCGCGCTCATCTCCTCGTCCATGGCCGGGGTGACGCGGTCGCTGCAGCAGTTCAGGAAGAACGGCCTGATCGACACCAGCTACCGGCGGCTGACCGTGCTCGACCTGGACGCGCTCAGCGATCTGGCGGTCCTGCCCCACCCCGCCCGGGACGGATCCACCGGGTCTCCGGCCACGGCCTAGCCGCGCTACGCGGAATTGACGACGGCCCCGTAGACGCGCGTAGGTGGGAGCCGTGGGCTACCACCCCCACGGCTCCACCTACGTCCTCGCTGCGGAGGGCTCGGCAAGAGGACCCGGCGACAGCCTGATCAGGGTAGATGCGGGCGCCGGGGCAAGACCTGCTCAAAGTAGAGGGTTTGACGGCCTTTCTGCGGTCCGTCCCGATCTGCCGGAAGCCCTGGAGCCCGCCGCTCCCGGCTCGTAGCGTTCTCCTTGCCGGTCGTCCCCGAGAGGTGGCGCCTCCTACCAAGGTGCCCGGGGTCCGTCGGCGCAGGGCTCGGCAAGCAACCCTCCGGGAGGCAGTTTGAACACCCACGTGTGGACCGCGGCGATCGCCGCGGTGGTCGCGCTGACCGCGCTCGGCCTGGCGGCCTTCGCCGTCGCCAGGGTGAGCGGGAGCGCGCCGCTCAAGGTGGCGATCGTGATCACCGCCCTGACCGGCTTCGTCGCCGCGCTCCCGCCGCTCATCTCGGCCTTCACCTCCTTCATGGCCTAGCGGTGGCCGGTCAGGGGCACTCGCCGCCCGGGGGCGGCAGCGCGGGGGAGCGCCGGAGGCAGTCGCCGCTCCCCCGCGATGCCGACCGCACCGCGGTGGCGGTGCCCCTGACCCCGGGGCGGTTGCACACCGAACCGTTCCGCCTGCTGCGGGAGTTGGACCTCCCGGTCGAGGACCTGCTGATCGCCGGCAGCGCCCCGCTGTACGTCCGGGGGCTGCGGGACCGGATCGGCGATCTGGACGTGGTGGCGAGGGGCGAGGCCCTCCGCCGGGTGCTCCTGCTCGGCGAACCCGAACGGGCACCCTTCGACAGCGCCGTCTCCGTCCGGCTGATGGGCGGACGCCTGGAGATCACCGACAGCTGGTTCGCCGGCATGTTCGGCCCGGTGGGGGAGCTGTTCGACCGGGCGGAGCGGGTCGGTGGCCTCCGGTTCCTCACCCTCGCCGACACGCTCGCGTGGAAGCGACGGCTCGACCGGCCGAAGGACCGGCTGGACCTCCGGCGGGCGGCCGAGTGGGTGGAGCGGAACAGGCCGCCCAGGCACCAGGGCGGAGCCGGCCGCGGCGCGCTGCCGACCGCCGACCCCGCCGGTTGCAAGGCCCGCGGCCCCAAGCGGGCCGATCTTCGCAGCGGCCGCGCCCCCCGTGGGTGACCGGCGTCGAACGCCGTGGCCTCCCCGGTCCCGCGCCCCCGGTGGTGCTCCCGCTACGCCGGGGGCGGTGAGCTGGGGCCGGTGAGGGCGACGGCGACCAGGGCGCGCAGGGCGGGGGCGGTCTGGGTGAGGGGGAGGGTGGATTCGTCGGCGAAGAGTTCGAGGAGCCAGCCGCCGGCCGGGTTGGAGCCGCCGGCGGCGACCATCGCGCGGTAGCCGGAGACGACCATGACGGCTTCCTCGGCGGCGTCGTTGCCGGGGGCGCCGGCCCGGAGGGTGAAGGAGCCGCCGGTGACGGTGCGGGAGGTGAGGGGGTAGTGGCGGAGGTCGAAGACGGCGTCGGGGGCCTCGATCTGGGCGCGCTGGGTCTGGGCGCGGGAGCTGGCGGGGCCGCCGGTCATCCGGTAGACGGCGTGCCGGGCGGTGCGCATCAGCGGGGAGCCGGGCGGCACGTAGGAGATCCACCAGCCGACGGCGTTGAGCAGCCGGGCGGCGGTCTCGGCGACCAGGGTGAGCCGGCCGAGGGTGTCGGCGGGGTGGGTGCCGCCGCCCTGGTCGAGGGCGCCGAGGACGGCGGTGAGGAGCTGGCCGGGGTCGGCGCTGTGCGCGGCGCCGCGGAAGCGGCGGCGGTCGCCGTTCGGCCGCCCGCCGGGGGCCTTGCGCCGGGGGTCGGCGGCGTCGGCGAGCTGCACGGTCGGGTCGGGGGCGTACGCGGGGCCGTGGCTGCGTCCGGCGACGACGGGGTGGGCGGCGCGGCCGGCCTTGGCCCGGTACTGGGCGGCGTCGGCGAGCCGGAACAGGCGGTCGGGGGTGGTGACCGGGCCGATCGAGTCGCCGGTGGAGGCGATGCCGCAGGCGACGCCCTCGCCGTCGGTCAACTCCAGGGCGCGGGCGCAGAGTTCCTCGGCGACGGCGACCACCTCGTCGGCCGACTGGCCCTCCGCGAGCAGGCAGAACTCGTCGCCGCCGAGCCGGGCGGCCAGGCTGCCGGGGAGCTTGGCGGCGGACAGCGACAGCTGGTGGGCGAAGCGTTCGAGGAGGCGGTCGCCCATCTCGTGGCCGAGCTGGTCGTTGACCCGCTTGAGGCCGTTGACGTCGCAGACCACCAGGGAGACCACCGCGCCGTCCCGGTTGTGGGCCTTGAGCGCGGCGTCGAGCCGGGCGTCGACGGCGCGGCGGTTGGCGAGGCCGGTGAGGGCGTCGGTGAAGGCGAGGCGGCGCAGGTCGGCGACGCGTTCGGTCTGGGCGAGGCCGGCCGAGACCTGGGCGGCGAGCAGGGTGGCGTACTCGGCGTCGGCGCCGGTGAAGACGGGCATGCCGGTGCCGCGGGCGAGGTAGAGCTCGCCCCAGGCCTGGCCGTGCAGGACGATCGGGGCGACCAGGCAGCAGCCGCGGCCGCGGCGGCGCAGTCCGGCGGCGCGCTGGCGGCAGAAGGCGCCGGAGCCGTGGTCCTGGTGGCCGGTGTACGGGCCGACATCCTCGGCGGTCTGGGTCCAGGCGCGGGGCAGCCGGCCGGTGGTCCAGTGCTCTTCGAGGTAAGTGACGATCTCGGGGAAGTCGGCGACGGGGTAGGACTCGTCCTCGGGCAGTTCCTCCTCGCCGGGGGCGAGTTCGCCGTGGTTGACCAGCACCCGCAGCCGTCCGGACTCGCGGTCCCAGACCGAGACGGCGGCCATGGTGGCGCCGAGCGCGGAGACGGCGCGGACGGCGGCGGCCCGGACGGCCTCCAGCGGGGTCAGCGCGCCCGCCATGTCCTGGGCGAGTTCCACCACGGCCTGCAGCCGCAGGTCGGGTGCCGCCGCCTCGAACGAGGCCCGCTCGTCCATGGTCGCCTCACTCACCGTTAGCCGCCCTCCTGCCCGCGTGACCCTTTTACCCAGCCTAGGTCGGTGTGTGCGGTTTTCGGGTGAGGAGGTGGTGATCAGTCGGCGGTGGGCACCCGGGTGAGCAGCCAGGGTTCGACCAGGCCGAGGCCGCGGACGGGGCGGCGCCACATCGGCTGGAGGTTGAAGCGGTGGCCGGGGGCGGGTTCGCTCTCCGGGAGGCTGGCGGTGCCGTGCTGGTCGAGCGCGGCGGCGAGTTCGCCGTCGACCAGGACGGCGTCCTTGGGGGCGATCGAGGTGAGCCGGGAGGCGAGGTTGACGGTGGTGCCGAAGACGTCGCCCATCCGGGAGGTGACGGTGCCGAAGGCCATGCCGACCCGCAGGGCGGGCATGTTGTCCTCCTTGGCGAGGGTCTCGACCAGGGAGAGGGCGATCTCGGCGACGGTGGCCGGGTCCTCGGAGACGAACAGGATCTCGTCGCCGAGCGTCTTGACGACGCGGCCGCCCTGGCCGGCGATCAGGTCGGAGCAGGTGTTCTCGAAGCCCTCGACGAGTTCGCCGAGCTCCTCCTCCTCCAGCCGGCGGGAGAGCCGGGTGAAGCCGACCAGGTCGGCGAAGGCGACGGCGAGCCGGCCGGAGGTGACCTCGTGGTCCTCGGCGGCCTGGACGACCCGGCCGGTGACGGCGGCGAGCTGGCGGCGCCAGACGTAGACCAGGAACTGCTCCAGTTCGGGCAGCAGCAGTTCGACCAGCGGGTAGGCGACGTCGGAGCGGCTCATGCCGGGTTCGACGGGCTGGGTGAGGTTGTCGAGGAAGGTGTCCATCTGCCAGCCGGCCAGCCGGGCGGTGGTCTGGCCGGTGGAGCGGGCGACCTGGATCGCCATCGGTTCGCTGAGCAGCCCGGACTCGATCAGGCCGGCCAGCCGGCGCAGCGCGATCACGTCGTTGTCGGTGAGGGCGCGGGACTGGCCGATGTCGGGGAAGCCCATGGCGCGCCAGAACCGGGTGGCGAGGTCCATCGGGACCTCGGCGGCGCGCGCGGCCTGGTACGGGGTGTACTTGCGCGGCGCGTCGAGGATCAGCCGCTCCAGGTCGGTGGCGACGGTGGTCTCGTCCCCCGTCGCGCCGCTGCCGGAGCCCGTCGTGGCGCCGCCGTTGTCTGTCACCGGTCCGTCCCCGTGCGGCCGGGCCGCACTTGTGTCTTGCCGTCCTGGAGGTGCGGGCACGCGACCACCGCGGGGGTAGTGGCGAGCCTCACACCGCTGCCAGGTGGAATGTTCGCACGGAATCGCGTAATCCGGGGCATCCGCCCGGCAGCCGGTCGGTCGGTCCCGCAGGGTGAGACCGACGCGTCCCGGGCGGCCGGTCTCAGTCCTGCGGGCGCACGTGCACCACGTCCCCGGCGGCGACGGGGTGCCGGGCGCCGTCGGGGGTGCGCACCACCAGGCGGCCGTCGGCGTCCACCGCGACGGCCTCGCCGAGCAGTTCGCGCTCCCCGGGCAGTTGGACCCGCACCTGCCGGTTCAGCGTGGTGCAGCGGGCGGCGTACGCGGGCAGCAGGCCGCTGGCGTGCGGGTCGCCCGCGGCGGCGGTCCACTCGCCGTACAGTTCGGCGAACTCGCGCAGCACCGCGCGCAGCAGGGTGGGCCGGTCGGTGGTCTCGGCGCCGGCCAGCGCGAGCGAGGTCGCGGTGGGGACGGGCAGTTCGTCGGCGCGCAGCGAGACGTTCAGGCCGAGGCCGGCCACCACGGCGCCGCCGGACAGTTCGGTGAGGATGCCGCCGAGCTTGCGCTCCTGCCCGTCGACGACGGCCTGCAGGTCGTTGGGCCACTTCAGGCCGGTGCGCACCCCGGCGATCCGGTCGAGGGTGGCGGAGACGGCGGTGCCGACCAGGATCGGCAGCCAGCCGTAGCGCTCCATCGGCACGCCCTGCGGGCGCAGCAGCACCGACAGGAACAGCCCGGAGCGCGGCGGCGCGTTCCAGCGGCGGTCGAGGCGGCCGCGTCCGGCGTGCTGCGACTCGGCGACCAGCACGGTGCCCTCGGGCGCGCCGTCCTTGGCGCGGACGGCGAGGTCGGCGTTGGTGGAGCCGGTCTCGCTCACCACATCGAGTGAGGTCCACAGCTTCCCGGGGCGCAGCAGGTCGAGCCGCAGGGCCCGTTCGTCCAGCGGCGGGCGTTCCAGGTCGGTCCACGGGGAGGGGCCGCCGTGGCCGAAGCCGCGCAGGCCGGAGCGGCGGGGACGGGGGCTGTCGGGAGTGGTCACCGGACCAGCCTAGGTCCCTTGCGGACGCCGCACGCCGCCTCATCGTCCCGCAGAACGCGCGGTGGGACGATGTGGCGATGGCCATAACCACGCGTGCCGCCGCGCTGGTTACGCTACTCAACGGTAGACCGCAGCGCCGCCCTGCCCGCACCCCTCGCGCGCCCGGGCCGGCGGCCGAGGACGCAGGGAGAGCCCCCCGAATGACCCAGGCACCGCAGGACCCGCACACCACCGCCGGGAAGCTCGCCGACCTGCGCCGGCGGATCGACGAGGCGGTGCACTCCGGCTCGGCCGCGGCGGTCGAGAAGCAGCACGCCAAGGGCAAGCTGACCGCCCGGGAGCGGATCGCGGAACTGCTCGACGAGGGCTCCTTCGTGGAGTTCGACGAGTTCGCCCGGCACCGCTCGACCAACTTCGGCCAGGAGAAGAACCGCCCGTACGGCGACGGCGTGGTGACCGGCTACGGCACCGTGGACGGCCGCCAGGTCGCGGTGTTCGCCCAGGACTTCACGGTGTTCGGCGGCTCGCTCGGCGAGGTGTTCGGCGAGAAGATCGTCAAGGTGATGGACTTCGCGCTGAAGACCGGCTGCCCGATGATCGGCATCAACGACTCCGGCGGCGCCCGGATCCAGGAGGGCGTGGTCTCGCTCGGCCTCTACGGCGAGATCTTCCGGCGCAACGTGCACGCCTCCGGCGTGATCCCGCAGATCTCGCTGATCATGGGCCCGTGCGCGGGCGGCGCGGTCTACTCCCCCGCCGTGACCGACTTCGTGGTGATGGCCGACAAGACCTCGCACATGTTCATCACCGGGCCGGACGTGATCAGGACCGTCACCGGCGAGACCGTGGACATGGAGGAGCTCGGCGGCGCCCGCACCCACAACACCAAGTCCGGCAACGCGCACTACCTGGCCGCCGACGAGAAGGAGGCCGTCGAGTACGTCAAGGCGCTGCTCTCGTACCTGCCCTCCAACAACCTCAGCGACCCGCCGGCCTACCCCGAGGAGGCCGACCTCACCGTCACCGCCGAGGACCTCGAACTCGACACCATCGTCCCGGACTCGGCGAACCAGCCGTACGACATCCGCCGGGTGATCGAACGCGTCCTGGACGAGGGCGACTTCCTGGAGGTCCAGCCGCTGTACGCGGGCAACATCGTGATCGGCTTCGGCCGGGTCGAGGGCCACCCGGTCGGCGTGGTCGGCAACCAGCCGATGGACCTGGCCGGCTGCCTGGACATCGCCGCCAGCGAGAAGGCCGCCCGCTTCGTGCGCACCTGCGACGCCTTCAACATCCCGGTGCTGACCTTCGTCGACGTGCCCGGCTTCCTGCCCGGCACCGGCCAGGAGTGGGACGGCATCATCCGGCGCGGCGCCAAACTGATCTTCGCCTACGCGGAGGCCACCGTGCCGCTGATCACCGTCATCACCCGCAAGGCGTTCGGCGGCGCGTACGACGTGATGGGCTCCAAGCACCTCGGCGCCGACCTCAACCTGGCCTGGCCGACCGCCCAGATCGCCGTGATGGGCGCCCAGGGCGCGGTCAACATCCTGCACCGCCGGGAGATCGCCGCCGCCGAGGCGGAGGGCCTGGGCGAGGAGCGCCGCGCCGAACTGCTCGCCTCGTACGAGGACACCCTGCTCAACCCGTACCTGGCCGCCGAGCGCGGCTACGTCGACGCGGTCATCGCGCCCAGCGAGACCCGGCGGCACGTCGTCCGCGGGCTGCGGGCGCTGCGCGGCAAGCGGGAGGCGCTGCCGCCCAAGAAGCACGGCAACATTCCGCTCTGATTCCCGAAGGGACCCCCGCGCCATGACCCCCATTCAGGTGCTGCACGGGCAGCCGACCCCCGAGGAGCTGGCCACCGTCCTGGCGGTGGTCCAGTCCCGGGCCGCGGGCCGGGCCGCCACCGGCCCCGCCCGCGGCCCGGCCTCCGCCTGGACCGCCCGCACCCCGCGCCACCTCCCCGCCCCGGGCCCGCACGCCTGGCGCACCAGCCTCTGGCCCAGGTGAGAGGGCATCCACAACAGGGGCTCGGGGAACGGCGAGAGCCCCCGCCAGGGGCTCGGGGAACGGCGAGGCCCAGTCTGCGAGCGGTTCACTGCCGGAGCGCGCATCGGCTTCCGGTTCTGTTACTACACGCAGCAGCACGGACACATCGATGGGCTCCGGCCGTCAGCAGCATCGACCCGCCGTTCCCCGGGCCCCTGATTTCGCCTCCCGCCGTTCTCCCGGAGCCCCTGGAGGGGGCTGTCCGCCTAGGACTTCTCGGCGCCGGTGAGCGCGAAGCTGCCCGGGCCGAGGACGACGATCAGCAGGAAGGCCCAGCAGAAGAGCACCGAGGACTCGCCGCCGTTCTGGATGGGGAAGAGCGCGTTCTCCTGGTGGACGGTGAAGTAGGCGTAGGCCATCGAGCCGGAGGCGATGAACGCGGCGATCCGGGTGCCGAGTCCGAGCACGACCAGGGAGCCGCAGACCAGCTGGATGACCGCGGCGTACCAGCCGGGCCAGGTGCCCGCCTTGATGCTGCCGCCGCCGTACGCGCCGCCGAGGACGCCGAACAGCGAGGCGGCGCCGTGGCAGGCGAAGAGCAGGCCGACCACGACGCGGTGCAGCGCGACGAGGTGGGGGCGGACCGCGGCGGTGGTGGTTCTCGCCGTGGTGATGAACTGGGACATGGTTTGTCTCCTCAGCCGAAACCAGTGGGGTGGTTCTGGAGCTGTGCTCGTGCCCTGACCATGTGGGGTGACATGGCGTCGGGCACGGGAGCAGGTCGGCGGCCGCACGCCACCGATCATGGACCCGACAATCCAATTGCTCTATTGCAGGGAACGCGGGCCCCCGCGTCAAGGGGCACCCGAACCGTTCCGGTGCGCCGGACTGAGTACGGATACTCAGGCGCGCCCGGCCCGTCCCGTTGCAGGCTGGTGCGGTGCTCTGGTCAGACCCCCGCGACGAACCGTCGCAAGAGGCCCGCGAGGTGCAGCGCAGGCTGCGCCGGACGGGGGTGCTGATCGCCCTGCTGGCGCTGCTGGGGGCGGCCCTGGTGCTCGTGTAGGCCGCTAGGCTTTCCCGCATGACCGCTCGCCGCCCGCTGGTTCTCGCGTCCGCCTCCCCCGCCCGGCTGGGCCTGCTGCGGCAGGCGGGCCTGGATCCGCTGGTGCGGGTGAGCGGGGTGGACGAGGACGCGCTGAGCGCCGCGACGCCGGGCGAACTGGCGCTGGTGCTGGCGGTGGCGAAGGCCGAGAAGGTCGCGGGCGACCTGGCCGCCGAGCCGGGCGAGCCGCCGCTGGTGGTCGGCTGTGACTCGGTGCTGGAGCTGGACGGCGTCGCGCTGGGCAAGCCGGCCGACCCGGCACAGGCGCTGGAGCGCTGGCGCTCGATGCGCGGCCGCGAGGGCGTGCTGCGCACCGGCCACTGCGTGATCGACACCGCGACCGGGCGGCGGGCGGCCGCGACCGCCTCGACCACCGTCCGGTTCGGCACCCCGGACGACGCCGAGGTCGCCGCGTACGTCGCCTCCGGCGAACCGCTGCACGTGGCCGGGGCGTTCACCCTGGACGGCCGTTCGGCACCGTTCGTGGAGGGGATCGACGGCGACCCCGGCAACGTGATCGGCCTGTCGCTGCCGCTGCTGCGCCGCCTGCTCGCCGAGCTGGACGTGCGCATCACCGACCTGTGGGCCTGATCCCCGCTCAGCCCGTCGCGGGGGCGTGCTTCGCCAGGTAGCCGAGCACGTCGGGCAGCGCGCCGTCCTGGAGCAGCGGGGCGCCGTGGTTGCCGCCGGGGTAGATCTTGAGCTGCTTGTCCTCGGCGACCGAGGCGTCGTAGAGGGCCTTGGCGTTGTCGTTGAACGGGCTGTCGGTCTGCTCGGCGGCGAAGTACGTGGGCGTCCTCACCGTGGTGACCGCGAGCGCGGCGTTGAACAGCGGGTACGAGCTGGGCGAGCTGAGCGAGACCACGGCCTTGACCGGCAGCGGGTTGTCGAGCTTGGCGGCGACCAGCGAGGCCGCCGCGCCCTTGGAGGCGCCGACCAGCGCGACCGCGCCGACGCCCTTGCCCTGGTAGTAGCGTTCGGCGGCCTTGATGCCCTCGGTGACGTCGCCCGAACAGGTGAAGGCGAGCACCGCGTAGCCGGCCCCGGTGAACGCGTCGAAGGCGGGCGCCCATTCGCACAGCGAGCCGTCGGCCTGGTGCGAGAAGACCACCCCGACCTTGGCGTGCCCGGCGTCGGAGTCCCGGTAGAAGGCGTCCAGGTAGTTCCCGGCGGCGGTGCCGCCGTCGAGGCTGAAGGAGCCCTTGGCGGCCTGCTCCGCGGTGACGCAGCCGTAGGTGTCGGCGCTCGGACTCGGCGCGGCCTTCCCGGCCCCGGATCCGGAGCCGCCGGAGCAGGCGGTGAGCAGCAGCGCGGTCGCGGCCAGCGCGACGGGCAGCGTGGAACGTTTCACGTTTCCCCCGTGAATCGTACGAATGGTGCGGTGGTGGCTGTGACGCTAGGGAGCGGCCCGAGCCGGGTCAATGGTCTGGACCGTTCCGTTACCGCGGTGGCCGCCGGGGGTCCGCGCGGCGAAAACGGAACGGACGGCTCCGTTTTCCGGGTGCGGAATCGGACAGAACCCGGCCCGCACATCTGTTGCAGAGTTCCACTCCCCTTGGACCTGGCCGCCGTTAGGCTGACGCAGCCGGAACGGAGAGGAGCGACGAGGAGCGGAAGATGACCGATGGAGTGCTCAACGTCGTTCTGGGACTGGTCGCTTCGGCGATCAGCGCCGGGCTGGGCTGGCTGGCCCAGACCGTGCGCCGCCGGCGCCGGCTGGGGCGGGAGCGGGCCTTCTTCGGCCTGCCCGCGGCGGGCGAGGCCCTGCTGGTGGTCAACCGCCAGCCGTCCGCGCCGGACGTGAAGAGCGTGGCCCGCGACGACGTGTACGCGTTGATGGAGCTGGCCGCGCTGGTGCGCGAGTGCGGCGCGCGGGCGACGCTGACCGGGCACGACGAGGTCCGGCAGGGGCTGGGCGACAAGACGGAGTTCTGCGTGGGCGGCCCGGTCGGCAACAAGCGGACGGCGGCCCACCTGGAGTCCTGGCTGCCCGGGGTGGCGTTCGTCAGCCCGCCCGCCGAGGCCGGGCACCCGGTGCACACCCTGGTGGTCGGCTCGCGCGAGTTCCGGTTCCTGACCTCCCGGGAGGAGCCCGGCCAGCGGGCGCACGTGCTGCTGGCCCGGGTGCACCTGCGCGAGGGCGGCCGGCCGGTGTTCGTGATAGCCGGGCAGACCGCGGTGTCCAACCACGCGGGGGCCCGCTACCTGGCCGCCCACCACCGGACGCTGGCCCGCGCGCACGGCCGGGACGGCGCGTTCGCGGTGGTGCTGCGGGTGGTGAACGCCCGGGCCTACGGGCCGGACGTGGTCGAGTTCGAGGCCGACGTGACGGCCGCGGCGACCACCCGTCCCCAGCCGGCGGCCGCCTGATCCGACCGGTGTGGCGAAGGCCACCCTCCTTCCCGCGGACGCCCCGGCCACCCCGCCGCGCCCGCTCCCGCCGCCCGTCACCCGGGGTGTGCCGCCAACGGCCGCCGCTCGTACGGGAGTCCGGCAACCGAGCGTGTGAGCACGCTCACCACCAGGGACTACTCGCCGGTAGCGCCCTCCAATCCATAGACTCGACGAGGTTCGAGAAGGGAGCCACAGTGCGCAAGGTGCTCATCGCCAATCGCGGAGAAATCGCCGTCCGCGTCGCCCGAGCCTGCCGGGATGCGGGAATCGCCAGCGTCGCCGTGTACGCGGAGCCTGACCGGGACGCGCTGCACGTGCGGGCGGCCGACGAGGCGTACGCGCTGGGCGGCGACACCCCCGCGACCAGCTACCTGGACATCGCCAAGGTCCTCAAGGCGGCCGCCGACTCCG
The DNA here is from genome assembly GCF_039529925.1 of Kitasatospora saccharophila. NCBI lineage: Bacteria > Bacillati > Actinomycetota > Actinomycetes > Kitasatosporales > Streptomycetaceae > Kitasatospora > Kitasatospora saccharophila. The sequence goes on along the minus strand of NZ_BAAANS010000022.1, from coordinate 67,630 downwards.
GCGCGGACGCCGTCCACCCCGGTTACGGCTTCCTCTCCGAGAACGCCGACTTCGCCCAGGCCGTCATCGACGCGGACCTGACCTGGATCGGCCCGCCGCCGCAGGCCATCCGCGACCTCGGCGACAAGGTCACCGCCCGGCACGTCGCCCAGCGCGCCGGCGCCCCGCTGGTGGCCGGCACCGCCGAGCCGGTGTCCGGTGCCGACGAGGTGGTGGCCTTCGCCGCCGAGCACGGCCTGCCGGTCGCCATCAAGGCGGCCTTCGGCGGCGGCGGCCGCGGCCTGAAGGTCGCCCGCACGCTGGAGGAGATCCCCGAGCTGTACGAGTCGGCGGTCCGCGAGGCGGTCGCCGCGTTCGGCCGCGGCGAGTGCTTCGTCGAGCAGTACCTCGACAAGCCCCGGCACGTCGAGACCCAGTGCCTGGCCGACCAGCACGGCAACGTGGTGGTCGTCTCCACCCGCGACTGCTCGCTGCAGCGCCGGCACCAGAAGCTGGTCGAGGAGGCGCCCGCGCCGTTCCTCACCGCCGAGCAGAACGCCGAGCTGTACCGGGCGTCCAAGGCGATCCTGCGCGAGGCGGGCTACGTCGGCGCCGGCACCTGCGAGTTCCTGGTCTCCCAGGACGGTCTGATCTCCTTCCTGGAGGTCAACACCCGCCTGCAGGTCGAGCACCCGGTCTCCGAGGAGGTCACCGGCCTCGACCTGGTCCGCGAGATGTTCCGGATCGCCGACGGCGAGGAGCTGGGCTACGACGACCCGGAGGTCCGCGGCCACTCCTTCGAGTTCCGGATCAACGGCGAGGACCCGGGCCGCGGCTTCCTGCCCGCGCCCGGCACCGTCACGCTGTTCGCCCCGCCGTCCGGCCCGGGCGTCCGGCTGGACGCGGGCGTCGAGTCCGGCTCGGTGATCGGCCCGGCCTGGGACTCCCTGCTGGCCAAGCTGATCGTCTCCGGCGCCGACCGCAAGCAGGCCCTGCAGCGGGCCAAGCGCGCCCTGGAGGAGTTCAAGGTCGAGGGCATGGCCACCGCCATCCCGTTCCACCAGGCGGTCGTCACCGACCCGGCCTTCGCCCCCGAACTCACCGGCTCCGCCGACCCGTTCACCGTCTTCACCCGGTGGATCGAGACCGAGTTCGACAACACCATCCCGCCGTTCGCGGGCGCCGGCGCCGACGGCGAGGAGCCCGAGGGCCGGGAGACCGTGGTGGTCGAGGTCGGCGGCAAGCGGATCGAGGTCTCGCTGCCCTCCTCGCTCGGCGTCTCCGCCGCCCCCGCCGCCGGTGGGTCCGCCGCGAAGGCCAAGCGCCGGGCCGGCGGCAAGAAGGCCGCCTCCGCGGTCTCCGGCGACACCCTCGCCTCGCCGATGCAGGGCACCATCGTCAAGGTCGCCGTCGAGGAGGGCCAGGTCGTCGCCGAGGGCGAGCTGATCGTGGTCCTGGAGGCGATGAAGATGGAGCAGCCGCTCAACGCCCACAAGGCCGGCACCATCGTCGGCCTGACCGCCGAGGTCGGTGCCTCCGTCTCCAGCGGCGCCGCGCTCTGCGAGATCAAGGACGTCTGAGCGTCGCCGACCCCGTGAAGGGCGGCGGGAGTCCACGGACTCCCGCCGCCCTTCCGGCTGTTCGGCCGCCCTTCCGGCTGTTCGGCCGCCCTTCCGGCTATTCGGCCGCGCCGAGCACCAACGCCTCGACCCCGCACAGGAACCGCGCCATCCGTTCGCGGTCGAGCAGCGCGCCGTCCGCCACCATCCGCAGCTCGACCGCGCCCGGCACCACCACCACGTCCACCGCGACGGACACCCCGGGACGGGCCGGGAACTCGCCCGGGAAGCTCAACTCCCGCTCCCCGGCGGCCCCCTGGGCGGGCGCGTCGGCCATCAGCGCGGCCAGCGGGTCCCGGGTGTCGTTCCAGAACACCGAGTGGTCGGCCAACTCGACGCCGGCGGACCGCAGTTCGTCCAGCTCGGCGTCCAGCTTCGGCTTGTCGTAGCCGGAGTGCCGGTACGCGGTGAGCGCCGGGCCGTGCGCGCGGCGGACCGTCCCGGCGAAGTCGTCGGCCAGCTCCGGGAGGTGGAACAGGCCCTCCTGGGCGAGCGTGGTGACGGCGTCGGCGGCCTGCTCGGTGAACCGGTTGCCGACCACCACCTGGCACAGGAAGGCGCGCTGCCCGCCCAGCCGGGCCAGTTCGGTGGCGGCGGCGGCCAGCAGCACCGTGGCGTCACCGGTGCGCAGCCGGGCCGCGGCCACCGGGAGGGCGGCGGCCAGCGCCGGGGAGCGCAGCACCGCGTACGGGAAGGTCCGGTCCGGGTCCGGTTCGCCGTCCGGGCGGGGCAGCAGGGTCCGCGGTCCGGCCGCCAGCTTCTCCCGCCAGTGCCGGCGGGCGGCGGCGTCCCGGCGGCGGCCGCGCGGCGAGCGCTGCTCGGCGGCCTCCTCCAGCGGCTGGGCGAACTCCCGTTCGGCGCGCAGCCCGTGGGCGGTGCGCCCGGCGGCCAGCAGCATCAGGTCGCGGACCATCCGGCGCATCCCCCAGCCGTCCGCGGCGGTGTGCGAGAGCACCACGACGGCCTGCCGGACCAGGCCGTCGACCAGCACCAGGCCGAGCCGGACCGGCCACTCGCGGGCCGGGGCGAAGGGCCGCCGGGCGTACTCGTCGAGCAGTTCGGCGGCCGCCGCGGCGGCCTCCCCGGCCGTCTCCCGGTGCAGCAGCGCCACCGGGAGGGTGCCGTCGGCGTCCACCACCTGGACCAGGTCGCCGTCCTCCTCGACCAGCCGGGTGCGCAACGCGTCGTGCAGGTCGAGCAGTTCGGCGTAGGCGCGGAGCACCGCGTCCGGCGCCATGCCGGGGTCGACGGGGGCGGCCAGCCGCAGGTTGTAGCGGGGCGCGTCGGCGCCGAGCCGGACCAGGGCGGAGTGGATGGCGCGCTGCCCCCAGGTCGCGGGGCCGCGGCCGCCGCGGGCCCGACGGACCGTCAGTTCTGTCGTGCGGTCGAGTGATTCGCTCGCTGCGTCCATGGGCGCAGACGCTACAAGCGGCCCGGTCGGGGCGGCCAGGGGTCGGCGGCGGGCGGGCCGGAACCGGTCAGCGGGGCGCCCCGGGGCGCCCCGTCAGCGGATCCGCTCGGCCAGCCGGGCGGCGGGCGGCAGCGCCCCGTGCGGGGCGGCCGGACGGCGCTGGCCGGGCAGCGGGCTGCCGGGGGCCGGACCGGACGGCCCGGCGCCCCGCCGGGCGGCCTGCTGGTGCGCCCCGGACTCGGCGGCCAGGCCGAGCGAGGCCACCGAGACCTGCACCCCGCAGTCGGCGAGCGCGTGCTGCTCGCGGGAGGTGAGGTCGTCCAGCAGGGTGCGCTCGTCGGTGACCAGCCGGGTGATCGCCTCGGTGGCGACGGTCTGGAACATGCTGTCGGTGCCGAGCTTGGTGTGGTCGGCCAGCACGATCACCTCGTTGGCGGCCTGCACCAGCGCCCGGTCGACCGAGGCGGAGAGCATGTTGGCGGTGGACAGGCCGCGGTCGGCGGTCAGGCCGCTGCCGGAGATGAACGCCTTGGTGACCCGCAGCCCGGCCAGCGACTGCTCGGCGCCGCTGCCCACCAGGGCGTAGTTGGAGCCGCGCAGGGTGCCGCCGGTCATCACCACCTCCACCCGGTTGGCGTGCGCCAGCGCCTGGGCGACCAGCAGCGAGTTGGTGACCACCGTCAGCCCCGGCACCCGGGCGAGCCGGCGGGCCAGCTCCTGGGTGGTGGTGCCGGCGCCGACCACGATGGCGTCGCCCTCCTCGACCATGTCCGCGGCGAGGTCGGCGATGGCGCTCTTCTCGGCGGTGGCGAGGTGGGTCTTCTGCGGGTAGCCGGGGTCACGGCTGAACCCGCCGGGCAGCACCGCGCCGCCGTGGCGGCGGTCGAGCAGCCCTTCGGACTCCAGCGCCCGGACGTCCCGGCGGACGGTGACTTCGGAGGTCTGGACGACGCGGGCCAGCTCACGGAGCGACACGGCTCCGTTGGCGCGCACCATCTCAAGGATCAACTGGCGACGTTCTGCTGCAAACACAGGACCGACGGTAACCCGAGTGACCGTCTGCTTTCAGGCGTTTGCACCTGGTAACGGGATTTGCTCACCTCGGAACGGCGCACGACCGTACAATGCGCGCTCCGCCGCCCGGGTGAGCCGGGCGGCGCACGCCCGGCTCGTTCCCGTGCTCCCGCACTCCCCTAGGAGCCCGCGCCCTCGCGCTTGCGGATGTGCAGCTGGCGGGCCGCCTCGGCGGTCGAGCCGGACAGCGAGGGGTAGACCGTGAACGCGCTCGCGACCTGCTCCACCGTCAGGTTGTTGTCCACCGCCAGCGAGATGGAGTGGATCAGTTCGGAGGCGCGCGGGGCGACCACCACGCCGCCGACCACGATGCCGGTGCCGGGGCGGGCGAACAGCTTCACGAAGCCGTCCCGGATGCCCTGCATCTTGGCCCGCGGGTTGCCGCGCAGCGGGAGCTTGACCTCGACGGCGTCCATCTTCCCGCAGGAGACGTCGGCGTGGGTGTAGCCGACGGTGGCGATCTCCGGGTCGGTGAACACGTTGGACGCCACGGTCTTCAGGTTCAGCGGCTGCACCGCGTCGCCGAGCGCGTGGTACATCGCGATCCGGCCCTGCATGGCGGCCACCGAGGCCAGCATGAAGACGCCGGTGCAGTCGCCGGCCGCGTACACGCCGGGGGCGGAGGTGCGGGAGACCCGGTCCACCTGGATCTGGCCCCAGTCGTTGACCGCGACCCCGGCCTCCTCCAGGCCCAGGTCCGCGGTGTTGGGGATGGAGCCGACCGCCATCAGGCAGTGCGTGCCGGTGATCACCTTGCCGTCGGCCAGGGCCACCTCGACCCGGTCGCCGACGCGCTTGGCGCTCTCGGCCCGGGAGCGGCTCATCACGTTCATGCCGCGGCGGCGGAACACGTCCTCCAGCACCTCGGCGGCGTCCGGGTCCTCGCCGGGGAGCACCCGGTCGCGCGAGGAGACCAGCGTGACGTTCGAGCCGAGCGCCTGGTAGGCGCCGGCGAACTCGGCGCCGGTGACGCCGGAGCCGACCACGATCAGCTCGCGCGGCAGCTCCTCCAGGTCGTACACCTGCGTCCAGGCGAGGATCCGCTCGCCGTCCGGCTGGGCGTCGGGCAGCTCGCGCGGGCGGACGCCGGTGGCGATCAGCACCGCGTCGGCGCGCACCGACTCGACGGCGCCGTCGGCGAGTTCGACCAGCACCTCGCGGGAGCCGTCGATCGCCTGGCCGCCGGTGCCGAGCCGGCCGCGGCCGCGCAGCACGGTCACCCCGGCGCGGGTGACGGCCTGGGTGATGTCGTGCGACTGGGCGATCGCCAGCCGCTTCACGCGCCGGTTGACCTTGCCGAGGTCGACGCCGACCACCCGGGCCGGGTCGGCCGCGTCCGGCGTGCCGTCCGCGACCAGGATGCCGAGTTCCTCGTAGGAGCTGTCGAAGCTGGTCATCACCTCGGCGGTGGCGATCAGCGTCTTGGACGGCACGCAGTCCGTCAGCACCGCCGATCCGCCCAGACCGTCGCGGTCGACGACGGTCACCTCCGCGCCGAGCTGGGCGGCCACGAGGGCCGCCTCGTATCCGCCTGGTCCGCCACCGATGATCACGATCCGAGTCACGTGCCCCATTGTCCCGCATGCCGGAACCGATTCCACGCCGGGGCCGTTGTTGTTCCCCTCCCCGCTACCCGGTCTGCCGGATCGAGGCGCTCACCAGCAACCCGCCGGACACCGTGTAGGTGCCCTCGTAGGTCTTCGTGCTGCCGTCGGTCTGGACCGCGTAGATCACCGCGCGGACCTGGCCGGAGCCGAACTCGCTGCTGGTGCCCAGGTAGATCTTCGCCGTGGTGGCGTAGCCCTTCACCCAGCCGTCGTAGTCGCTGCCGCCGATGTTCCTGCCGCCCAGCGCCCAGGCCGCCGCGTAGTCGTGGTCGGTGATGTCCTCGTAGTACTGCGTGACCACGGCGGTGGCGCTGGTGAGCGTCGGGTTGCCGCCCTTCGCGGTGGTGACCGTGACGGTCGGGTTCGGCGTGGCGGTGACGGTCTGCGGCGTGACGGTGACCGTCGGGGTGGGCGTCGGCGTGACGGTGACGGTCGGCGTCGGGGTGGGCGTCGCGGTGACGGTCACCGCGCCCGGCGGGCTGGCCCCCGCCGAGCCGCCGCCGTCGGACCCGCAGCCGACCGCGGTCGCCAGCAGCACCGCCGCCACCGCCGAGGCACCCGCCACCACCGGTAGTTGTCGCATCAGGACGCTCCCGTCCGGCGCGCACCCCGCCCCCGGCCCGGCGGGTTCGCCCGCGGGGTGAGACCTCCCTCCACGGTAGGCCCGCCCCGGACGCGCAGCCCGGTGGACCGTTCCGCTCCCGTAGGCTGGCGCCATGTCGCTCTACGCCGCCTACGCCACCAACCTCGACGCCCGGCAGATGTCCCGGCGCGCCCCGCACTCCCCGCTGCGCGGCACCGGCTGGCTGCCCGGCTGGCGGCTGACCTTCGGCGGTGAGCAGCTCGGCTGGGAGGGCTCGCTGGCCACCGTGGTGGAGGACGAGAAGGAGGAGGTCTTCGTCTCGCTGTACGACGTGGCCCCGATGGACGAGGAGGGCCTGGACCGCTGGGAGGGCGTGCAGCTCGGCATCTACCGCAAGGTGAAGCTGCGCGCGCAGACCCTGGACGGCGAGGTCGCGGTCTGGACGTACGTGCTGAACGACTACGAGGGCGGGCTGCCCGCCGCCCGCTACCTGGGCCTGATCGCGGACGCGGCGGAGAGCGCCGGCGCCCCCGACGACTACGTGCTGGACCTGCGCCGCCGGCCCTGCTGACCGCCGGGGCGGTCCCGCCGCCGCCCGCCGCCGACGGCCCCACGGACGCCCCCGCCGACGGCCCCCGCGTCCCGCCGGGCGCCGTGGTGGGTTCCGCCGGGAACCCTTGCCCCCGCGGGGACGAATGCCGTTCTTCCACGCAATCCGGGTAACGATCCGGCATGGCCTGGGCGTGCTGTCTACGCGCGTAGGCAGATTTGACCTATCCTCGATCGCGTGAACGCATCTCCTCAGACGGTCGCCCCCGCCGACCCCTACGCCGCCGCCCGGGCCGCCGCCGACCGGCTGCGCGAACTCACCGGCGCCGAGCGCCACGACGTCGCCCTGGTGATGGGCTCCGGCTGGGTGCCGGCCGCCGACGCCCTGGGCGAGACACTCGCGGAGTTCCCGGTCACCGCCCTGCCCGGGTTCCCCGCCCCCTCGGTGGCCGGCCACGCCGGCACCATCCGCTCGGTGCGGATCCCCGGCGGCGAGCGCCGGGCCCTGGTCTTCCTCGGCCGCAACCACTACTACGAGGGCCACGGCGTGGCCACCGTGGTGCACGGCGTGCGCACCGCCGCCGCGGCCGGCTGCCGCACGGTCGTGCTCACCAACGGCTGCGGCGGCCTGCGCGACGGCTGGGTCCCCGGGCAGCCGGTGCTGATCAGCGACCACATCAACCTGACCGCGGACTCCCCGATCGTCGGCGCCAACTTCGTCGACCTCACCGACCTGTACTCCAAGCGCCTGCGCGCCCTGTGCCGCGAGATCGACCCGTCCCTCGACGAGGCCGTGTACGTGCAGTTCCGCGGCCCGCACTACGAGACCCCGGCCGAGGTCAACATGGCCCGGGTGATCGGCGGCGAGCTGGTCGGCATGTCCACCACGCTGGAGGCCATCGCCGCCCGCGAGGCCGGCGCCGAGGTGCTCGGCATCTCGCTGGTCACCAACCTGGCCGCGGGCATCACCGGCGAACCGCTCAACCACGCCGAGGTGCTGGAGGCCGGCAAGGCGTCCGCCGAGCGGATGGGCGCGCTGCTGGCGAAGGTCCTGGAGCGGATCTGACACCCCGGCGGGCGAACTCCCGCCCCGGGCCGCCCGCCTGACGGAGAATCGGGGGATGTGGCGAGCAGCAGCACGGGGCGGCGGGGCGGGAGCCGGACCGCCGCACCGGGCCGGGGCCGGGGCCGGAGGCGGAGCAACGGCGGCCCCCGCGCCGCGCCCGGGCGACCGGGCCGGAGCACGCGGGACCGCGAAACAGGTTCCGCGCACCGGACCGGACCGGGCCGTCGGACGCGGCGCGGAACCGAGCCGTCCGGGCCGGGCACCGGGACCACGAAGCCGGTCCCGGAGCAGCGCCGACCAGGTCGGCGGCACCGCGGCCGTGCCGCCCGCCGGACCCGGCGGGTCCTCCCCCGGCGGGCGCCGAAACCCGGCCCGGCCCGGTCCGAGGCGCCCGGGTCACGGCCTCCGCACCGCGCCTCACCGCACGCACCCGTCCTCGCTCCCGTCCCCACCCGCCGCACCTCTCCTCCTCGTCCTCACACCTTTCGTCCTCTCGTCCTCACACCCCAGGGAGCGGGCCGCATGTCGCAGGCACCCACCAACGACCTCCTCGACCGGGCCCGCGCCTGGCTGGCCGAGGACCCCGACCCGGAGACCCGCGCCGAGCTGACCGCGCTGCTGGCCGCCGCCGAGGGCCCGGAGGCCGAGGGCGAGGAGCGGATCGCCTGGTCCCGACTGGCCGAACGCTTCGCCGGGCGGCTGCAGTTCGGCACCGCCGGGCTGCGCGGCGAACTGGGCGCCGGGCCGACGCGGATGAACCGGGCCGTGGTGATCCGGGCCGCCGCCGGACTGGCCGGGTACGTCCGCCAGCACCCCGAGCTCGGCGACCTGGTGGTGATCGGCTACGACGCCCGGCACAAGTCGCACGACTTCGCCCTGGACACCGCCGCCGTGGTGGTCGGCGCCGGCCTGCGCGCCGCGCTGCTGCCGCGCGCGCTGCCCACGCCCGTCCTCGCCTTCGCGATCCGGCACCTGGGCGCGGCGGCCGGCGTGGTGGTCACCGCCAGCCACAACCCGCCGCAGGACAACGGCTACAAGGTGTACCTGGGCGACGGCTCGCAGATCGTCCCGCCCGCGGACGCGGACATCGCCGCCGAGATCGACGCGCTGGGCGCGCTCGCCGACGTCCCGCGCGCCGAGGGCGGCTGGGAGGTGCTCGGCGAGGACGTGCTCGACGCCTACCTGGCCCGCGCCGTCTCCGTCCTGGACGCCGACGGCCCGCGCGAACTCACCACCGTCTACACCCCGCTGCACGGCGTCGGCCGCGACGTGCTGCTCGCCGCGTTCGCCGCCGCCGGCTTCCCGGCCCCGACCGTGGTCGCCGAACAGGCCGAGCCGGACCCGGACTTCCCCACCGTCGCGTTCCCCAACCCGGAGGAACCCGGCGCGATGGACCTCGCCTTCGCCACCGCCCGCGCGGCCCGCCCCGACCTGGTCATCGCCAACGACCCGGACGCCGACCGCTGCGCCGTCGCCGTCCCCACCCCGGACGGCGACTGGCGGATGCTGCGCGGCGACGAGGTCGGCGCCCTGCTCGGCGCGGCCCTGGCCGCCAAGACCGCCGACGGCGTCTTCGCCACCACCATCGTCTCCTCCACCCTGCTCGGCAGGATCGCCGCCGCGGCCGGGCTCGGCTACACCGAAACCCTCACCGGCTTCAAGTGGATCGCCCGCGCCGAGGGCATCCGCTACGGCTACGAGGAGGCGCTCGGCTACTGCGTCGACCCGGACGGCGTGCGCGACAAGGACGGCATCACGGCCGCCCTGCAGATCGCCGAACTCGCCGCCGGCCTGGGGCGCGACGGCCGCACCCTCACCGACCTCCTCGACGACCTCGCCCTCGCGCACGGCCTGCACGCCACCGACCAGCTCTCCGTCCGGGTCGAGGACCTCTCCGTCATCTCGGACGCGATGGCCGCCCTCCGCGAGAAACCCCCCGTCGAACTGGCCGGCCTGACCGTCACCCGCGCCGACGACCTCACCGCCGGCACCCCCGACCTCCCCCCGACCGACGGCCTGCGCTACCTCCTCACCGGCCCGTCCGTCACCTCCGCCCGGGTCGTCGTCCGCCCCTCCGGCACCGAGCCCAAGCTCAAGTGCTACCTGGAGGCCGTCCTCCCGGTCCCCACCCCCGCCGACCTCCCGGCCGCCCGCGCCGCCGCCCAGGCGCTGCTGGACGCCCTCAAGCAGGACTTCGCCACCGCCGCGGGCCTGGCCTGACGATCCGTCACCACCACCGGTCGGCGAGGGGGAGCGGGCCGGTGGTGGTGGCCGCGCCCCCGTCGGGCACCCGGAGCAGGACGGGCTTGAGGTGCAGGCCGGGCTGGAAGGACCCGAACCCGACGGGGGAGGCGGGCACGACGGTCGGCACGGCAGACGGCGCCACCACCGTTCCGGCGAAGAAGGCGTAGGACCAGTCCGCCGGGCCCCGATCGGCACCCACCCCGCTGGCCACCGCCCGCAGCATCCAGCCCGGGCCGTCGCAGCCGAACACCGAGAAGGACGTCCAGGCCGGGCGGCCGGTGGTGAGGACCTCCCCGAGCACTTCGCAGCGCGGCTCCGCTCCGTACGGCCCGGCGCACTCGCGGGCCTCCCCGCCCATGTCGAGCACATTCGCCGCGAACCCCTGCCGGACCTCCGCCCAGGCGTCGCTCCGCTGGGCGTGCCACGCCTGGAGTCGCAGGGCCCGGGGGCTCCGGGCCACCGTGACCGACACCACCTGGTCGGAGTTCCGGGGGACGCCGACCCGGACCTCCTCGCCGGGCAGCAGCGGGACCAGCAGCCCGCCGAGGTCGGCGAGCTCCGTCCGCGGCCGACCGCCCTCCCGCACGTCCCACGGCCCGGCGTCGATCCCCCGGCGTCCGCCCTGAGCCCCGTCGAGCCCCAACTCGGCCTCCTCTAGCCGCCGTTCCGGTACGCGGCGACCACCGTGCTCAGCAGGCCCGGGAAGCGCTCCTCCAGGTCGACCGCGCGCAGCGTGGTCAGCCGGCGGTTGGCCTCCTCGCGCTGGCGGATCACGCCCGCCTCGCGCAGCACCTTGAAGTGGTGGCTGAGGGTGGACGGCGCGACGTCCACCGGGAAGGTGCCGCAGGCCCGTTCGGGCTCGTCGCTGAGCGTCCGGACGATGGTCATCCGGGTCGGGTCGGACAGCGCGTGCAGCACGTCCAGCAGGTCGATGTCGGCGGTGTCGGGGTGCTGCACCTCGCGGCGGCGGGCGGACCGGGGCACGGGACGCCTCCTTCCAGGGATGTTCGACAGATCTCGAAGATGCGTGGTATCAATTTCGACGTTCGTAGAACATCGTAGAGGCAGACGCCCCAGGGGGGAACCATGCGCGCACTCGTCATGACCGAAGCCGGCGGCTCCGAGCACAGCCACGTCCTCGACGTCGAGGCCCCCGAGCCCGGCCCCGGCCAGGTCAGCATCCGGGTCACCCACGCCGGGCTCAACTTCGTCGACGTGATGGCCCGCCGCGGCGACGGCGGCTACGGCGCCGCCTGGCCGCACCACCCCGGCAAGGAGGTCGCCGGCACCGTCCTCGCCCTCGGCGAGGGCGTCACCCACCTCGCCGTCGGCACCCCCGTGGTCGCCGCCACCCGGGCCGGCGGCCTCGCCGAGATCGCCGTCGCCGACGCCGTCCTCACCGTCCCCGTCCCCGCCGGCGTCCCGCTGGAGGCCGCCGCCACCGTCCCCCTCGGCCTCGCCACCGCCCTGCTGCTGCTCACCGACGCCGGACGCCTCGCCCCCGGCGAGAGCGTCCTCGTCCACTCCGCCGGCGGCGGCATCGGCACCGCCGTCGCCCGCCTGCTCCCCCACCTCGGCGGCGGCCGCCTGCTCGGCACCGTCGGACGCCCCGAGAAGGCCGCCGCCGCGCTGCGCCACGGCTACCACGCGGTGCACGCCCGCGGCACCGACCCCGCCGACCTCGCCGCCCGCCTGCGCGCGGCCAACGACGGACGCGACATCGACCTCGTCCTCGACCCGCTCGGCACCGCCGCCGTCGACCTCGACCTCGACCTGCTCGCCCCCGGCGGCCGCATCGTCCTCTTCGGCAACGCGGGCGGCGGCACCCCCGACCCCCTCCCGGCCTACCCCCGGCTGCTCGCCGCCAACGCCACCCTCACCGCCTTCAGCCACAACGGCCTGCTCACCCGCGCCCCCGCGAAGGTCGCCGACGCCATCCGCCGCACCCTCGACCTGCTCGCCACCGGCACCCTCGACACCCCGGTGACCGTCCTCCCCGGCCTCACCGCCGTCCCGGCCGCCCACGACCTGCTCGCCAGCGGCCGGGGCGAGGGCAAGTACGTCGTCGCCGTCTGAGTGGGACGAGAACGGCGGAGCGCGAAATCGGGGGCTCGGGGAACGGCGAGCCCGTGGCTGCTGCGGGTTCACTGCCGTTGCGCGCGTCTGCTTCTGGTTCTTGTCACTACACGCAGCAGCACAGACTCGCCGTTCCCCGAGCCCCCGAATGTGCGCCCTCCGCCGAAAGGCTCAGGTCGCCGCGATGACCGTCACCAGCGCGACCAGCCCCGCCACCGTCGGCGCGATGATCCACCAGCACCAGGTGGTGGTGAGCTCGCCGCCCGCCGAGGGCTTGTGCGCGTTGCGCTCGGCCTGCTCCTGGAGCGCGCCCACCACCGCGTCGGACCAGGCCCGGGTGGGGTCGAGCTCGTCCGGGCGCGGGGTGCGCGCGGCCTTGCCGGGGCGGGCGGGGCCGCGCAGCGCGGGATCGCCCTCGGCGACGGCGCGGGTCGCCCGGCGGGTGGCCTTCTTGCGCTGGCGGATCGACACCGGGATCGCCCAGACCTGGAACTTGCGTCCGTCGGCGAAGAGTTCGACCGAGTACCCGGCCTTGAGGCCCTCGACGGTGGACCAGGGCGCGACGACGGTCCGCAGCGGGTTGCGGACGATCAGCCGCCGGTCGTTGGCGCGCACCACGGGCCGCAGGGTGTAGGCGATCACCGGGAAGGCGAAGACCGGCGCGGCGGCGAGGGCGACCCACGGGGTGGCGCCGGTGCCGGTCACCACGGCGTCGATGATCAGCCAGGCGGCGACGGCGAGCATCATGACGCCCGCGATGACGCTGGGGACGGAGCGGTAGACGCGGTCGGCGTACACGGGCTCGTCGGCGGCGGAACCCTGGTGGGGTGTCCGGTCGGATTCGGTCATGCCGTCGATTCTGCCCCAGGGCCCGGGCCGTCCCCAATGGTGACCCGGGCACGGGACGGTCACGAACGGCGCCGCCGTCAGTCGGTGCGCCGTCGCAGCGTCGCGGCGCCGAGGGCGAGCGCGAGCAGCGCGCTCCCGGCCACCACGGCGAGGTCGGCGAGGACCCGTCCGCTCACCCCGCCCTCCGCGGTGATCCGCCCCATCGCGTCGACGGCGTACGAGAGCGGCAGCACGTCGGAGAGCAGCCGCAGCGCCGTCGCCATGTCCTCGCGCGGCACGAACAGCCCGCAGAGCAGGAGTTGGGGCAGCAGGACGGCGGGCAGGAACTGGACGGCCTGGAACTCGGTGGCGGCGAACGCGGAGACCAGCAGGCCCAGCGCCATGCCGAGCAGCCCGTCGGCGACCGCGACGGCGAACAGCGCCCAGGTCGGCCCGGCGACGTCGAGGCCGAGCACGCCGAGGGTGAGCGCGGAGGCCAGCGCGGCCTGGAGCAGGGCGACGGCGCCGAAGGCGAGCGCGTAGCCGAGCAGCAGGTCGAGCTTGCCGAGCGGCATGGTGAGCAGCCGCTCCAGGGTGCCGCCGGTGCGTTCGCGCAGCATCGCGACCGAGGTGACCAGGAACATCACCAGCAGCGGGAAGACGCCGAGCAGTTCGGGGCCGATCCGGTCGAAGGTGGCGGGCTGCGCGTCGTACATGTAGCGCAGCAGCACCAGCAGCAGGCAGGGCACGAACAGCAGCATCGCCACGGTGCGCGGGTCGTGCCGCAGTTGGGCCAGGACCCGGGCGGCGGTGGCGAGGGTGCGGCGGGTGGCGGCGTTCACCGGGCGGCCTCCGGTTCGGTGCGGACGAGGGTGAGGAAGGCGTTCTCCACGTCGGGCGCGCCGGTGGCGGCGAGCAGCGCGGCGGGGGTGTCGTGGGCGAGCAGCCGGCCCTCGCGCATCAGGACCAGCCGGTCGCAGCGGGTGGCCTCGTCCATGACGTGGCTGGAGACCAGCAGGGTGGTGCCGGCGCCGGCGAGTTCCCGGAACAGCTGCCAGAGCTCCTGCCGCAGCACGGGGTCGAGGCCGACGGTGGGTTCGTCCAGGACCAGCAGTTCGGGGTGTCCGAGCAGGGCGGCGGCGAGCGAGACGCGGGCCCGCTGGCCGCCGGAGAGCCGGGCGGCGGGGGTGCGCCGGTGGGCGTCCAGACCGACCAGGGAGGTCACCCGCGCGGGGTCGCCGGGCGGGGCACCGAGCACGGCGGCGAAGTAGTCGAGGTTCTCGCCGACCGTCAGGTCCCCGTACACGGACGGCGCCTGGGTGACGTAGCCGACCCGGTCCCGCAGGGCGGCGGCCCCGGCCGGGTGCCCCAGCACGGTGACGCGGCCGGCCGCGGTCCGCTGCACCCCGACGACGCTGCGCAGCAGGGTGGTCTTGCCGCACCCGCTGGGCCCGAGCAGCCCGGTGACGCTGCCCCGCTCCACGACGAGGTCGAGCCCGGGCAGCACGGTGGCACCGCCGCGCCGCACCACCAGCTCCTCGACCCGGATCGCGGGACCGCCGGAAGAATTCATCATGCGATGAGTTTCCGCCGCGCGCCGCTCCCCGTCAAGGACCGGGAACCGTCGGCAGCCAGGCACGCACCACCAGGGGCTCGGGGAACGGCGAGGCCGTGCTGTGCATGGGCCCCGCCAGGGGCCCGGGGAACGGCGGGTCGATGCTGCTGACGGCCGGAGCCCATCGGAGGTCCGTGCTGCTGCGTGTAGTAAACGGAACCCGAAGCAGACGCGCGCCACGGCAGTGAACCGCCCGCAGCCACGGCCTCGCCGTTCCCCGAGCCCCTGGTGGTGCTCTCGTGAGCCCCTGATGTCGCTTCTCCCCGCCCCCCGATAAGCCGTGCGGCCCGGACACCCCGGTTCGGTACGATTGGCGTCGGCCGGACGGCAGCCGAAACGCCCCGCACCGGCCCCTCTGAAACCCGCCCGCGGCCGCCTCTCGGCGTGCCCGCCGGAGAGCATGGGAGTCCCCCAGGATGACTCGGCAGTTGATCACCAGCGCGCTTCCCTACATCAACGGGATCAAGCACCTGGGCAACATGGTCGGGTCGATGCTCCCGGCGGACGTCTACTCCCGGTACCTGCGCCAGCGCGGCCACGAGGTGCTGTACATCTGCGCGACCGACGAGCACGGCACGCCCGCCGAGCTGGCCGCCCAGGAGGCGGGGCTGCCGGTGGCCGAGTTCTGCGCCCGGGCGCACGACCAGCAGAAGGCGATCTACGAGGGCTTCCAGCTCTCCTTCGACTACTTCGGCCGCTCGTCCTCGCCGCAGAACCGCGAGATCACCCAGGAGATCGCCCGCGAGCTGCACGCCAACGGCTTCATCGAGGAGCGGGCGATCCGCCAGGTCTACTCGATCGCCGACGGCCGCTTCCTGCCGGACCGCTACATCGTCGGCACCTGCCCGTACTGCGGCTACGACAAGGCCCGCGGCGACCAGTGCGAGAACTGCACCCGCGTCCTCGACCCCACCGACCTGCTGGAGCCGCGCTCGGCGATCAGCGGCAGCTCGGAGCTGGAGGTGCGCGAGACCAAGCACCTCTTCCTGCTCCAGTCGAAGCTGACCGACGAGGTCGAGTCCTGGATCGCCGCCAACGGCGACAGCTGGCCGGTGCTGGCCTCCTCGATCGCCCGCAAGTGGCTGACCGAGGGCCTGCAGGACCGCGCGATCACCCGTGACCTGGAGTGGGGCGTCCCGGTGCCGGCCGACACCTGGCCGGAGCTGGCCGCCGAGGGCAAGGTGTTCTACGTCTGGTTCGACGCCCCGATCGAGTACATCGGTGCCACCAAGGAGTGGGCGGACGCCACCGGCGGCGACTGGCGCTCCTGGTGGTACGAGGCGGACGACACCGTCCGGTACACCGAGTTCATGGCGAAGGACAACGTCCCGTTCCACACCGTGATGTTCCCGGCCACCATCCTCGGCTCGCGCAAGCCGTGGAAGAAGGTCGACTACGTCAAGGCGTTCAACTGGCTGACGTACTACGGCGGGAAGTTCTCCACCAGCCAGAAGCTGGGCATCTTCACCGACGTCGCGCTGGAGCTGCTGCCCGCCGACTACTGGCGCTACTACCTGATGGCGAACGCCCCGGAGTCCGACGACTCCAGCTTCACCTGGGACCTGTTCGCGGCCACCGTCAACAAGGACCTCGCCGACACCCTGGGCAACTTCGTCAACCGGGTGCTCTCCTTCAGCCGCAAGCGCTTCGGCGACGAGGTCCCGGCGGGCGCGCCGAACGGCGAGGCGGAGCAGCAGCTCGGCAGCCAGATCGCCGAACTGCTCGCCGAGTACGAGTCCCAGCTGGACGCGCTGAACTTCCGCAAGGCCGCGCAGGCGCTGCGCGCGCTGTGGTCGGCGGGCAACGCGTACCTGGACGTCACCGCGCCGTGGACCGAGATCAAGACCGACCCGGAGGCGGCCGCGCGCACCCTGCGCACCGCGATCAACCTGATCCACCTCTACGCGGTGGTCTCCGAGCCCTTCATCCCGGCCGCGGCCAAGGCGATCCGGGGGGCCTTCGCCCTCGACGGCGACACCCGCACCTGGGTGTCGGCCGAGGAGGCCCGCGCGCTCGCGCTCGTCCCGGCCGGCACCGGCTTCACCGTCCCGCCGGTGCTGTTCGCCAAGATCACCGACGAGGACCTGGCCGCCTGGACCGAGCGCTTCGGCGGCGGCCAGGTCTGACCCGGTCGCTCAGCCCGTCAGGTACCCCTGGACGGTGCGGCCCAGCATCGGGGCCAGCACCTCCGGGGGTGCCGAGGCGAGCGGCTCGACCGCGATCACGTAGCGGGCCATCGCCAGCCCGACGATCTGCGACATCACCAGTTCGACCCGCAACTCGGGCTGCTCGACGTCCAGTTGCTCGGCCGCCCGGGCGACCAGCTCGGTCACCATGAAGCCGCGCATCAGCGCCGCCACCTCCTCGCTGGCGGCGGCCGTCCGCACCAGCGCCAGCAGCCGGTCGCGGACCTCCGGCCGCTCCCACAGTTCCAGCACGAAGCCGGCCACCCGCTCGCCGACCGTCGCCGGGTCGCCCGCGAACACGGTCTCCACCACCGTCCGCGGGTCCAGCGGGAACTCCAGCGCCGCCATGAACAGCCGGTCCTTGGTGCCGAAGTAGTGGTGCAGCAGCGCCGCGTCCACCCCCGCGCCCCGGGCGATCGCCCGCATGCTGGCCTTCTGGTAGCCGTGCGCCGCGAACTCCGCCCGGGCCGCCGCCAGCACCGCCCCCCGGGTGTCCCCGCCCCCGGGCCGCCGCCCGCGCGCCTTCGTTCCGCCGCTCATCCCTCCATTGTCCCCGGACCGGGATCACGGAAGCCGCGGGAACGGCGGGGCCAGCGGGAACGATGGGGACGGCGAAGGCGGCGGGAACGGCGGGGACGGCGGCGGCGCATTTCGGTCAGGACTCGAAACCGCCCCGCCCTACCGGCTTCCTACGCGCGTAGATATGCTGCTCTGGTGACTATGTCCACTCTTGCAGCCAACGCCCCCGGCGCCGCGGGCGGCGGCCTCTCGGACGTCGCGGCGTCCGGGGCCACCTTGCGCCGTTTCCTGCACGGCCTGCCCGGGGTCGATCAGGTCGGTCTGGAGTCGCGGGCCGCGACCCTCGGCACGCGGTCGATCAAGACCACTGCCAAGGCCTTCGCCATCGACCTCGCCATCTCGATGATCGACCTGACCACGCTGGAGGGCGCGGACACGGTCGGCAAGGTCCGCTCGCTGTGCGCGAAGGGCCTGAACCCGGACCCGTCGGACCGCTCCGCCCCGCAGGTCGCGGCGATCTGCGTGTACCCGGACATGGTGGCCACGGCGAAGGAGGCGCTGCGCGGCAGCGGCGTCCAGGTCGCCTCGGTGGCCACCGCCTTCCCGTCCGGCCGGGCGGGCCTGCCGGTCAAGCTGGCGGACACCGCGGAGGCGGTCGCCGCGGGCGCGGACGAGATCGACATGGTGATCGACCGGGGCGCGTTCCTCTCCGGCCGCTACCTGGAGGTGTTCGAGACGATCGGGGCCGTCAAGGCGGCCTGCGCGCGTCCCGACGGCAGCTCGGCCCACCTCAAGGTGATCTTCGAGACCGGTGAGCTGCAGACGTACGACAACGTCCGCCGGGCGTCCTGGCTGGCGATGATCGCGGGGGCGGACTTCATCAAGACCTCCACCGGCAAGGTCGCGGTGAACGCGACCCCGCCGGTGACGCTGCTGATGCTGGAGGCGGTGCGGGACTTCCGCGCGGCGACCGGCACCCAGGTCGGCGTGAAGCCGGCCGGCGGCATCCGCACCACCAAGGACGCGATGAAGTACCTGGTGATGGTGAACGAGACGCTGGGCGACGACTGGCTCAGCCCGCACTGGTTCCGGTTCGGCGCCTCCAGCCTGCTGAACGACCTGCTGATGCAGCGCCAGAAGCTGAGCACCGGACGGTACTCCGGTCCCGACTACGTGACGGTGGACTGAGGACGATGGCCAAGAGCAAGAAGACCGAGACCGGGACCGAGCGGCCCGCCCGCGGGGGCGGCCTGTTCGCGTACGCCCCGGCGCCCGAGTCCCCCGCCGCCGCGGGCGAGATCGCCACCGGCTACGGCCACTTCATCGGCGGCGAGTTCGTCGACTCCTCCGGTTCGGAGGCGCTGAAGACCGTCAACCCGGCGACCGAGCAGGTGCTCGCCGAGTTCGCGCAGGGCACCGAGGAGGACGTGGACCGCGCGGTGCGGGCGGCCCGCCGGGCGTTCGCCGACTGGTCGGCGCTGCCGGGCAGCGAGCGCGCCAAGTACCTGTTCCGGATCGCCCGGATCGTCCAGGAGCGCAGCCGCGAGCTGGCCGTGCTGGAGTCGATCGACAACGGCAAGCCGATCCGCGAGACCCGCGACGTCGACCTGCCGCTGGTCGCCGCGCACTTCTTCTACTACGCGGGCTGGGCCGACAAGCTGGACTACGCGGGCTACGGGCCGAACCCGCGCCCGCTGGGCGTGGCCGCGCAGGTCATCCCGTGGAACTTCCCGCTGCTGATGCTGGCCTGGAAGATCGCCCCGGCGCTGGCCACCGGCAACACCGTGGTGCTGAAGCCCGCCGAGACCACCCCGCTGACCGCGCTGCGCTTCGCCGAGATCTGCCGCCAGGCGGGCCTGCCGAAGGGCGTGGTGAACATCGTCACCGGCGACGGCCGCACCGGTGCCGCGCTGACCTCGCACCCGGACGTCAACAAGGTCGCCTTCACCGGCTCCACCCCGGTCGGCCGGGCGATCGCCAAGCAGCTGGCCGGCACCCGCACCAAGCTCTCGCTGGAGCTCGGCGGCAAGGCCGCGAACATCGTGTTCGACGACGCGCCGCTGGACCAGGCGGTCGAGGGCATCGTCAACGGCATCTTCTTCAACCAGGGCCACGTGTGCTGCGCGGGCAGCCGCCTGCTGGTGCAGGAGTCGGTGCAGGACGAGCTGCTGGACGCGCTCAAGCGCCGGATGGGCACCCTGCGGGTCGGCGACCCGCTGGACAAGAACACCGACGTCGGCGCGATCAACTCGGCCGCCCAGCTGGCCCGGATCACCGAGCTGGCGGAGGCGGGCGAGCGGGAGGGCGCCGAGCGCTGGGCCCCGGACTGCGAACTCCCGGGCGCGGGCTACTGGTTCCGCCCGACCCTGTTCACCGGCGTCTCGCAGGCGCACCGGATCGCCCGCGAGGAGATCTTCGGCCCGGTGCTGTCCGTGCTGACCTTCCGCACCCCCGCCGAGGCGGTGGAGAAGGCCAACAACACCCCGTACGGCCTGTCCGCGGGCATCTGGACGGAGAAGGGCTCGCGCATCCTGTGGATGGCGAACCGGCTCCGGGCGGGCGTGGTGTGGGCGAACACCTTCAACAAGTTCGACCCGACCTCGCCGTTCGGCGGGTACAAGGAGTCCGGTTACGGCCGCGAGGGCGGTCGCCACGGTCTGGAGCCCTACCTGAATGTCGAGGCCCTCGATGTCTGAGTCGACCGCAGCAGCACGGATTGACGCCCCCGCACGAATTCAGGTCAGCAAGACCTACAAGTTGTACGTCGGCGGGAAGTTCCCGCGCTCGGAGAGCGGGCGGGTGTACGAGGTGACCGACACGAAGGACCAGTGGCTGGCGAACGCCCCGCTGGGCACCCGCAAGGACGCCCGGGACGCAGTGGTCGCGGCCCGCGCGGCGGTCAAGGGCTGGTCGGGCACCACCGCGTACAACCGCGGCCAGGTGCTGTACCGGGTGGCCGAGATGCTGGAGGGCCGCCGGGAGCAGTTCGCGGCCGAGGTCGCGGCGGCCGAGGGCGTGGGCGCGAAGAAGGCGGCGGCGCTGGTGGACGCGGCGGTCGACCGCTGGGTCTGGTACGCGGGCTGGACCGACAAGGTCGCGCAGGTCGCGGGCGGCGCCAACCCGGTGGCGGGGCCGTTCTTCAACCTGTCCACCCCGGAGCCGACCGGCGTGGTCGGCGTCCTGGCGCCGCAGGCGGGCCACGGCTTCTCGCTGCTGGGCCTGGTGTCGGTGGTCGCCCCGGCGATCGCCACCGGCAACACCGTGGTGGTGGCGGCGGCCGAGCGGGCCCCGCTGCCCGCGCTGTCGCTGGGCGAGGTGCTGGCCACCTCGGACCTGCCGGGCGGCGTGGTCAACCTGCTCTCCGGCCGCACCGCGGACCTCGCCCCGACGCTGGCCTCGCACCAGGACGTCAACGCGCTGGACCTGGCCGGGGCGATCGCCCCGGAAGGACCCGGCGCGGCGGCTGCCCTGGAAGCGGCCGCGGCCGATACATTGAAGCGAGTGGTCCGACCGGCCGCCGATCCGACCGTCCAGGACTGGACGGCCGCGCCCGGCACCGGGCGACTGCTCTCCTTCCTGGAGACGAAGACGGTCTGGCACCCGATGGGCATCTAGCCCCGCCCGACCGGCCGACTCCACACGGACCGGCCGTCCTCAGTGCCCTACCCCCCCCGGGGCCCGGACGGCCGTGACGGGCCCGCACTTCTCCCCCCCTGGTGCGGGCCCGTCCCCATGCCCGAACGCCGACCGGTGGGTCGGCGAAGGGGCCGACCGGCGGGTTCCGGGCGGCCCCTCCGATGCCTCAGACTGGTTTCCCGTGAGTGACACCCCGCTGAACCGCCGCCCGATATCCCGCGTCATCCTGCTGTCGGGCCCCTCGGGGTCGGGGAAGTCCTCGCTCGCCGAGCGCAGCGGGCTGCCGGTGCTGCAGCTGGACGACTTCTACAAGGACGGCGACGACCCGACGCTGCCGCCGCTGCCGGACGGGGGCGGCCCCGACTGGGACTCGCCGCTGTCCTGGCACGCGGACCAGGCGCTGGCGGCGATCCGGGCGCTGGTCTTCGAGGGGCGGGCCGAGGTGCCGGTGTACTCGATCCCGGACAACGGGCGCTCGGGCAGCCGGGTCCTGGAGCTGGACGGCGCGGCGGGCTTCGTCGCGGAGGGGATATTCGCCGCCGAGCTGGTGGTCCGCTGCCGGGCCGAGGGGCTGCTGGGCGACGCGCTGTGCCTGCGCAACAAGCCGGCCACCACCGCCTGGCGGCGCTTCCGGCGGGACGTCCGGGAGGGCCGCAAGTCGGTGCCGTACCTGGTGCGCCGGGGGCTGCGGCTGATGCGGGCCGAGCGCGGTATCGTCGCGCGGCAGGTCGAGCTGGGCTCGTACGCCTGCTCCGGGGTGGAGGCGGGCCGGCGGATCGCCGCGGTGGCCCGCCAGCTGCCCGCCGAACTGGTCTGAGGGGGGCGCGGGGCGATGGACGGACGCTGGTTGGTGGCGGGGCTGGGCAATCCGACCCGCCGGTACGCGGGGACCCGGCACAACGCGGGCTTCCTGGTCGCCGACCGGCTGGCCGAGCGGCACGGCGCCCGCTGGCGCGGCCTGACCACCCGCACCGCCTCGTTCGTGCTGGACGGCCGCACGGTGCTGCTGGCCGAGCCGCAGTGGTCGATCAACCTGTCGGGCCGCCCGGTGGCCGGGCTGCTGCGCCGGTACGGGATCCCGGTGGAGCGGCTGCTGGTGGTGCAGGACGACCTGGACTTCCCGTTCGGCACGGCCCGGTTGAAGCGCGGCGGCGGCCCGGGCGGCCACAACGGGGCCCGCTCGGTGCACGCGGCGCTGGGCACCGCGGACTACGCCCGGCTGCGGGTGGGCGTGGGGCGCCCGGCGAAGGGCGTGAAGGTCAGCGACTTCGTGGTGGAACGCTTCTCGGACGGGGAGCGGGAGCGGATGCCTGAGCTGCTGGAGCGCTGCGCGGACGCCGTGGAGGCGTTCGTGCTGCGCGGCCTGGGCCGCGCCCAGAGCGTGCTGCACGCCGCCGACGCGCGCTGAGCGCCCTCGGCCCGCACGGCGCGACGGGCGGGGCCCCGGTGCCGTTTCCCCCGCACCGGGGCCCCGCCCGTTCCGTTCGGGTGCGGGACTTCCCCCCGCGGCCGGCTCCCCCGAGCCGTCCGCCGTGTCCCGTGCCCTCCCCCCGCTGCCCGTCCCCCGACGGGAGTCCCGGTGTCGTCAGGCGACCAGCTCGCCGAAGGCGTGCACGGTGTCGCCGGAGCGGTTGAGCTGCTCGTCCTCGCGCATCCGGCGCAGCGCGCGCCAGATGGAGCTCTTCACGGTGCCGACGCTGATGCCGAGGATGTCGGCGATCTCCGGGTCGGTGCGGCCCTCGTAGTAGCGCAGCACGAGCATGGTGCGCTGGTTCTCGGGCAGCTTGGCGAGCGCCTGCCAGAGCACGGCGCGCAGTTCGGTGCCGCCCATCGCGTCGGTGTCGCCGGCGTGCTCGGGGAGCTCCTCGGTCGGGTACTCGTTGACCTTGCGGCGGCGCCAGGCGGAGATGTGCAGGTTGGTCATGGTGCGGCGGAGGTACCCGCCGACGGCGGCCTTGTCGGTGATCCGGCTCCAGGCGCGGTAGGTGGAGAAGAGCGCGCTCTGCAGCAGGTCCTCGGCCTCGTGGCGGTCGCCGGTGAGGTGGTAGGCGGTGGCGTACAGGGAGGCGCGGCGCTCGCGCACGTACGCGGTGAACTCGGCGATGTCGCGTGCCTCGTCCGTCGCGGCGGCCGGGTGCTCCCCCTGCGCGCCTCCCTGTCCGGCCTGCTCACCCCGGAAGGTCTGCGGCGCGAGCCGCAGCGTCCGGCCCACAGCCGAGTTCCCCAACCTGCTGTGGGTGGTGTCCCCGCTCCTGGTCCCCACGACCGGGCGGCGGGTTCCGGCGTTGTGTGCGCACCCCCGTACGAGCACGGCGCCGGCGTTCTCCTCCTCGTGCCGAGGCCGGTTGGTGCCCAGGACGGCGGAACGCGGCCCGGCGTTTCGGGTCGTCAGCGTTGCGGTCATCGGGCACCCCCATGGTGTCGGTACGAGCGGTTCCTCGCCGCGGCTCCGGGCTGGTGGCCCGGGGCGTTCTCGCGGCGATGAGGAAAATCCTGCCGTCCGCTCGTCATGGCGGTGTCCGCCGACTGTCACAGGGCTGTCACAGGAACGGCCGTCCGCGGACATTCGGGTGCTCCTCGGTTGCGGACGCCGGAGCGGTGCCCTCCGGTTCCCGGTGCCCCGGGAGTCACCCGGGTGGGTGCTTCCGGTGGCCGGGTGGGACACAATGACCCCCGTGTCTTTCCTGCTTCTGATCGAGGACGACGACGCCATCCGCACCGGCCTCGAACTCGCCCTCACCCGCCAGGGTCACCGGGTGGCCGCCGCCGCGTCCGGCGAGGACGGCCTGCGCCTGTTCAAGGAGCAGCGCCCGGACCTGATCGTGCTCGACGTCATGCTCCCGGGCATCGACGGCTTCGAGGTGTGCCGGCGCATCCGGCGCACCGACCAGCTGCCGATCATCCTGCTGACCGCCCGTTCCGACGACATCGACGTGGTGGTGGGCCTGGAGTCCGGCGCCGACGACTACGTGGTCAAGCCGGTGCAGCCGCGGGTGCTGGACGCCCGGATCCGGGCGGTGCTGCGCCGCGGCGAGCGGGAGAGCTCGGACTCGGCGGCGTACGGCGGCCTGGTGATCGACCGCTCGGCGATGACCGTCACCAAGGACGGCCAGGACCTCCAGCTGACCCCGACCGAGCTGCGGCTGCTGCTCGAACTCAGCCGCCGCCCCGGGCAGGCGCTCTCCCGCCAGCAGCTGCTGCGGCTGGTGTGGGAGCACGACTACCTGGGCGACTCCCGGCTGGTGGACGCCTGCGTGCAGCGGCTGCGGGCGAAGGTCGAGGACGTGCCGTCCGCGCCGACCCTGATCCGCACCGTCCGCGGCGTCGGCTACCGCCTCGACCCGCCCGCGTGACCCCTCCCCTCCGACTGGTGAGCCCTTCTTGACCGACCATCAGACCGTGCCGCGCCGGGCCCGCTCGGTGTCCTGGCGACGGCTCAGTTCGCTGCGGGTCCGGCTGATCGCGGTGTTCGCCGCGGTCGCGCTGGTCACCGCCGTCTCCGCGTCCGGGATCGCCTACTGGCTGAACCGCGACGCGGTGCTCAAGCGCGCCCAGAACTCGGCGCTGAACGACTTCCGGGACTCGCTGACCCGCAACGTCGGGCAGTTGCCGCTGGAGCCGACCTGCCAGGACCTCAAGACGCTGGCCTCCCAGGTGGCCAGTTCCGGGCTGGCGTACGACGTGGTGGTGGTCGACGACTCGGTGCCGGGCTGCACCGCGTCCTCCGACCCGGCGATGTTCACCACCCGCCAGATACCGGCGGCGCTGGTCACCGCGGTGAACAACCCGCGCGAGACCGGCCCGGGCAACCCGTACGAGTACCACCTGTACTGGCAGCGGGTGAACCTGGCCGGGCCGTACCTGGTCGGCGGGACGAAGGTGGTGCCGACCGGGCCGACCGCGTACGTGTTCAAGTCGCTGCAGAACGAGCGCGCCGACCTGAACACCCTGGGCGTCTCGCTGGCGGTCGCCACCCTGCTGGCCCTGGTCGGCTCGGCGCTGCTCGCGCAGGCCGCCTCGGCGACCGTGCTGCGGCCGGTGCGCCGGCTCGGGGACGCCGCCCGGCGGCTCGGCGAGGGCGAGCTGGACACCCGGCTGGACGTCGAGGGCAACGACGAACTCGCCGAGCTGGCACGGACGTTCAACCGCACCGCGGAGTCGCTCTCGGACCAGGTCGCGGAGCTGAGCGCGCGCGAGGCGCAGTCCCGCCGGTTCGTCGCCGACATGTCGCACGAGCTGCGCACCCCGCTGACCGCGATGACCGCCGTCACCGACATCCTGGAGGACGAGGCCGACGCGCTCGACCCGATGATCGAGCCGGCCGTGCGGATCGTGGTCTCCGAGACCCGCCGGCTGTCCAACCTGGTGGAGAACCTGATGGAGGTGACCCGGTTCGACGCGGGCACCGCCAAGCTGGTCGCCGACGAGGTCGACATGGCCGACCTGATCATGTCCTGCATCGACGGCCGGGCCTGGTACGACGCGGTCGAACTCGACGCCCCGCGCGGCATCCTGGCCGTGGTCGACCCGCGCCGCCTGGACGTGGTGTTCGCCAACCTGATCGGCAACGCGCTCAAGCACGGCGGCTCCCCGGTCAAGGTGAAGGTCCGCCAGGACGACGAGGCGCACACCGTGGTGGTCTCGGTCTCCGACGGCGGCCCGGGCATCCCGGAGGACGTGCTGCCGCACGTCTTCGACCGCTTCTACAAGGCCGACAAGGGCCGGGCCCGCTCCGAGGGCAGCGGCCTGGGCCTGTCCATCGCCGAGGCCAACGCCCGGATCCACGGCGGCGACATCACCGCCGCCAACAACCCGGACGGCGTCGGCGCGGTCTTCACCCTGACCCTGCCGCTCACCCAGCCGCCCGCGCCCGGCCCGGAGGAGGACCGATGACCACCCGACGACTCCGTCCCCGCCGGCTCCGCCCCCGCCGACTGGCCCTGCTGGCGGGCGGGCTGCTCGCCCCCGGCCTGCTGGCCGGCTGCGGCATCCGCCCCACCGAGGTGCCGGTGGACGCCGGCGCCCCGGCCAGCCGCACCGCCTGCCCGAGCGAGGTGCTGGCCCCCCGCGCCCCGGACAGCGCCTCCCCCTCCGCGGCCCCCTCGTCCGCCGCCCGCCCGGGCGCCTCCGCCCGCCCGGACGCCTCCCCGGCCCCCGCCTCCCCGACCCCCTCCGGGTCGCCGTTCGTCGCCTCCTCCCCCAGCCACTGCCCCTGAGGCGGCGGGGCGCGGCCGGGCCGCACCGCCGGGGTCCGGACCGCCGAACGGGGGACGCCGGGGAACCGGCCCGGACGGAACCTGCGTCTTTTGGAGCGTGCCCACCACCGCACCCAGCGACCACGCGACCGCCGACCGCCCGGCCCCCGACCCGACGGACGGGCGGGCGGTGCCGTACCGGGGCCGGACCGCGGCCCGGTTGCTGCTGGCCCTCCACCTGCTGCTGCTCGGCTGGCTGAGCCTGCGCCCGGTGCCCGCCGCCTGGACCAGCCCGCCCAACCTCACCCCGTTCGCCTCGGTGCACCAGGCGCTCTCCCTGGGCCCGCTCGCCGCCCTCCACCAACTCGGCTCCGGCATGCTGCCGCTGGCCCCGATCGGGGTGCTGCTGCCGCTCGCGGTCGGCTCGCCGGCCCGGTCCCGGCTGGCGTCCTTCCTGCGCACCACCGCCGCGGCCGCGCTGCTCGGCACCGCGCTGGAGATCATGGAGGGCTGGGCGCCCGGCCACGTCCTGGACGTGGACGACATCCTGCTCGGCACCCTGGGCACGGCCCTGGCCCACCTGCTGCTGGTCCCGCCGCTGCGCGCCCTGGACCGCCGCCGGGCCGCCGCCCGGGCCGGGGCCCCGGCCCCCGCCGCCTCCGCCCCCGCCCCCGGACACACCGAGGGCCGGAGCGAGACGCGTCCGCGCCCCGTCCCGGCCCCGGCCCTGTCGGTGCTCGGCTCCCCGGCCGCACCGCGCGGCTGAGCGGATCAGCCCGCGGAGAGCGCGGTGTCCATGTCGAAGACCTGGGCGGCCGCCGGAGCGGTCACCGTCACCGGCTTGCCGAAGTCGCCGAACCGGATCTCGCCCGTCGCGTCGCCCTTCATCGAGATCACGTAGGGCTCGCCCTCGTCGGCGACGGCGACCTGCAGCGGAGCGCCGCTGCCCTCGTCCTTCGCCGTGAAGAGGACCGTCTTGACGCCGTCGAGCTGCCCGGTGCCGTTCTTGGCGACGCTGCTGTCCGGCGCGCCGTTCTCCAGCAGGCCCGCCTTCCGCTGCGCGTCGATGCCCACCTCGCAGAACCAGCCGAAGCCGTCGCTGCCGTTGACGCCGGCACCGTCCCCGGTCAGCCACTTGCCGGCCATCGCCCCGGCCGCGGCGGTGTTGCCCTCGGGAACGATCGTCTTGAGGAAGCCGGCGTCCGGCTTGATCCACCTCTTGCCGCCGGTGCCCAGGATCTCCGCCTTCCCCGTGCCTTCGATGGTGAAGGTGCCGGAGCAGTTGCCGGAGGAGTCGGCGGCGACGGACCCGCTGACGTTGCCCTCGGCGTCCGCCATCTTGAAGGTCACCTTGGCGCTGGTGAGCTTCTCGCCCGCCGCCCGGGTCTTCTTGAGGATCTCCTCGGCCGACAGGGCCTCCAGGCCGCCGCCCTTCCCGGCCGCGGAGGCGGAGGCGGAGGGCGAGGTCGAGGCGGAGGCGGAGGTGGAGGCGGCCGAGGACGTGGCGGGGGCGGCACCGCCCTTCTTGTCGCCGTCGGAACCGCAGGCCGTCAGGCCGGTGACACCGAGGACGGACAGCACGGTGACGGCCAGCAGCCGGTTGGTACGCATCAGATTTTCCCTGTTCCTGTGACCATCAGATGCGCGAGTCTCCCAGCGCGCGGGACCACCCCTCCCGTCAGCTCCACTTCCTTTACTTCTGCTTTGCTCGGTGTTGCCTGCCGGCAATACCGGCGGCGACGGCGAGGCCGACCCCGGAGGGCAAACCGGGGGTCGCCCCGGAGCCGACCCTGACTCCGGCCTCCTCCTGCCCGGGGACCGCTCCGGGGTCCGGATCGGCATCACGGTGGACGCGACGCCGCAGGTCACGGCGGCAGGATGGAGGCATCACCCGGTCGGAGGGACCGCACCGGGCCCACTCCCCCGGAGGAGACGATGAGCAGCCTCGCCCGTCCCCGTCACAACCGCGTCATCGCCGGCGTCTGCGCCGGGATCGCCGAGCGCTTCGGGCTCGCCCCGCGGACGGTCCGGATCCTCTTCCTGGTGTCCTGCCTGCTGCCCGGCCCGCAGTGCCTGCTCTACCTGGCGCTGTGGCTGCTGCTCCCCCAGGAGGCGTGAGCCCGCCCCGCACCACCCCGGATCGCCCTGCCCGGGCGGTCGGGCCCGGCGCCCTGAACGCGGCGAAGGGGCCGTTCCCCCGCGGGAACGGCCCCTTCGTGCACTCCGGTGCGTCAGCCGCCCAGGCCCGGCAGGCTGGGCAGGCCGGGGGCGCCGCCGCCGGTCGGGGACAGGCTGGTCAGGGTGCCGACCACGCCGCCGACCGGGGTCTTGGCCAGGCCCTGGCCGCCGGGGACGGAGTCCAGCCCGCCGACCCGGTTGGCGGCCGCCGGGGCCTGCTCCTGGTCCACGCCGCCGGGGCCGGTCTGCTCGGCGACCGGCGGGGCCTGCTCCTCGACGGGGGCGGCCGCCGGGGCGCCGGCGTTCGGGTTGAGGGTGCCGGTCACCGTGCCGAGCTGGTCGCCGCCGGGGAGCTTGCTCACCGCGCCGGTGGCCGCACCGGTCACGCCGGGGTTGGTGAGCGCGCTGGTCGGCAGTCCGAGGCCGCCGGGGGCGACCGGCGCGGCGGAGGCGGAGCCCGCGGCGACGGCGGCGAAGGCGACGCCGAGCGCGGCGGTGCCGGCGGCCTTGAGAGTGGCCTGCTTCATGTGTGCGTCCTCAGTCCTGGTCGGGCCGGTGCACCGGCGGACGCCCGAGGGATCGGGGACGTCGCCGTCACACCGAGTCAGCAGTGACCGGCCCACCGTAGTGAGAGGATCCTGCGCCCGCCAAAGCCCGGCCACTCCGGAGAGTGATAAGTCGGACCATCTCCATGGACGCCGGCGCGGCCGTCCCCGTCAGTCCCGCGGCCCGAACAGCCACTCCGCCTTCAGCTCGGCGTAGCCGGGCTTGATCACGTCGCCGATCATCGCCAGCCGCTCGTCGAACGGCAGGAACGCCGACTTCATCGCGTTGACGGTGAACCACTCCAGGTCCGCCAGGGTGTACCCGAAGGCGTCCACCAGGTGCGCGAACTCGCGGCTCATCGAGGTGCCGCTCATCAGCCGGTTGTCGGTGTTGACGGTGACCCGGAACTTCAGCCGGGCCAGCAGCCCGAGCGGGTGCTCGGCGTACGAGGCCGCCGCGCCGGTCTGCAGGTTGGAGGTCGGGCACATCTCCAGCGGGATCCGCTTGTCCCGCACGTACGCGGCCAGCCGCCCCAGCTCGACCCGGCCGTCCGCACCGACCGTGATGTCGTCCACGATCCGCACCCCGTGGCCGAGCCGGTCCGCGCCGCAGCACTGCAGCGCCTCCCAGATCGACGGCAGGCCGAACGCCTCGCCCGCGTGGATGGTGAAGTGGTTGTTCTCGCCCTTGAGGTAGTCGAACGCGGCCTGGTGCCGGGTCGGCGGGTGGCCCGCCTCGGCCCCGGCGATGTCGAACCCGACCACGCCCCGGTCCCGGTGGCGGTTGGCCAGCTCGGCGATCTCCTGCGAGCGGGCCGCGTGCCGCATCGCGGTCAGCAGCGTGCCGACCCGGATCCGGTGCCCGCGCGCCCGCGCGTTCGCCTCGCCGAGCCGGAAGCCCTCGTTGACCGCCTCCACCACCTCGTCCAGGCTCAGCCCGCCCTCCAGGTGCTGCTCCGGCGCGTACCGCACCTCGGCGTACACCACCCCGTCGGCGGCCAGGTCCTCGGCGCAGTCCGCCGCGACCCGCAGCAGCGCGTCCCGGGTCTGCATCACCGCGCAGGTGTGCGCGAAGGTCTCCAGGTACCGCTCCAGCGAGCCCGAGTCGGCCGCCGCCCGGAACCACTCCCCGAGTTCCTTCGGGTCGGTGGTCGGCAAGCCCCGGTAGCCGCACTGCGCGGCCAGTTCGACGATCGTCTCCGGCCGCAGCCCACCGTCCAGGTGGTCGTGCAGCAGCACCTTCGGGGCGCGGGCGATCTGATCGGGCGTGGGGACGCGCGGGGCCGTGCCGCCCGCGAACGCGGTGATCTGCTTCTCCATTGCCGGAGCATAGACCCTACGCGCGTAGATTGCCTACCACCACGCCGTTCCGCCGCGCCCGCACACGCGGAGCGGCCCGCCGGGATCCCCGGCGGGCCGCTCCTCCTCGCGTCACGGTCAGCTGCGGCGGTCGGCCCCCACGGCCGCCGCGACCTCCTCCTCGTCCTCGCCGAGGGACACCAGGATGTCCTGCGCGTACTCCAGGACGGACGCCTCCCGGCGGGTGGCGAGCAGGTCGTAGAGGAGCGGGATACCGCCCGCCACGACCTCGCAGCACTCCTCCCCCAGGTCGGGTCGGCCCGCGGCGCTCTCGGTGGAGTCGGACTCGCCGTCGACGAGTTCCCCGATCAGCAGGAGCAGCGTGTCGAGCGTCTCCGGCGAGAGCTCCTCCTCCGCGAGCGCCGCCATCGACAGCTCCGCCAGCGGCACCGCGGCCTCGGACAGCAGGCCGCCGCGCACGACGTCGTTCAGCAGGCCGCCGCCCTTCGCCTGTTCCGGCGTCCGCGCGGCGACCAGCCGGGCGAAGTCGGCGGGGACGTGCCGGGCCCCCCGGGCGCAGGAGCAGTGGATCCGGGCCCAGTCCCGGGAGGCGGCGATCCGCTCCCAGGCCCGCTCCGGCCGGACCGGTTCCTGCGGGGCCCGGCGCGACACGGCGAGCAGTTCCCCGGAGGAGCTGTCCCAACGGGCCGCGACGCCGTCGCCGTCGAAGCCGACGAGGCTGCCGCCGTCGGGGGTGAAGGCGACCTTCGCGACCCAGCCGTTGAGGTCGGTCAGCGTGTGCAGCAGCGCGCCGGTGCGCGCGTCCCACAGCCAGACCTTCCGGTCCATGCCGCCTCCGGCCACCGTCCTCCCGTCGGGGCTGACCGCCACGGAGAAGACCACCTCGCGGGGCCCGGCCAACGGGACGGACCCGTCCCGGTCGAGCTGCCAGAGCCGGGCGCCGTTGCGGCTCCCGGCCACCAGGAACGACCCGGTGGGGTCGAAGGCCAGCGACTTGGCCCACGGGCCGGAGTCCTGCAGCGTCCGCAGCGGCGCGCCGCTGTCGGCGTCCCAGAGCCGCACCGCCCCCGGGCTGGTGCCGGCCGCGAACACGCGCCCGTCCGGGCCGGCCGCGAGCGCGCGCACGGACTCGTCGTGGGTGTCGGCGGGGTTGCCGACGTCCACCGTCCGGAGCGGCTGCCCGGTGCGGGCGTCCCACACGCGCACCGTGCGGTCCCCGCCGCCGGAGAACAGCAGACCGCCGTCGGCGGACCAGGCCAGGGACTCGACCTGGCGGCGGTGCCCCGGCAGGGTCCTCGGTTCCCCGGCACCGGGGCCCCCGAGGTGGATGCCGCCCTGGAGGTCGCCGACCGCCAGCAGGCCGCCGTCGGGGGAGAACTCGATGACCGCGGCACCGGCTCCGGCCAGGCGCAGGTCCGCCTCGGTCCGGCCGGAGGCCGCCCGGCGGACGGCGAGCCGGCCGGAGCCGTCCGCCTCCGCCAGGAGGTCCCCGGCGCGGCTGAGACCCTGCGCGAGGAGCCGGGGTGCGGGGCTCTGGTCAATCATGGGGTTTCCACCTGTCGCCATTGGTGCTATCCGTTCGCCAGCAGGTTGATGATGACGCCTCCCGGTCCGACGATCCTCCCGTACTCGGATCCCCAGTTGGTCCCCTCCGGGAACTGCTGGGGGTAGTACTCGGTGATGCACTTGTCGCAGATCCCGACGTTCTCCTCGACGGCGAAGGGGTTCCTGGTGAGGACCCGGTCGGACTGGGTGAACCGGACCTTGGTCCAGTCGCCGCCGAGCTTCTGCACCACGTTGCCCTCCGCGCAGAACGCCTCACAGCCCTTCATCGAACCGGAGGACGCCACGGCGATCTCCCCGGTCTCGATGTGCACGCCGGCGCTCCAGACCCGGCCGTTCTTCTTGCCGATCCGCTGGTTCTGGTCCGCCTGCATCTGCTCGCGCTTCTTCGCCTGGGCAGTTTCCAGCCGCTCGTTGATGGTCCAGTTGTCGGGAACGTCGTCGTACTTGATCCCGACGGCTTCCCTGGTCGGCGACGACTTGCCGCGGGGCTTCGGGCCGCTCGGGCCCTCGCCGGTCCCGTTGCCCGGGTCCGAGGCGTCGGTCTTGGTGGTGACGGGTTCGTCCGGCGTGTCCTTCCCGCCGGTGGTCTCGGCCGGTTCGCCCTCCCGGGAGTTCAGTTCGTCCCGGACCCGCGAACCCTGCTTCTCGCCGAGGGCCTTGTCCTCGGCCTGCCGGGTGGCGCTGGCCCCCTCGGACTCCGGCTTGGACCCGACCGTGTCGTGGGTGGCGGGGCCCTTCTCGCTGGCGGTCTTCTCCTGGGCGTTGCGGTACGCCTTGTAGAGGTCCTCACCGCCCTTGGCGCCCGCGGCGACGCCGGCGCCGGCCAGCGAGACCCCGACCGCCTCCATGCCGGCGCTGGCCCAGCACAGGGTGCCCGCGCTGCCGCCGCAGACCGCCACTCCGCCGGCCATCAGCATGCCGCCGCCCTCCGCGGCGATGCCGCCGAGCATCGTCTCGCCCACGGCCTTCCACGCCTCCGGGTCGGAGAGCATGTTCTTCGTGGTGCTCCACGCGTCGTGGATCCAGCTGCCGATGCTCAGACCGGACGGGTCGCTGCTGCTGACCGGGTCGTCGCCCGCGTAGGTGTAGCCGCCCATCTGGTTGGGGTCGCCGGCCTGGAGGATCGGGTCGACGGTGAGGAAACGGCCGAGGGCGGGGTCGTAGTTGCGGGCGCCGAGCAGGTCGAGGCCGGTGCCGGGGTCGGCGGGTTGGCCGAGGTAGCCCCGGTTGTCGGCCCAGCCGGTGGGCTGGGTGCCGCGCGGGTTGCCGTAGGGGTCGTAGGCGCGGCGGGTGGGTGCCAGGGTGGTGGCGTCGACCTGGAGCTGGGCGGTGCCCTGCTGGTTGGCGGCCTGGTAGGTGAGGGCGCCGCTGCTGGAGCGGACGATGGTGGTGCCGTCGGGGTTGCGGTAGTGGCGCAGGCCGCTGACGGTCTGGGTGGCCTTGTCCAGGGTGAGCTGTTCGGCCCCGCCGAACAGGTAGAGCGTGGTGCCGGTCGGGCCGCGCTGGATCAGCAGGCTGCCGCCGGCGTCGTAGAGGTAGCTGGTCCGCGGGGCGGTGGTGGCGCAGTCGGTGGGGTCGACCGCCCTGGTGCGGCCCTCCTCGTCGTAGCAGAGCTTCTGGGCGGCGGTGGTCGCGCCGGTGGTGGTGCGCGTGGTGGTGTTGCCCGCGGCGTCGTACTGCGGGGTGAGGACGGTGGTGCCGGTCGGGCCGGTGGTGGTGACGGTGGTCAGCCGGTTGGGCTGGTCGGCCTTGGTGGTGCCGTTGCCGGGGTAGCTGCTGGTCTGGGTGGTGTCCTTGGCGGTGTTGCCCGTCAGGTCGTGCTGGACCTGCTGGGTGCGGTCGCCGAGCAGGTCGTACTGCCAGCTCTGCCAGTAGGGGGCCGGACCGCCGACGGTGGCCGCGCTCGGCGCGGTGGAGTTGCAGGTGGCGAGCTGGCCCGCCGTCGGCACGGTGGTGCCGGCGGTGTCGGTCCAGGCGGTGGTCAGCCGGTTCAGGCCGTCGTAGCCGAAGCACTGGGTGTCGGCGACGGGGGTGGTGGCGCCGGTGGACTGGCGGTCGGAGACGGTGGTGAGCTTGCCCGCCTGGTCGTAGCCGTAGGTGGTGTCGGAGAGCGCGTTGGTGGCGGTCTCGACGCTGACCCGGCTGGTGGCCAGGCGTCCGGTGGTGTCGTCGTAGGTCTGCGCGGTGCGGAACTGCTTGCCCGCGTCGCCGTAGGTGGACTGCAGGACCTGGCCCAGCGGGCTGTAGTTGGCGACGTCCAGGTAGTGGGTGAACCGTCCGGAGCCCGAACTGACCAGCCCGCCCTGCAGGTTGTAGCCGTAGCCGACCGACTCGGACGGGAGTCCGCCGTCCGCGCCGAAGGTGGTGTGCGCGACCAGGCCGACGTTCGGGGTGTAGTCGGCGCCCAGGGTGTAGCTGCCGGCCAGCTTGCCCTCCGCCGCCGGGACGGTGACCTTGGTGCCGGTCCGCTGGTAGGCCGTGTTGTAGCCGGTGACCTCCTCGACGTAGGCGCTGCCGCCCGTGCCGGAACCGCCGACGTAGCGGGTGCTGGAGGCCGGGAAGCCCTTGGCCAGGGTGTCGTACGTCCAGCCGGCCAGCTGCTTGGTGGCGTCGGTGGTGGACGTCCCGGCGTACTCGCCGATCCTGCGGTCGAGCTGGTCGTAGGCGTACGACAGGGTCTGTCCCCGACCGTCGGTGGTCGAGGCGATCCGCCCGTACTGGTCGTAGGAGGTGGTGGAGGTGCCGCTGTCCGGGTCGCTCTGGGAGATCGCCCGGCCCTGGAGGTCGTACGTGTAGGACCAGGTGTTGCCGAGGGTGTCCTTGACCGTGGCGAGCCGCCCGGCCAGGCCGTAGCCGTAGCTGGTCGTCACGTCGCCGATGCCGGGGCCGCCGTGCGCGACGGTGGAGGTGGTGCGGCCGAGCGCGTCGGTGATGACGGTGCCGGGGACGCCGCCGGGCGGCGGGGTGGTGTCGGTGCGGTCCGCGCCCGGGTAGGCGGTGGTGGACTGCCAGAGCTGGTGCGCCTTGCCGTAGGCCGTGATGGCCGTGTTCCGGCCCAGGCCGTCGTAGGTGGTGACGGCCTCGCTCGGCAGGGTGTTCTCGTCCTCGACGAGCATCGTGGAGGACGGCGCGTTGAGCGGCTCCGCCCAGGTCGAGACCACGGTGCGGGGCCAGCCGTGGCTGTCGTACGTCTGGGAGCTGACCAGTCGGCCGCTGCTGTTGTCGGCGGGGGTCGTCTGCTTCTGCCGCTGCGACAGGAACCCGTCGTAGATGTCGACCGAGACGGCGTAGCTGCCGTTCTCGCGCAGCGTCCTGGTGGTGACGGCGGTCGGGTCGGGCTGGTCGCCGGTGCCGTGCACCTCGTAGCCGAAGGTGCGGTCCGGTGTGCTGGTGGCCTTGTCGCGTCCGGGTGTCCAGGCCTGGGTGACCCGGCCGAGCGCGTCGTAGGTGGAGTCGGAGACCCGGCCGTTGGCGTCCACGGCGTGGGTGACCAGGCCGCGGGCGGGGGCGAGGGTGCTGGAGGAGGTCCAGCCGACGGAGTTGGTGCGGGTCAGCTGGGTGGGGAGGGTGCCGGTCGTCGGCGAGAACGCCAGCGTGGTGGCGGCGCCGGTGGCGTCGACCGTCCGGGTCAGCCGGCCGTAGCCGTCGTACGAGGAGCCGCTGACGGTCCGGTAGACCGGCTTGCCCGCGCTGTCGTAGGAGGCCAGGGACTGGGTGGCCGTCAGGTAGCCGTTGGTGCCGAGCTGCCCGAAGGTGCCGGGGGAGGTGACGCTGCCGTCGCCGTCGTAGAAGAGCCGCTGGTCGCTGATCGTGGTGGTCGGCCCGGCCGCGGTGGTGCACGGTCCGGCGACGCCCAGGACCTCGCTGACGTAGCCGAGCATCATCGGGTTGCCGGACGGCGGGGTGGCGTAGCTGGTGGTGGTGCACGACTCCTGGGAGGGGTCGGCGAGGTCGCCCTTGTCGTCGGTCCGCTCCGGCCGGCCGAGGCCGTCGTACGTGGTGGAGGTCTGGACGGTCCGCCAACTGCCGTCGGACAGCAGGGTCAGCGTCCGTCCGCCGCTGGACTTCACCCGGTAGCCGGTCAGGTCCGGCAGGGTGGAGAGCGGCGGCGCCGGGGACTTGGAGGTCCAGGCGGTGCGCGGGCGGGAGACCGTGGAGGTGAACTCGGGAACGCTGGACAGCGACTTGGCGACGACCTTGCCGCCGGCCCGGTCGTAGGTGTCGCTCTCCTGCGGGGTGCCGGCCAGCAGGCTGCCGTCGGTGCTGGACTCGCCGAGCGAGTTGCTCAGGCTGACGCTCCGCCTGCTGCCGTCGGCCTTGTAGTCGCCGTCCATGCCCTGGAAGTAGGACGTGGTGCTCTGGGTGACCGGGTCGGGTGCGGCGCCGGTGGTGACGGTGACGGTGCGGTAGCCGCGGAAGTCGTTCCAGGTGCGGTACTGGTCGTCGGTGCGGTCGGAGTCGTCGCGGTGCCAGGCCGCGCCGCCGCCGTAGGCGTACGTGGTGATCCGGGACGGGGACCCGGCCTTGGTGCGGTCGTTGTCGGAGACCTGCTCGACCAGGGTCTTGTGGAACCAGTCCAGGGACGGGTCCTTGACGCCGGCGGCCGCCCAGTAGACCGGGAAGCAGGCCATGGTGTTGCGGTCGGCCGAGGCCGGCATGGTGCCCGCGGTCCGGGAGCACTCGGGGTCGCGGTACTTGACCGCGATCTGCTCACCGGTCTCGGTCTGGATCTGGGAGATCCGGGGGCGGTAGAGCGGCGGGGCGGCGGGGCCGCCGTCGACCCGGTTGTCCATCTCCACGCCGGTGAAGACCACCGGGTCCAGCGCCACGGTGCCGCTGCCGCCCGCCGAGGTGTCCAGGCCGGTGTGCCGGATCTGGGAGAGCCACATGACGGCCTGCAGCTGGCCGGCGTCGGCCGGGTCGACGGTCTTGCCGGTGACCGGGTCCATCACACCGCCGGCGTCCGAGAACAGGTGCGTCAGCTCGTAGGAGTCGACGTCCTGCCAGCCGCCGGCGGTCTTCACCTTGGTGGTGACCGACTTCAGCCGGACGGTGGACCAGAAGGTCGGCGCGCCGATCCGGCACACGTTCGCGCCGGCGCCGGAAGTCGCCATCCCCTGCGTGCAGTTCAGGTTGTACGGGACGTCGGGCCAGTTGGTGGCGGTGCTCGCCGACAGGTTGGCGTACTGGCAGACGGCGTCGGAGGTGGTGCAGCGCTGCGCGGGCGTGAAGACCACCTTCGCGGCCGGGTCGTGGCCGGCCCGGGCGTCGGCGAGCTGGTAGCCGTAGGAGAGCTGGGTCAGGTAGCCGCCGCGGGTGTAGGCGGTCATCGTGCCGCCGTTGCCCGCCGCCGCGACCTGGCCGAGGCCCCGGTTGTAGGAGTTGGCCTCGGCCGCCCAGTCGTAGCGCTGGACGTTCCCGGCCGGGTCGACGACGAAGTCGAGGTTCCAGCGCCAGGCCGGCTGCGCGGAGCACTGCGAGTCCTTGCCGGAGGCGGCGCTGTAGCAGGGGTCGCCCGCCTTCGGGTGGTAGACCGGCACCGCCCAGGCGCTGTTGGTCGGCGCGTCGGACGTGGTCCCCGGGGTGTGGTTGACCCCGAAGTAGTACTGGGTGCCGTCGGTGGTGGTGACCTTGAAGTACTCGCCGTTCCACATGCCGTTCGACGCGCCCGAGAGCTTCTCGATCCTGGTGCCGTCGTCGTTCTGCAGGTGGTAGGCGCCGCTGCTGTCGCGGATCAGCTCGCCGGAGCGCGAACCGAGCGACAGCGTCGCGTTGTCGCCGTCCCAGCACTCGTCGCCGGAGTCGGTGATCCCGTCGGAGTCGCAGGGCCGGTAGGAGCGCTCGACGAAGCCCGGCGAGTAGTCCCAGCCGTCGCCGATCCAGGACGCCTGCGAGTTGCGGGCCGAGGTCTTCCCGTCCACCGACTGCGAGTTGTACGACAGCGCCACCGAGGGGGCCGAACCGCCCAGCGAGGCCGGCAGGGCGATCGGGTAGCTGTAGGTGAAGGCGCCCGAGGCCGACTGCGTCCAACTACCGGACGCGGAGAGCGAGGTGGCGGTGTAGCTGCCCTGCGAGCCGCCGGTGTCGGAGACCGCGGCGACCGCCGTGCCGGAGCCGGTGACGGCGTCCAGCTTCAGCGCCCCGGAAGAGGTGTCCCGGGCAGGGAGCTGGACGGTCGCGGTGAGCTGGTGGGTGACCGGGTCGTTGACCGTCTCCAGCGGCTGCTGGGTCCGGCAGGACGCGTACTGCGGCGTGGTCAGCGCGCAGGCCGGCATCTGCACCAGGTGCAGCCGGGAGGCCCAACCACCGCCGTACGCCTGGGCGATGGAGCCGTAGTCGACGGCGACCGAGACCGCGCCTCCGGAGGCGGACCCGTCCGCGGACTCCAGGCCGACCAGCAGCCCGTCCACGTTCGCGGCCTGGGCCCCGGCCCGGTCGGCGGTCTCCACCTTCACCGAGGCCGGCGCCTTGGCCGTCCGGGCCGACGCCCCCTCCGGGGCGGCCGTCACCCGCACCGGGCCGACGTTCGCGGCCCGGCCGACGTCCAGCACGCCCTCGGACCCGGCCGGCCAACTCGGTGCGGCCGCCTGGTGCGTCCGCAACTCCCGGGAGCCCTTGGCGGTGGCGGCGGCCGCCACCCGCGCCAGGCCGGACGCGTTGCCGCTGGAGACCTGCGGCAGGGCGGGGAGCGGATCCGCCTTCCAGAGCTTTCCGGTGTACGCGTACCCACCGATCACGGTTCCGGCACTCGCCGCCGGGGCCGTCAGGGATACCGCGGTCACCACCGCGACGAATACCGTCGCCAATCTCCGGCGGTGCGAATCGGCCCTTTTCCGCCGTCTTGACCCTGCTTGCACGAAGAGACCCCCTGAGATCACTTGCAGGGGGAGACCGGCTGCCCGCCCGCACCCCCCACCAGGGAACTCCCCTGGCGGGCGGCACCGTATTGAGGCCCGGAGCGCTCCGCAACGGCCTTCCGGCGCGACCGAATTCCGGCCGATCACCCACGGCCACCGCCCCGCCGGTGAAATGGATCGTCAAGGAACCATTCGGACGGCCTCACTGACCGTCAGTCACTCCCGGCAGGTGTCAACGGAAGATCCTTTGCCGAGATTTGACGCGGTGGCAGCAACCGGCCGACCGGCCCGCGCCCGCCGCGCGGCGTCCTCAGTCGTGCGCGAGGATGCTCCCCCGCCGCGAGAGCACGAAGTCCCGGAAGGCCGCCGCCGGCGGCGTGAGCGGGCGGTTCGCGTGCCAGGCCAGGCCGATCGCCCGGCGGGTGCGCGGCGCGGTGACCTCCAGTTCGACGACGCCGGGGCGGGGGACGAGCGCGGGCGGCAGGAGGGCGACGCCGAGGCCCGCGGCGACCAGGCCGCGCAGCGTCTCGACCTCCTCGCCCTCGAAGGCGATCCGCGGGGTGAACCCGGCCTCCGCGCAGAAGCCCTCCATGATGTGGCGCAGCCCGTACCCCTCCTCGACGGCCACCCAGGTGTCGTCGGCGACCTCGGCGAGCCGGATCCGGCGGCGCGCCGCGAGGCGGTGCTCGGCGGGGACGGCCAGGAAGAGGCGCTGCTCGTCCAGCGGGCGGGCGACCAGGTCGGGGGCGTCGGGGAGCGGGGAGACCAGGCAGAGGTCGAGCTCCCCGGCCCGCAGGCGCTCCAGCATGGCGGCGCCGTAGTCCTGGACGAGCTGGAAGCGCACCCGGGGGTGGCCGGTGCGGAAGCCGCGCAGCAGGGCGGGCACCGCGTCGCTCCCCATGGTGTGCAGGAACCCGAAGGCGACCCGGCCGCCCGCCGGGTCGGCCTCGGCCCGGGCCGCCTCCACGCCGCGTTCGACCTCGGCGAGGGCCCGTTCGACGGCGTCCAGCAGGATCCGGCCGGCCCGGGTGAGCCGGACGGCGCGACCCTGGCGGGCGAGCAGGTCGACGCCGAGTTCGGCTTCGAGCCGGGCGACGGCGCGCGACAGGGTGGGTTGCGGCCTGCCGAGCAGCTGGGCGGCCTGGGTGACGTGCTCCAGCCGGGCGACGGCCGCGAACTCGGCCAACTGCGGTGCGAGGACCGTCACATCGGTGTCCGGGCCGAGTTCGACCAGGCGGACCGGCGCGGAGCTGCTCTCATGCGTCACGGCATCGATGATCCCCCATTGATGCATTGGACGCATCAGGCCGCCCGGTCCTAGCGTCATCGTCATGCAGCCCGCCAGTACCGAGGCGTCCGCGCCCGCCCCCGTCAGCACTCCCTCCGACCTGCGCCTGCGCCCCGGCAGCCGGGACTTCCGCCGCGCCAACCTGGCCCTGTTCGCGGCCGGCGTGGCCACCTTCGTCCTGCTGTACTCCACCCAGGGCCTGCTGCCGCTGCTCTCCGCCGACCTCGACCTGACGCCCGGCCAGGCCAGCTGGACGGCCTCCGCCGCCACCCTGGGCCTCGCCCTCGCCCTGCTCCCGGCCAGCGCGCTGTCCGACCGCTACGGGCGCACCGCGGTGATGACGGCCTCCACGCTGGCCGCCGCGCTGATCGCCGTCGCCCTGCCGTTCGCCCCGGACCTCACCACCCTGGTGGTGCTGCGCGCCGTGCAGGGCGCGGCGCTGGCGGGGCTGCCCGCGACCGCGATGGCCTACCTGGCCGAGGAGGTGCACCCGTCGGCGCTGGCCTCCGCGATGGGGCTGTACGTCGCCGGCAACTCGATCGGCGGGATGGGCGGCCGACTGGTCTCGGGCTGGGCCGGCGCCGCGTGGGGCTGGCGCTGGGGCCTGGCGGTCTCGGCGGGCCTGGCGCTGCTCGCGGCGCTGGCCTTCCGCACCCTCGTCCCGCGCGCCCGGCACTTCCGCCGCGCGCCGGTCGACGCGAGGGCGCTGGCCGCGACCGTCGCGGGGCACCTGCGCAACCCCCTGCTGCTGCGGCTGTACGCGCTGGGGATGCTGTTCATGGCCGTGTTCGGCGCGGTCTACAACACGGTCGGCTACCGGCTGACCGCCGCGCCCTTCCACCTGCCGCAGTCGGTGGCCGCGTCGATCTTCGTGGTCTACCTGGTCGGCACCGCGTCCTCCGCCTCGGCGGGCCGGCTGACGGCCCGCTGCGGCCGCCGCGGCACCCTCTACCTGGCGATCGCCACCACCACCGCGGGCCTGCTGCTCTCCCTCGCGGGCTCCCTGTTCTGCGCGGTCCTCGGCCTGGTCCTGATCACCGCCGGCTTCTTCGCCGGCCACGCCACCGCCTCCTCCGCCGTCGGCCGCACCGCCACCACCGGCCGCGCCCAGGCGTCCGCCCTCTACCTGATCGCCTACTACCTGGGCAACAGCCTCGGCGGCACCCTGGGCGCCGACGCCTACCACTCCACCGGCTGGTCGGGCACCGCCGCCGTCGCCCTGGTCGCCATGGCCTGCGCGGCCGGCGTCACCCTCTACGCCACCCGCCGCGCCGTCACGGCCCGCCGCACGGAGGGCGTCACTACACTTCAGGCATGAGCATCGACCCTGCCGTGTTCGCCAAGCTCCGAGAGATCGCCGACCAGTTGCCGCAGACTCCGGGGATAGGGAAGATCGAGATCGCGGACGACACCGTCGTGATGATGATGTCGCCGGTGAAGCGGCACGAACTCGCGGTGATCCGCATCGCTCAGCAACTCAACGGGCAGCTTCCGCAGACCCACCCCGGCTACATCGCCCACGGTGGCGCCGACTTGGTCGACCCCGCCCACGGGCGCCTCCGCAACCCCGACCTCATGGTCTTCCCGGAGGCGGCGCTGGACGACGAGGCTCCGGCGTTCCTGCCCCACGAGATTCTGCTCGTCGTCGAGATCGTTTCAAAGTCCAACTCCGAGACCGACTATCACGCCAAGGTCGCCGACTACGCCGCCATGGGCATCCCGCTCTACCTCCTGGTCGACCCCCGCCTGGGCACTGGGATCGTCCACGACGAGCCGGGCTACACCCGCCGCACCGACTTCGCCTTCGGCGACGTGATCACCGTCGGCCCCTGGAAGCTCGACACCGGCGTCCTGCGCACGTACACCTGACGCGCGCAGGACGGCGGCGGGGTCAGCCGATCCGGTCCAGCACGATCGGCGCCGGGGTGAACGCGGTACCCGCCGGGGCGACGGTGACGGCGCCGTCCAGGGCCTCCAGGGCGTAGCCGAAGCGCTCGGGGGTGTCGGTGTGCAGGGTGAGCAGGGGCTGGCCGGCGGTGACGTGGTCGCCGGGCTTGGCGTGGAGTTCGACGCCGGCGCCGGCCTGGACGGGGTCCTCCTTGCGGGCGCGGCCGGCGCCGAGGCGCCAGGCGGCGACGCCGACGGCGTAGGCGTCGAGGGCGGTGAGGACGCCGGTGGCGGGGGCGGGGACGACGTGCTGTTCGCGGGCGACGGGGAGCGGGGCGTCGGGGTCGCCGCCCTGGGCGGTGATCATGCGGCGCCAGTGGTCCATCGCGGAGCCGTCGCGCAGGGCGTCGGCCGGGTCCTTGCCGTGGACGCCGGCGGCGGCGAGCATCTCGCGGGCGAGGGCGAGGGTGAGTTCGACGACGTCGGCGGGGCCGCCGCCGGCCAGCACCTCGACGGACTCGCGGACTTCGAGGGCGTTGCCCGCGGTCAGCCCGAGCGGGGTGGACATGTCGGTGAGCAGGGCGACCGTGGCGACCCCGGCGGAGCGGCCCAACCCGACCATGGTGCGGGCGAGTTCGCGGGCGTCGTCGAGGTTCTTCATGAAGGCGCCGGAGCCGACCTTGACGTCCAGGACGAGGGCGCCGGTGCCTTCGGCGATCTTCTTGGACATGATCGAGGAGGCGATCAGCGGGATCGCCTCGACGGTGCCGGTGACGTCCCGGAGCGCGTAGAGCTTCTTGTCGGCGGGGGCGAGCCCGTCGCCGGCGGCGCAGATGACGGCGCCGCAGCCGCGCAGCACGTCGAGCATCTCCTCGTTGGAGAGCAGGGCCCGCCAGCCGGGGATCGACTCCAGCTTGTCGAGGGTGCCGCCGGTGTGGCCGAGGCCGCGGCCGGAGAGCTGCGGGACGGCGGCGCCGCAGGCGGCGACCAGCGGGGCGAGCGGGAGGGTGATCTTGTCGCCGACGCCGCCGGTGGAGTGCTTGTCGGCGGTGGGGACGCCGAGCGCGGAGAAGTCCATCCGTTCGCCGGAGCGGATCATCGCGTCGGTCCAGCGGCTGATCTCCCGGGCGGTCATGCCGTTGAGCAGGACGGCCATCGCGAGGGCGGACATCTGCTCGTCGGCGACCTCGCCGCGGGTGTAGGCGTCGATGACCCAGTCGATCTGGGGGTCGGTCAGTTCGCCCCGGTCGCGCTTGGCCCGGATGACGGAGATGGCGTCCATGCAGGTGCTCCAGAAGATCCAGAAGAGGGGAAATGCGAAGAGTGTCGCGGGATGTCCTCCCGCGACACTCTACGCGCGTAACCGCCTGAGCGGCTACAACTTGTCCGGCCCGAACGCGTCCGGCAGCACCTCGCTCATCG
This sequence comes from Kitasatospora saccharophila, assembly GCF_039529925.1. NCBI lineage: Bacteria > Bacillati > Actinomycetota > Actinomycetes > Kitasatosporales > Streptomycetaceae > Kitasatospora > Kitasatospora saccharophila. Next base: position 24,380 of record NZ_BAAANS010000022.1, on the reverse strand, counting down.
GCCGCACCCCGGAGGGCAGTTCGACCAGCAGCCCGGGCCCGCCGTGCTCGTACAGCAGCTGGCGGCAGCGCCCGCACGGCATCAGCAGCTCGCCGCCGCCGTCCACGCAGGTGAAGGCGACCAGCCGGCCGCCGCCGGAGGCGTGCAGCGCGGAGACCAGCCCGCACTCGGCGCACAGGCCGAGCCCGTACGAGGCGTTCTCCACGTTGCAGCCGACCACCGTGCGGCCGTCCTCGACCAGGGCCGCGGCCCCGACCGGGTACTTGCTGTAGGGGGCGTAGGCGTGCCGCATCGCGGCCCGGGCGGCCTCCCGCAGCGCCTCCCAGTCGACCTCCGGAGCCGGAACGGCCGCCGTCACTTGGCCTGCCCCTTGCGGTAGACCTGGCCGTCGGCCTTGGGCATCCGCAGCCGCTGCGAGGCCAGCGCGAGCACCACCAGGGTGATCACGTAGGGGGTGGCGACGATCAGCGGGCGCTGCACCTCGTCGGTGCAGGCGTACCAGGTGGCGACGCCGCCCGCGACGACGGCGCTGATCACCCCGGCGGTGAGCTTGCGGCGGTAGAACTGCCAGAGCGCGAGCAGCGCCATCGCGACGGCGACCACCAGCAGCAGCACGTGCACCGAGTCGGCGTCGCGCAGCTGGAGGCTGTCGGTGAAGCCGAACAGGCCCGCGCCGGCGGCCAGGCCGCCCGGCATCCAGTTGCCGAAGATCATCGCGGCCAGGCCGATGAAGCCGCGGCCCTGGGTCTGGCCGTCCCGGTAGAAGTGCGCGGCGACCAGCGAGAGGTACGCGCCGCCGAGGCCCGCGAAGGCGCCGGAGGAGATCACCGCGAGGTACTTGTACTTGTAGACGTTGACGCCCAGCGACTCGGCGGCGGTCGGGTTCTCGCCGCAGGAGCGCAGCCGCAGGCCGAACACGGTCCGCCAGAGCAGGAAGTAGCTGGCGACCAGGAACGCGGCGGCGACCAGGGTGACCACCGACAGGTCGGTGACCAGGCCGCGGACGATGCCGGCCACGTCGGAGACCAGGAACCAGTGGTGCTTCTCGACGGTCCCCAGCCAGCTCGACAGGCCGGGGAAGGTGAAGGTCGGCAGCGAGTCGGCGGGCGGCGACTGGTTGGCGCCGGCGCCGTCGTTCACGTAGTCCTTGTAGTAGATCCGGTTGACGTACGCGCAGATGCCGGGGATCAGCAGGTTGATGCCGACGCCGGAGACGATGTGGTCGACGCCGAAGGTGACGGTGACCAGCGCGTGCAGCAGGCCGCCGAGCGCGCCGCCGGCCATGCCGGCCAGCAGGCCGACCCAGGGGTTGACCAGGAAGCCGCCCCAGGCGCCGCAGAAGGTGCCGGCCACCATCATGCCTTCGAGGCCGATGTTGACCACGCCCGCGCGCTCCGACCACAGGCCGCCGAGGCCGGCCATCGCGATCGGCACGGCGGAGGCCAGCGCGGCGCTGATCTGCCCGGAGGAGGTCAGGCCGTGGTTGCCGGTGGCGGCGCCGACCGCGGCGAACAGCACCAGGGCGAGCGCGATCAGCAGCAGCACCACCGGCCAGGTGAGCTTGGTCCGCTTCGCGGACGCGACCGGCGTCTTGGGCTTGCCGGCGACTGCGGTGCTCATGCCGCGACCTCCTTCTGGGCGGCCGCGGCAGCCTGCGCGGCGAGCTCGGCGCCGACCTTCTGCTGCTGGCGCTTGAGGCCGTAGCGGCGCACCAGTTCGTAGGCCACGACGACACAGATGACGATGGTGCCCTGGATCACCGGGATGATCTCGGACGGGTAGTCGCCCCGGGTGGGCAGCTGGGCGCCGGAGGCGTCCAGGAAGGCGAACAGCAGCGCGGAGAACGCGATGCCGATCGGGGTGTTGCGGCCGAGCAGCGCCACCGAGATGCCGATGAAGCCGAGGCCGGTCTGCACGTTCTGCCCGAAGTACGGGGTGTTCTGCATGAGTTCGGGCAGGCCGACCAGGCCGGCCAGCGCGCCGGAGACCACGATCGAGGTGATCACCATGCGCTTGACGTTGACGCCGGAGGCGCTGGCGGCGCTCTCCGAGCGGCCGGTGGCGCGCAGGTCGAAGCCGAACCGGGTGCGGTTCAGGGTGAACTGGAAGACCACGCCGACCAGCACCGCGATCACGATGAAGCCCCACAGGGTGCCGCCCTGGGTCTCGACCGAGAAGAAGTGGCTGGACTCGGAGATCTTGCCGGTCTGGATCGAGTTGGTGGTGCCGCTGGTCTTCGGCGCGAAGATGCCGGGCACCAGCAGCACGCCGATCACCGCGGTCGCGATGGCGTTCAGCATGATGGTCGAGATGACCTCGCTGACGCCCCGGTAGACCTTCAGCAGGCCGGCGATCGACGCCCACAGGCCGCCGACGCACATCGCGACGATCAGCAGCAGCGGGATCTGCAGGAAGGCCGGCAGGTCGACCTGGCTGCCGACGAACGCGGCGAACATCATGGCCAGCTTGTACTGGCCCTCGATGCCGATGTTGAACAGGTTCATCCGGAACCCGAACGCGGCGGCGGCCGCGGCCAGGTAGTACACGGTGGCCTTGTTCAGCACGGCGACCTGTCCGTCGGACGCGGTGCCGTAGTTCCACATGATCGAGAACGCGTCGAACGGGTCGCGGCCGGACACCGCCAGCAGGCCGCCGGCGATGATCAGCGACAGCAGCACCGCCAGCACGGGGGCGGCCAGGGCGAGCCCGATCCGCTCCAGGTCGACGCGCTCGCGCAGTGACCGCTTGGCCGCGGGTGCGGCCGGGGGGTTGGGACTGGTCATGTGGTTACTCCCCCGCCTGCTCGTCGTCGGCGGTGTCGGTGGACGGGGTGTCGGCCGGGGCGTCGGCGGCCTCGGTGCCCTCGGCGGCGACGGCCTGCGCCTCGGCGACGGCCTCCGGGTCGGACTCGATGTGGCCGGTGGCGGCGCCGGTCATGGCGCTGCCCAGGTCCTCGGCGGTGACGGTGGCCGGGTCGGCGTCGGCGACCAGGCGGCCGCGGTAGATCACCCGGATGGTGTCGGACAGGCCGATCAGCTCGTCCAGGTCGGCGGAGATCAGCAGCACCGCCAGGCCCTCGCGCTGGGCGGAGCGGATCTGCTCCCAGATCTGGGCCTGCGCGCCGACGTCCACGCCGCGGGTGGGGTGGGCGGCGATCAGCAGCTTCGGGGAGTGGCTCATCTCCCGGCCGATGATCAGCTTCTGCTGGTTGCCGCCGGACAGCGAGGCCGCGGTGACCTCGATGCCGGGGGTGCGGACGTCGTACTCCTCGACGATCCGCTGGGTGTCGGCCCGGGCGCCGGCCGGGTCGAGCAGCACGCCCTTGGAGTTGGGCCGCTCGGTGACGTGGCCGAGGATCCGGTTCTCCCACAGCGGGGCTTCCAGCAGCAGGCCGTGCCGGTGCCGGTCCTCGGGGATGTAGCCGATGCCGGCCTCGCGGCGGGCCCGGGTCAGGGTGCGGGTGAGGTCGGCGCCGTCCAGCGTGACGGTGCCGGCGTCCAGCGGCAGCATGCCCATGATCGCCTCGACCAGTTCGGCCTGGCCGTTGCCCTCGACGCCGGCGATGCCGAGGATCTCGCCCTTGCGGATCCGCAGCGACACGTCGTCCAGGACGACCCGTTCGACGCCCTCGGCGTCCGGCTTGGCGATCCGCAGGCCCTCGACGCTCAGCATCTCGCTGTCGGTGACGGTGGACTCGCGGCTCTCCGGGGAGGGCAGTTCGGCGCCGACCATCAGCTCGGCGAGCTGCCGGGCGGTGACCCGGCGCGGGTCGGCGTCGCCGACCGTGGTGCCGCGGCGGATCACGCTGATCGCGTCGGCCACCGAGAGCACCTCGTGCAGCTTGTGCGAGATGAAGATGACGGTGACGCCCTCGGCCTTGAGCTCGCGCAGGTTGTCGAACAGCGCGTCGACCTCCTGCGGGACGAGGACCGCGGTCGGCTCGTCCAGGATGAGGATCCGGGCGCCGCGGTACAGCACCTTGAGGATCTCCACCCGCTGCCGGTCGGCCACGCCGAGGTCCTCGACCAGCGCGTCCGGCTTCACGCCCAGGCCGTACTGGTCGGACAGTTCGCGGATCCGGGCCTTGGCCCTGGCGCCGATGCCGTGCAGGTGCTCGCCGCCCAGGACGATGTTCTCCCAGACGGTGAAGTTGTCGGCCAGCATGAAGTGCTGGTGCACCATGCCGATGCCGCGCGCGATGGCGTCCGCGGGGGTGGAGAACTCCACCTGCTCGCCGTCGATGGCGATGGTGCCCTCGTCCGGCTTCTGCATCCCGTAGAGGATCTTCATCAGGGTGGACTTGCCCGCGCCGTTCTCGCCCATCAGGGCGTGCACGGTGCCCCGCCGCACGGTGATGTCGATGTCGTGGTTGGCCACCACGCCGGGGAAGCGCTTGGTGATGCCGCGCAGTTCGACGGCAGGCGTCGCCGTCCCCGCGCGGGGGGTGCCGTCCGTGGGGACGGAGTCGGAGGGGGTGATGGCGATCTCCTGCTGGTCGTCGGGCGCTTCGTCGCGCTGAGGGCTCAGGGGGAAACCCGGGAGGGGCCGTGCCGCGCGGACGCGGTGCGGAACCGACGGGGGCCCGGACGGGGCGCGCGCTGGGCGCGTCCGTCCGGGCCCCTGCGGTGCGATCCGGTCGAACCGCCGCGCACCGCCCGGCGGGCGGGCGGCGCGGCGGGCCTGGTCGTCCTTACGGAGCGGTCGGGACCTTGGTGGCGCCGCTGGTGATCTGCTGGGTGGCGGCGTCGATCTTGGCCTTGACGTCGTCGATGAAGCCACCGGTGGTGGCCAGCGACACGCCGCCTTCCTTCAGGTCGAAGTTCTTGACGCCGGTCAGCGCGTTGCCGTCCTTGATCGACTTGATGTAGGTGAACACGGCGGTGTCCACGTTCTTCACCATCGAGGTGAGGATGTGGTCCTTGTACTTGTCCAGGGCGGGCTGCTTGGCCTGGTCGGAGTCGACGCCGATGGCCCACTTGCCGGCGCCCGCGACGGCCTCGATCGCACCGGTGCCGGAGGAGCCGGCCGCCGAGTAGATGACGTCCGCACCCTTGTCGAGCTGGCCCTGGGCGGCCTGCTTGCCCTTGCCCGGGTCGGAGAAGCCGGTGAAGTCCGGCGGGGTGGTCAGGTAGGTGACCTCGACCTGGACGTTCGGGTCGACGGACTTGGCGCCCGCGGTGTAGCCGGCCTCGAACTTCTTGATCAGCTCGGACTGCACGCCGCCGATGAAGCCGATGTGCTTGTCCTTGGACTTGTTGGCGGCGGCCACGCCCGCCAGGTAGGAGCCCTGCTCCTCGGAGAAGGTCAGCGAGGTGACGTTCGCGGGCTGGTCGGCGGCGGAGGAGTCGATGATCGCGAACTTGACGTTCGGATTCTCCTTGGCGACCTTGTCCACCGCGTCCTGGTAGACGAAGCCGACCGCGATGATCGGGTTGTAGCCGCTGCTGACCAGGGACTTGAGGCGCTGCTCCTTGTCGCCCTCGGACTCGCCGGCCTTGGCCTCCGCCTCGTTGATGGTGGCGCCCAGCTCGGTCTTGGCCTGCTCCAGGCCGCGCGCGGCGGAGTCGTTGAAGGACTGGTCGCCGCGGCCGCCGATGTCGTAGGCCATGCCGACCTTGAACGACGAGCTGCCGGCGCCGGCCGAGGTGGAGTTGTTGTCGGTGCTCTTTGCGCCGCAGGCGGCGAGCGAGGCGATGCCCAGGGAACCCGAGAGCACGGCCGCGGCGAGCTTGAGTGAACGGCGCAAGGGAGTTTCTCCTTCTCACACACCCGGTTGGCGTGGTCGAGCGCCACCGTAACGCGCGTAGAACACGGTTGTGTTACGGCCTGCGGAGGCATCCGGGTTGTTATCAAAATGTGGTCGTACGCCCCGGCAAATCCGGACATAGCCACACACATGATCGATCCGATGTTCACTACCGGCTGGTATCGGGCCACCACGGTACGCCTCCCCCGGATCGCCGAGAAGATGCCGCGCCGGGTCCCGTGCGCGGCCCGGGGGCCCGGGGAGGCCGCGGTCAGCTCAGGCCGACCCAGAACATCTGCACCGTGGTGTTCCGGTTCTGCGCGGGGTCGAAGGAGGCCGGCAGCGCGGTGGCGGAGCCGTTCAGGTGGGCGACCCGGTAGGTGGCCGGGGTGAGCCCGGCGTTCAGGAAGGCCCCCGGGTCGGGGAAGGTCGAACCCCGGGCGAAGGACGGCGGGGTGGCCGCGTTGGCCAGCAGCGCCACCCAGTGGAAGCCGGGGCCCAGGGTGACCGGCCCGGACAGCGGCATCCGGCACAGCTTGTTCGCCGCCCCCGCCCAGGCCGTCGCCTGCTCGCCCGCGGTGCGGGCCAGCAGCCTGCCGGTGCGGTCGTACACGCCGGCCAGGTTGCCCGTGGTGAACCCGGCGCCGGAGCCGGCCAGCAGCACCGAGACCGCCGAGACGGTCACCGGCTGGTGCGTCTCCACCCGCACCAGGTAGACGTTGCCCGAGGTCAGCCGGGTGCTCAGGTCGCTCGCGACGGCCGGGTCGAAGGACCAGGTGCCGTAGCCCGAGTCGGCGGGCTGCGGGGCGTTGCCGACCGGGGTGACGGCCGGCGAGGGGACGTTGTAGGAGACGCCGTCCTTGGTGGTGCGGTTGTGCATGGTGGTGCCGGTGTCCACCACCGCGCCCGCGTCGTCGCGCACGCTGGCCACCGTGCCGGTCAGCACGCAGCCGGTGAGCAGCACCCGCAGCGCGCGGTCGGCGTACACGCCGTAGTCGGGGGCGAGCAGGCCGCCGGGCACGTCGTCCCCGGAGACGTGGGTGGCGCAGCCGGTCAGTGCGACCGGGAGGGCGGCGCCGCCGGCCGGGGCGGTGATCCGGAAGCCCGCGTAGCCGCCGGGGACGGCGTTGTCGTTGCGGCCGTCGCGGCTGGCCTGGCAGCCGGTCAGGGTGACGACGTGCGGCGCGGGCGAGCGGGTGGGGTCGTTCTGGGCGCTCTCGACCAGCCAGCCGTTGCGGCGGTTGCGGTCGGTCTGGCACTCGGTGAAGCCGACCGTCCCGCACTTGCCGGTCAGGTGGAAGCCGTTGCCGTCGTTCCAGGTGGCCCGGACGCCGGTGAAGCCGGTGGCGCCGAGGCCGTCGAAGGACCAGGCGTCGCCGCCGTTGGCGGCGGCCTCGCAGGAGTCGAGCATCGAGTCGGCGAAGGAGAACGGCGCCCCGCCGGTGTTCTCCGAGCGCCAGCCGCCGAGCCTGTTGGCCTCCACGCTCAGGTGGGAGACCTCCCAGCCGCCGGGGAAGCCGTCGGCGGTGCTGTCGGTGTGCACGCCGTAGCCCTGGAAGTTGAAGACGCCGACGTTCTGCAGCCGGACGGCCTTGACCGGGCCCTTGGCGACCAGGCCGTCGACGTTCCCCCCGGCGGTGTCGGTCGCGCGGCCGGAGGCCAGCACCAGGTCGCGCAGCCGGGCGCCGTTGCCGGTCAGTTCGACCAGCGCGGAGCCGGTGAAGTTCCCCCAGAGCGGCTTGATGAACACCGGCGGCACCGGGTTGCCCTGGGCGTTCTCCGGCAGGTAGCCGAACCAGCGGCTGCCGGTGGTGCCCGCCAGCGTGACGTGGGCGGGCACCGACAGGGTCCGGGTGACGACGTACTGGCCGGCCGGGAAGTACACCACCCCGCCGGGCGGGCAGGCCGCCAGGGAGTCGGTGATCGCCTGCCAGTCGTCGGTGGCGGCGTCGCCCTTCGCGCCGTGCGCCTTGACACTGATCCAGTCGACCGGCGGCACCGCCGGGTCGTCGGCGGCCGCCGCCGCGGGGGGGGGGGGGGGGGCGGGGGGGGGGGGGGCGCCGGCCGCTCCGGCCGCTCCGGCGGCGAACAGGAGCCTGCGGCGGGTGCTGTGCATGGTTCGGGCCCTCCCCTGGGTGATCGTTGCGCCGATGATTCGACCACGCAGCGACCTTCCGGGGAAGGGCCCTTCGCTTTCGTCCCGGTTCGGGTCCGGGCCCGAACCGGCTCAGGGCCGGCCCGGGTCCGACCCGGGTCCGGTTCAGGTCCGGGCGTGCTCCAGGGCGAGCGAGGCGAACAGCTCCACCCCGATCTCGATGGCCCGCTCGTCGGCGTCGAAGTCGCCCTGGTGCAGGTCCCGCGGGCCCTTCTCGTGCGGGCCGCGCACGCCGAGCCGGGCCAGCGCGCCGGGGGCGTGCTCCAGGTACCAGGAGAAGTCCTCGCCGCCCAGGCTCTGCTCGGTCGGCTCGACCACCGGCCCGGTCGACTCGGCGACCGGGCCGCGCCCCCCGGCGAACCGCGCGTTCATCGCGGTCTCCAGCTGGTCGATCGAGGTGGCCTCGTTGACCACCGGCGGGACGCCCCGGTGGTAGTCGAGGGTCCACTTGGCGCGGTAGGTCTCGGCGAGGTGGGCGACCAGGTCCTCCAGCACCTCGGGCGCGTCCCGCCAGCCGGCCAGCTCCAGGCAGCGGACGGTGCCCTCCAGCTCGGCGTGCTGCGGGATCACGTTCGGCGCGGAGCCGGCCGCGATCCGGCCCCAGACCAGCGAGACCCCCCAGCGCGGGTCCATCCGGCGGGAGAGCGCGGCGGGCAGCTCGGCGGCCAGCTTGGCGACCGCGCCGACCAGGTCGGTGGTCAGGTGCGGACGGGCGGTGTGGCCGCCGGGGCCGTCCACCGAGATCCGGACCTTGTCGCAGGCCGAGGTGATCGCCCCGGCCTTCAGCCCGATCCGGCCGACCGGCACCTTGGGGTCGCAGTGCACGGCGAAGATCCGGCCGACCCCCTCCATCCCACCGGCCGCGATCACGTCCAGCGCGCCGCCGGGCATCATCTCCTCGGCGGGCTGGAAGATCAGCCGCACCGGGCGGGCCAGCTCCCCGGCCTCCATCGCCTGGGCCAGCACCAGGCCGGTGCCGAGCACCACCGCGGTGTGCACGTCGTGCCCGCAGGCGTGCGCCCGGCCGGGCAGCGTGGAGCGGTACGGCACGTCCTGTTTGGCGTCGTCGATCGGCAGCGCGTCGATGTCGGCGCGGAACGCCAGCAACGGGGTGCCGGGCGCGGTGCCCGGCGGCACGAGGTCCACCAGCAGCCCGGTGCCGCCGGGCAGCACCCGCGGCTCCAGCCCGGCGGCGACCAGCCGCTCGCGCAGCAGCCGGGTGGTGCGGAACTCCTGGCGGCCGAGCTCGGGGTGCCGGTGGAGGTCACGGCGCAGCTCGATCAACTCGGCCCGGTACGACGCCACCCGGGCGCGCAGGTCGGCGGGGGGACGGGCAGCGGTGACGGTGGCGGCGGCTGCCGGCTTGGGATCGTTCACCTTGACAAGAGTAGGCCGGTGGTGGGGTTTTGGCCCAGCTTCCGGAGAACTCCTCACCGGATGGGTGCATAGCGGCCGCCTGGATGGGTATGTCATTCCGTTTCGGCCCGCCCTTCCGGTCCCGGTCTCCGGCGTGTGCAACGACCTGCACCGGCGATCGGACACGGCGGCTGCTCCGTGCGGGTCCCCGGAGCGCGGCGGCCAAACGTTTCCCCCCGATCGAGTCATGCCGGAGTAAAGCTTTCGGGCCTGCTCTTGAGCGGCGTACATCAGTCCGAATAGACAGCTTCCGCACAGTCAACTCCGGTGCCGCAGTGGGGGGTCTTCCGCTCGCGGCACACGCCGTCACGCCCTCACGAGGGGCAGTTGACGCTCCATCGAACCGAGAAGGGGGGACCGACGTGCCCGTCGCGCGCAACCAGCTCGCCAGGCTCGCCGCACAAGCAGCCCCGGCCACCGTCGCCGCCGCACTCATCCTCACCACCCTCGGCGCGGCCGTTCCGGCCTCCGCCGCCACCCCGGTCGGCGACAGCGCCCGGGCCCTGCCCGGCACCCACCCCCAGTGGGCCACCCCGCAGGCCGACGCCGGCGCCGCCGACGCGTCCGCCCCGGCCACCGCCCGGATCTACCTGGCCGGCCGCGACGCCAGCGGCCTGGCCGCGCTCGCCAAGGCGGTCTCCGACCCGGACTCGCCCTCGTACGGCCGCTACCTGAGCCCCGACCAGGTGCGGGCGGAGTTCGGCGCCACCCCCGAGCAGGTCAAGGCCGTCACCGACTGGGTGACCGGCGCGGGCCTGACCGTCTCCGCCTCCACCGCCCACTACGTGCAGGTGGCCGGCTCCACCGCCGCGATGGCCAGGGCGTTCGGCACCGGCTTCCACGACTACCGCACCGCGGACGGCACCCACCGCGCGCCGACCTCCGACGCCGTGGTCCCCGCCGCGGTGGCCGGTTCGGTGCTCGCCGTCTCCGGCCTGGCCGACGCGATCCACAAGAACAGCTCGGACGCCACCTCGGTGCGCCAGGCCGAGCAGCGCGCGAGCGCCGCCTCCCGGCTGGCCGCCCCCGACAAGAAGGCCCCGGCCACCCTGCCGGAGGTGCCGACCTGCTCCGAGGACGGCTACGGCTCCAAGACCGCCAAGGGCGCCCCGGCCGGCTACGAGAAGAACGAGCCGTTCGCCCCCTGCTCGTACGTCCCGTCCCAGCTCCGCAAGGCGTACGGCGTCAGCGACGCCAAGGTCACCGGCAAGGGCGCCCGGGTCGCGATCATCGACGCCTACGGCCTGTCCACCATGGAGCAGGACGCGAACCACTACTCGGCCCTGCACGGCGACCGGCCGTTCGCGCCGGGCCAGTACACCGAGTACGTCACCCCGGACGAGTGGACCCACCAGGACGAGTGCGGCGGCCCCGAGGGCTGGGCCGGCGAGGAGGCGCTCGACGTCGAGATGGTGCACGGCCTGGCGCCCGACGCCCAGGTCGTCTACGTCGGCGGCAACTCCTGCTACGACGAGGACCTGTACGACGCGATGGCCAAGGTCGTCGACGAGCACCTGGCCGACGTGGTCTCCAACTCCTGGGGCGAGATCATGCACGGCACCAGCGGTGACATCGACCCGGCCGTGGTCGCCGCCGACAACCAGATATTCCAGCTCGGCGCGGTGACCGGCATCGGCTTCACCTTCTCCTCCGGCGACTGCGGCGACAGCTCCCCCGGCGCGGCCGCCACCGGCGCCAACTGCCAGACCGAGACCGACCAGGCCCAGGCCGACTGGCCGTCCGCCTCGCCGTGGGTCACCTCGGTCGGCGGCACCGCCCTGCAGCTGGGTGACAAGGGCGGCAAGTACGGCGACGAGGTCTCGATGGGCGACCTGCGCTCGGTGCTCTCCGCCGACCAGAAGTCCTGGAGCCCGTTCCCCGGCAACTTCTACTTCGGCGGTGGCGGCGGCGTCTCCAAGGACTTCGCCCAGCCCTGGTACCAGCAGGGCGTCGTCCCCGACCGGGTCGCCAAGACCGCGGCCGACGGCACCAAGTCCGCGACCCCGCTGCGCGCCACCCCCGACATCGCGATGAGCGGCGACCTGGTCGCCGCCACCCTGGTCGGCTACACCGACGGCGGCACCTACAGCGAGGGCGGCTACGGCGGCACCTCGGTCTCCGCCCCGGAGACCGCCGCGATGTTCGCCAACGCCATCCAGACCCGCGGCGGCCGCGCCCTCGGCTTCGCCAACCCGGCCCTCTACGACCGGGCCGGCACCAACGCCTTCCACGACGTCGACGACGCCGCCAACCACAGCAAGCGCGGCAACGTGGTCGACCTCGGCGTGGTGAACGACTCGCTCCGGGTCCGCCTCTACAAGATCGGCGCGGACTACGGCCTGTCGGCCGGCCAGGGCTACGACACGGCCACCGGCCTGGGCTCCCCGGGCAAGGACTTCTTCAAGTCCTTCGCCCTGAAGAAGTAACCGGAACAACACCAGAGGGGCCGCCGGGGGAAACCCCGGCGGCCCCTCCCCCGTTGTCCGGCGCCCCGCGGCGCGTCGCGCTCAGAAGCGGTCGACCGGCACGTACGTCCCCCACACCCCGCGCAGCGCGTCGCAGACCTCGCCGACCGTGGCCCGGGCCGCCAGCGCCTCCTTCATCGGGTACAGCACGTTGTCGGTGCCCTCGGCCGCCTTGCGCAGCTGCGACAGCGCCCGCCGCACCGCCGAGGAGTCCCGGTCGGCGCGCAGCCGGGCCAGGCGCGCGGCCTGCTGGGCCTCGATCGCCGGGTCGACCCGCAGCGGCTCGTAGGGCTCCTCCTCGGCGAGCTGGAAGCGGTTGACGCCGACCACGGTCCGCTCGCCGGAGTCCTGCTCCTGCTGGATGCGGTACGCGGTGCGCTCGATCTCGCCCTTCTGGTAGCCCTGTTCGATCGCGGCGACGGCGCCGCCCATGTCCTCCACCTTGGCCATCAACTCCAGTGCGACGGACTCCAGTTCGTCCGTCATCGCCTCGACCACGTAGGAGCCCGCGAACGGGTCGACGGTGGCGGTGACGTCGGTCTCGAAGGCGAGCACCTGCTGGGTGCGCAGCGCGAGCCGGGCGGACTTCTCGGTCGGCAGGGCGATCGCCTCGTCGAAGGAGTTGGTGTGCAGCGACTGCGTCCCGCCGAGGACGGCGGCGAGCGCCTGCACCGAGACCCGCACCAGGTTGACCTCGGGCTGCTGGGCGGTGAGCTGGACGCCCGCGGTCTGGGTGTGGAAGCGGAGCATCTGCGACTTGGGGTTCTTCGCGCCGAACTCCTCCTTCATCACCCGGGCCCAGATCCGGCGCGCGGCACGGAACTTGGCGACCTCCTCCAGCAGCGTGGTGCGGGAGACGAAGAAGAACGAGAGCCGGGGCGCGAAGTCGTCGACGTCCATCCCGGCGGCGACCGCGGTGCGGACGTACTCGATGCCGTTGGCGAGCGTGAAGGCGATCTCCTGCGCGGGGTTCGCCCCGGCCTCGGCCATGTGGTAGCCGGAGATGGAGATGGTGTTCCACTTGGGGATCTCGGCCCGGCAGTACTGGAACACGTCGGCGATCAGCCGCAGGCTGGGCTTGGGCGGGAAGATGTACGTGCCGCGGGCGATGTACTCCTTGAGCACGTCGTTCTGGATGGTGCCGGTGAGCCGGTTCGACGGCACGCCCTGGGCCTCGCCGACCAGCTGGTAGAGCAGCAGCAGCAGCGAGCCGGGCGCGTTGATGGTCATCGAGGTGGAGACCTCGCCGAGCGGGATGCCGCCGAACAGCACGCTCATGTCCTCGACGCTGTCGATCGCCACGCCGACCTTGCCGACCTCGCCGTGCGAGATCGCCGCGTCCGAGTCGTAGCCCATCTGGGTCGGCAGGTCGAAGGCCACCGACAGGCCCATGGTGCCGTTGGCGATCAACTGCTTGTAGCGGGCGTTGGACTCGGCGGCGGTGCCGAAGCCCGCGTACTGGCGCATCGTCCACGGCTTGCCGGTGTACATGGTCGGGTACACGCCGCGGGTGAACGGGTACTGCCCGGGCTCGCCGAGCCGGGCCGCGGCGTCGGCGCCGGCCCGGGTCTCGGGGCCGTACACCGGCGCGATCGGCAGGCCCGACTCGGTGCGACGGGGCTCGGCTGCCATGGGTGTCCTCCGCGGGGAAGAGGGTGAGGGTTAGCGCCGATTAACAGGTCGGCTGGATACGCAATGTAGTCGCGCCCGGTCGGGAGCAGACAGATGCCACGGCTGGGACCTTGCTCACAACACCCGGGGGCCGCCCCTTGGGATGATCGGTGCACCTGTCGAACACCAGAGGAGTGCACGAACATGACCGAACAGAAGGTGGCCGTGGTCACCGGCGCCAGCAGCGGCATCGGGGCGGCCACCGCCCGCCGACTGGCCGCGGACGGCTTCGAGGTGGTGCTGACCGCCCGCCGCACCGAGCGGATCGAGGCGCTGGCGAAGGAGCTCGGCGGCCGCTCGTACACCCTGGACGTCACCGACCGGGCCGCGGTGGACGCCTTCGCCGCCGAGGTCGGCCGGGTCGACGTCCTGGTCAACAACGCGGGCGGCGCGCTGGGCGCGGAGAGCGTCGAGCAGGGCGACCCGGCGGACTGGCGCGCCATGTACGAGGTCAACGTGATCGGCGTGCTGCACCTCACCCAGGCGCTGCTGCCCGCGCTGCGCGCCACCGGTGACGGCACCGTGCTGATCATGTCCTCGACGGCGGCGCTGGCCGCGTACGAGGGCGGCGGCGGGTACGTAGCGGCCAAGCACGCCGTCCACTCGGTGGCCCAGACGCTCCGGCTCGAACTGGTGGCCGAGCAGATCCGGGTGATCGAGATCGCCCCCGGCATGGTGAAGTCCGAGGGCTTCGCGCTGACCCGCTTCCGCGGCGACCAGGACAAGGCCGACGCGGTCTACGCGGGCGTCGCCGAGCCGCTCACCTCGGAGGACATCGCCGACACCGTCTCCTGGGCGGTCACCCGGCCGCCGCACGTGAACGTCGACCTGCTGGTGGTGCGGCCCCGCGCCCAGGCCGCCAACCACAAGGTGCACCGGGTCAGTTGACCGGCTCCGCGTGAACGGGAAGCGCGGCGGGTCACAACTTGATAGCTCGATCGAGTGAAATCGGCCCGCCGCCTCCCCAACTGATGAGCCCTCAACTACCGTGGAGGCGCTGCCCCGCCGAGCTGTGTCAGCCCGTGCGGCGGCATTGCCGCACCCCGGCCTTTCCCGGCCCCCTCACCCCCGTCTCTGGAGCATTCCGCCTTCCCGCCCTCACGAGGAGGATCCGCTGACCAGCGACATCCCGCCGCAGCGTCTCGACGTGCGGACGGAGCCGTCCCTGCTGGGACTCCACCGGTTCAACGAAGCCGACTCCGGCGCGGTGGAGGAAGCACTGCTCGCCTGCTGCGGCAGCCACCGGTGGGCCCTGCGCCTCACCGCCCACCGCCCCTACCCCGACATAGAGTCCCTGCTCGCCGCCGCCAGCGAGGCCAGTTACGACCTGCGCCCGGCGGACCTCGCGGAGGCCCTCGCCGACGAGAGCTGGATGCCCCAGCCCCTGCTCGGCATGCGCGCCCCCGGCAGCCAGGCCGCGCACACCGCGCTGCGCGCCGCCCACGCCGCCTACGAGGCCCGCTTCGGCCACGTCTTCGTGGTCTGCCTCGACGGCGTCGACCCCGAGGAGATGCTGGACGCCGTCCTCACCTCCATCCGCACCCGCCTCGCCAACGACCCCGACGAGGAACGCCTCATCTCCGCCGAGGAGTTGCGCCGCATCGCGCTCAGCCGCCTCGAACACCTGGTCGCCGTCAAGAGCTGAGGCGTTCAGGGGCCCGTGCGCAGCACGGACCCGCCGTTCCCGGGCCCCTGTCGGTGCTCTCCCTGGTTCGCGAGCTTGGCGAGTTGCGCCTTCACCACGCCCGCGTCCGGTTCCGGGGCCGGGCGGCCCGTCGCGTCGAGGGTGGTGAAGACCGCGAGGACGTCGCCGGTGCGGGTGACCAGGGCGCGCTGGGCGATGGTGGTGCCGTCGGTTTCATTCGTGAGGGTGAAGGCGGTGGCGGCGTCCGCTCCTTCGGGGGTGGGCGTGTCGAGCCGGGTGAGCAGGTGGCGGCCGGCGCTGGAGGTGAACGCCCGGCAGTGGCCGAGGACCCGGTCGAGTCCGGCGTGGACGGCGGCGGCCCGGCCGGGCCGGAAGGCCAGGATCGCGGTGTAGAGGGAGGCCGGGTCGTCGCCCTCGCGGGCGATGTCGAGGTCGGTCTCGGCGAGCGGTCCGGCCGCGCCCTTGGAGGGGGTGAGCGCGTCCAGGACGGGCTGGCAGGCGGGGGTGTCGGCGGTCTCCGGGGGGCTGGAGATGTCGTTCTGGCCGGGCTGCATGAGCGTGACGTGCCAGCCGGGGGCGAGTTCGGCCTCGGTGACGCCGAGCGCGCGCACCGCGGCCGCGTCGTACTCGGGCTCCGGGCCGGCGGGCGAGGGGGCGGCCCGGTCCGCGGACGGGGCGGGCGGGGCGGTCGCGCAGCCGGCGGCGAGGGCGAGGGCGGCGAGGGCGAGCAGGTGTCGCACGGCGGGTCTCTCTGCTGGGCGGCGGTGACGGGGTGCGCACCTTAGCGCGGTCGGGTGATGACGCAGCGTGACGGTTCCCGTCCCGATTAGGCCGTGCGTGCCTGATTGATCACACCAGGGGCCCCCGACGGCGGTTGTCGACGGTGCGTCGATAGGATGCTCGCGGCCGGTGGACCGTATCCGGCCGGGCTGACCGACACCGAAGCCGGCCGAGCCCCCGAACCGCTTCCGGAGGGTTTTCCGTGCCGGCTGGAACGCTGTACCGCGGCCGGGAAGGCATGTGGAGTTGGGTGGCTCACCGAGTCACCGGCGTCCTGATCTTCTTCTTCCTGTTCGCACATGTCCTTGACACCGCCCTGGTGCGGGTGTCGCCCGAGGCGTACGACTCGGTGATCGCCACGTACAAGATCCCGCTGGTGAACCTGATGGAGTACGGCCTGGTGGCCGCCATCCTGTTCCACGCGCTGAACGGCCTGCGGGTCGTGGCGGTGGACTTCTGGGCCAAGGGCCCGAAGTACCAGAAGCAGATGCTGTGGACCGTCGTCGGCGTCTGGGTCGTCCTGATGGCCGGCTCCTTCTACCCCGTCCTTGAGCACACCCTTCGCACCTGGTTCGGGGGCTGATCCGCGTGTCCACTGACACCAACGACCTGGTGGTCCCCTCGGTCCACGCCCACACCGGCAAGGGCCTGGGCACCGGCAACCCCGCCGACGCCTTCGTGGTGGAGCCCGCCCGGGCCCGCACCAGGAAGACCCCGCGCCGCACCCGCACCAACTTCGAGATGCTCGCCTGGCTGTTCATGCGCCTGTCGGGTGTCGTCCTGGTGGTGCTGGTCCTGGGCCACCTGCTGATCAACCTGATGCTGGACGGCGGTGTCTCCCGGGTCAGCTTCGCCTTCGTGGCGGGCCGCTGGGCGTCCCCGTTCTGGCAGGTCTGGGACCTGCTGATGCTGTGGCTGGCAATGCTGCACGGCTCCAACGGCATGCGCACCGTCATCAACGACTACGCGGAGAAGGACGCCACTCGTCTGTGGCTCAAGGGTCTCCTGGGCGTCGCGACCGTCTTCACGGTCGTCCTCGGCACCCTGGTGATCTTCACCTTCGACCCGAACATCTGACGAGCCACCAGAGGCGACTGACCCCCATGCAGATTCACCAGTACGACACCGTCATCGTCGGCGCCGGCGGCGCCGGCATGCGCGCGGCCATCGAGTCGACGCAGCGCAGCCGCACCGCGGTGCTGACCAAGCTCTACCCGACCCGGTCCCACACCGGCGCGGCGCAGGGCGGCATGTGCGCCGCCCTCGCCAACGTCGAGGAGGACAACTGGGAGTGGCACACCTTCGACACGGTCAAGGGCGGTGACTACCTGGTCGACCAGGACGCCGCCGAGATCATGTGCAAGGAGGCCATCGACGCGGTCCTCGACCTGGAGAAGATGGGTCTCCCCTTCTCCCGCACCGACCAGGGCCGGATCGACCAGCGCCGCTTCGGCGGGCACTCCCGCAACCACGGCGAGGCCCCGGTCCGCCGGTCCTGCTACGCCGCGGACCGCACCGGCCACATGATCCTGCAGACGCTGTTCCAGAACTGCGTCAAGCACGGCGTCGAGTTCTTCAACGAGTTCTACGTCCTCGACCTGCTGATCAACGAGGGCAAGACCGCGGGCGTGGTGGCCTACGAGCTGGCCACCGGCGAGATCCACGTCTTCCAGGCCAAGGCCGTGGTGTTCGCCTCCGGCGGCACCGGCAAGATGTTCAAGGTCACCTCGAACGCGCACACCCTGACCGGTGACGGCCAGGCCGTGGCGCTGCGCCGGGGCCTGCCGCTGGAGGACATGGAGTTCTTCCAGTTCCACCCGACGGGCATCTGGCGGATGGGCATCCTGCTCACCGAGGGCGCCCGCGGCGAGGGCGGCATCCTGCGCAACAAGGACGGCGAGCGCTTCATGGAGCGCTACGCCCCCGTCATGAAGGACCTCGCGTCCCGTGACGTGTGCTCCCGCGCGATCTACTCGGAGATCCGGGCCGGCCGCGGCTGCGGCCCCGACGGCGACCACGTCTACCTGGACCTGACCCACCTGCCGCCGGAGCAGCTGGACGCCAAGCTGCCGGACATCACCGAGTTCGCGCGCACCTACCTCGGCATCGAGCCCTACACGGACCCGATCCCGATCCAGCCCACCGCGCACTACGCGATGGGCGGCATCCCGACCAACGTCGAGGGTGAGGTCCTGCGCAACAACACCGACGTCGTCCCGGGCCTGTACGCCGCGGGCGAGGTCGCGTGCGTGTCGGTGCACGGCGCCAACCGGCTGGGCACCAACTCGCTGCTGGACATCAACGTGTTCGGCCGCCGGGCGGGCATCGCCGCCGCGGAGTACTCGGACAAGCACGACTTCGTGCCGCTGCCGGAGAACCCGGGCGCGCTGGTCGAGGCGCTGGTGGAGGGCCTGCGGAACGCCACCGGCACCGAGTCGGTCGCGAAGATCCGCCAGGAGCTGCAGGAGTCGATGGACGCCAACGTGTCCGTCTACCGCACCGGCAAGACCCTGCAGCAGGCGGTCGAGGACGTGGCGGCGCTCAAGGAGCGCTTCAAGAACGTCTCGATCGCGGACAAGGGCTCGCGCTACAACACCGACCTGCTGGAGGCCGTCGAGCTGGGCAACCTGCTCGACCTGGCCGAGGTCCTGGTCGTCTCGGCGCTGGCCCGCGAGGAGTCCCGCGGCGGTCACTACCGCGAGGACTTCCCGACCCGCGACGACGTGAAGTTCATGCAGCACACCATGGCGTACCGCGAGGTGGCCGAGGACGGTTCCACCTCGATCCGCCTCGACTACAAGCCGGTCGTGCAGACCCGCTACCAGCCGATGGAGCGTAAGTACTGATGTCCACTCCGACCGTCGAGACGCACTCGGCCGCGCTGGACGCGGTCGAGGCGGGCAGCAGCGAGCTGATCAGCGTCACCTTCCGGATCCGCCGGTTCAACCCGGAGGAGCACCCGGACCCGGTGTGGGTGGACTACCAGCTCCTGATGGACCCGAAGGAGCGCGTCCTGGACGCGCTCAACAAGATCAAGTGGGAGCAGGACGGCACGCTCACGTACCGCCGCTCCTGCGCGCACGGCATCTGCGGTTCGGACGCCATGCGGATCAACGGGCGCAACCGGCTGGCGTGCAAGACCCTGATCAAGGACGTCAACCCGGAGAAGCCGATCACGATCGAGGCCATCAAGGGCCTCGCGGTCCTCAAGGACCTGATCGTGGACATGGACCCGTTCTTCCAGGCGTACAAGGACGTCATGCCGTTCCTGATCACCAACGGGAACGAGCCGACCCGCGAGCGCCTGCAGACGCAGGCCGACCGCGAGCGCTTCGACGACACCACCAAGTGCATCCTGTGCGCCGCGTGCACCTCCTCGTGCCCGGTGTTCTGGAACGACGGCCAGTACTTCGGCCCGGCGGCGATCGTCAACGCGCACCGCTTCATCTTCGACTCGCGCGACGAGGGCGGCGAGCAGCGCCTGGAGATCCTCAACGACCGCGAGGGCGTGTGGCGCTGCCGCACCACCTTCAACTGCTCGGAGGCCTGCCCGCGCGGCATCGAGGTCACCAAGGCGATCCAGGAGGTGAAGCGCGCGCTCGTCACGCGTCGCTTCTAGTCCGACCCGTTCGAGGGGCCCGTCCGGAACTCCGGGCGGGCCCCTCGGCTTTCGGGCGCTGCGGCGTTCAGTCGGCGCGGCGTTCAGTCGGCGCGGCGGACGCGGACGGTGGCCAGGGTGAGCAGCAGCGGGCCGAGGAACAGGGCGGCGGCCATGCTGCGGTAGTCCTGGTCGGCGGCGGAGGCGGTGAGTGCCAGCTGGGTGCCGAGGACGGCCGCGCCCGCCACCGGGACGAGGGCGCGCAGCCGGTGCCGCCAGGCGTGCAGCACGGCGGCGGCCAGGCCCAGGTAGGCCCACAGGGCGCCGCGCCACAGCAGCCAGTCGAGCTGCGGGGCGCGCAGCAGGGTGCGGCTCCAGGTCGCGGCGGCGTGCAGCGGGTGCCACAGGCCGCGGGAGCCGGCCGCCGGGCCGGGGACCGCGGTGGCGGCGTGCGGGCCGTCACCGCCCGCCCACACGCCCCAGGCGATCCGGCTCCGGCAGAGTCGGGCGTCCAGCACCCGGTCCGGGTGGTCTCGGAGCAACTGCCGCCAGGCGGCGGCGAGTTCGGCTTCGGCGCGGCGGGCGGCGGAGGCGTTCCAGCCGTCGGTGAGGGCGGCGGTGGCGGAGCAGTCGGCGCCCGCCGCGGCCCACTCCCGCGGCGGGGCGACGGCGGTCAGCGCGGGGCTCTGCCCGGTGGCGGCCCGGTGCTGGGCCAGTGCCAGGTCGGCGGCCCGCAGGGTGTGCAGGTCGCCGGCGGGGGTGGCGGGGTGGCCGAGCAGGCCGAACGCGATCGGCACCGCCAGCGCGAGCACGGTCAGCAGTGCGAGGCGCACCCGGGCGCCGGGCAGGAAGAGCAGCAGCACGGCGGCGGCGATCAGCGCGGTGGCGGCGCCCCGGGTGCCGGTCAGTGCGCAGGCGCAGACGGCGGCGGTCAGGACGGCGAGATCCAGCCGTTGGGCCGGGCCGCCCTGCTCCAGGGTGCCCTCGGCCCGCCGGACGAGCAGTCGCAGTCCGGCTCCGGTCAGCAGCAGCGCGGCGACGGTGCGGACCGCCTCCGGGGTGGCCGAGACCACCAGGCTCGCGGTCGGCGGCAGCGCGGCCAGCGCGAGCGCGACCGGGCCGCTGTAGCGTCCGCGCACCCCGAACCGGGCCAGCGCGGCCACCAGGTAGCCGAGGGCGAAGGCCGCGGCGGCCGTCTGCAGCAGGGTCGCGGGCCCGGCGTGGACGGCCCGCACGGCCGCCGCGTACAGCGGCGCCGACCCGTCCGGCGCGGCCCCGGTGAACGCCGGGTACACCGCCGCCCACCAAAGCAGCAGCGGCGCCCAGCAGGCGGCCGCCACCGCGAACGGCAGCCGCAGTCGCGACTTGGCCCGCCGGTGCCGGCGTTCCCGTTCCTGCCGCCGCGCCCACTCCGGGCGGGCCTCCCCGAGGGTGGTACTGGTGCTCACGCCGAAGCCCTCCCAGCAGTTCGTGCGGGGCAGGCTAGCAGCAGTATTCGGCCACTTGAAGGGGGCATGCATATGCACCCGTCAGTGGCCCGCCGCCACCGGCGGCGGTCCCCCGCTCGGGGCCCGGACCCCGGAGGAGGCGAGCGCGCGCCCGAGCGGCGCGGCAGCCGGCCCGGTTCCGGATGCCTCCCCCGGGCGGTGGTGGTGCCGGTGGTGGGGCCCGGGGCGGTTCGAGCACCCCGGGCCCCGTCCGCGCCGCGGTCAGGCGAGCGCGCCGCGGTCCTTCGGGGCGGTGGTGCCGTGGTAGGCGAGCAGGTGCCGGTCGGCGGTCACGGCGTACAGGTCGGGCTGCCCGTCGCCGTCGAGGTCGCCGGAGCTGCCCAGGACCGGGTAGTCGGCGGCCGGGAAGGTGCCCAGGACGGTGCCGGCGGCCGGGTCGGCGAGGCCGGAGAAGTCGTAGTGGCCGTCGGCGAGCTTCGGGACGGCGTGGGCGCGCAGGACGCCGGTGGCCTGTTCGCGGGACCACAGGGCGAGGTCGCCGCGGGCGTCGGGGCCGGGGGCGATCAGGTCGTAGCCGTCCCAGGCGCCGCCGGTGGTGAGGCGGGTGGCGGCGCCGAACCGGGAGGGGTCGTTCTGCAGCCACAGGTCGCCCTGTTCGACGTCCAGCAGGGTGATGCCGGTCGGCCTGGCCGGGTCGGTCGGCCCGAGGGCGACCAGTTGCCGCACGTCGGCGAAGCTGTCGGCGGTGCCGGGCGGGCAGTCCACCGCGGTGAGGGCGGTGTCGACGCAGTCGGTGGTGCGGTCGACCAGTGCCGGCGAGCGGCGGCCCAGCGGCAGCGCGCCCTGGTTGACGTACTGGTAGAGGGAGTCGCCGCCGGGGGCGTGGACGTAGATGGTGTCGGCGGGCGCGCCGCCGCCGCTCCAGCCCCGGTGGAGCACCTGGAGGTCGGTCCAACTGCCGTTGGCGGGGGCCCGGTAGGCCGGCACCACGGTGCTCGGGGTGGTCCCCCCGGTGTCGCCGCCGATCACCAGCAGGTTGCCCTGGGAGTCGGGCAGCAGGATGTCGGGGACGCCGTCGTTGTCGACGTCGCCGAGGGTCTTCGGCGGGTTGGGGTCCTGCGGCGCGTAGAAGCTGTAGAGCAGCGGCTGGGTGGCGTTGCCCGCGTGGTCGAGCGCTTGCACCAGCAGGACGTGGCTGCCCCAGCGGGCCGGCTTGAGGGTCACGCTCGCGGTGCCGTCCGCGTCCGGCAGGACCACGCCCTCACCGGGGGCGCAGCCGCCGGTGCTCGGGGTGTCGTCCAGCACGTAGCGGAAGCAGGCCAGGCCGGAGCCGGTGTCGGCGGCGGAGAAGGTGAAGGTGCCGGGCTGACCGGCGTACCGGCCGCCGCCGTGCTCGGGGAAGTCCTGCGAGTGCGCGGTGAGGGCGGTGGGCGGGGTGTTGTCGACGCCGAAGCGGCAGGTGGCGGTGGGCTCGCCGGAGCCCGGCCGGTACTGCGGCCAGACCTGCCAGGTGTAGCCGGCGCCTTCGGGCAGACCGGCGGCGGAGACCTGCACCCCGCCGAAGGGGTCGGCGTCGGCGGTGCCGTCGATGACCTTCGCGCCGCTCGCGTCCCAGACCTTGAAGCGGGCGGCGGGCGCGGTGGTGCGCGCGTACAGCGCGGGCCCGGGGAAGCTGACGCCGACCCAGCCCGGCGTGCCGGTGGCGTTGCAGCCGTCGGTGTAGCCGGTGTCCAGGTAGGTGCCGGGCACGACGGTCGGGGCGGTGACGGCGGGACCGGGCGCGGCCTGCGCGGCGGGCGCCGCGAACAGTCCGGCGGCGAGGGCGGCCGTGGCGCAGCCGACGAGCAGGCGCGGCGGAACGGAACGGGACAAGTCGGATTCTCCCCGAAGGTGTCGTACGGGCGTGCGAGCTTGCTCGCCCGGCCGCGCATCCTCGCCCTGGACGGGGCTGGTGCGCAAGCGGATTGACGGTAGCTCCGGGGGCGGACAGCGCTACTCGGCGGCGGCGCCCCCGGCGGGCGCCGCCGCGGCGCGCAGGGCGCGCAGGCCGCGGACGCCGATCCAGCCGATGGCGAGGCCGAGCAGCAGGGAGGTGACGGCGAGCAGCAGGTGCACCCAGAAGAAGGCGGTCGGCTGGGAGTGGTCGCCGTTCACGAAGGCCTGGCCGCCGGAGTCCTTCCACAGGTTCTTGACGAAGGTGGTCCAGATGAAGACCGACCAGACGCCGAAGGCGGTGAGGAACCAGGAGACCGGACGGCTGAGCTTCATGGCGGGGTCCTTCGCGGCAGACGGGGTGCCCGTCCAGTATGCGGGGCCCGCCGATCGGAGCAGTGGGCGGTACTCGTTCGGGGCCGTGCCCGGTGGCGCGCCCGGGCGGGGGCCGGGGGACGGGTTATTTTCCCGGAATGCTGATAATCCGCCGGATTCTCCAGGGGCCGTCCGCTGCCGTCCTGCTGCTGGCGTCCGCCCTGCCGTCGGCGGCGGCCGTCGCGGAGGACGCGCCGCCGCCCGAGGTGGTGGGCGGGCAGCGGCTGGGTGCGGCGGGGGTGCAGGTGGACCCGGGGGCCCCGGCGCTGCCGAAGGACCTGACCGGCAAGTCCTGGGTGGTCGCGGACGCGGGCAGCGGGCAGGTGCTGGCGGCGTTCAACGCGCACGCGAAGCTGCCGCCCGCCTCGACCCTGAAGATGCTGTTCGCGGACACCGTGCTGCCCCGCTTCAAGGCGTCCGACGTGCACCGGGTGACCTGGGCGGAGCTGCAGGGGATGGGGGCGGGCAGCAGCCTGGTGGGCATCAAGGAGGACCTGGACTACAAGGTCGAGGACCTGTGGCGCGGGGTGTTCCTGTCCTCCGGCAACGACGCGGTGCACGTGCTGGCGAACATGAACGGCGGCGTCGCCAAGACGGTCGCGGACATGCAGGCCCGGGCGGACCAGTTGCAGGCCCGGGACACCCACGTGGTCAGTCCGGACGGCTACGACATGGACGGCCAGGTCACCTCGGCGTACGACCTGACCCTGTTCGCCCGGGCGGGCCTGCGCGACCCGGACTTCCGGGCGTACTGCTCGACCCGCTGGGCGCAGTTCCCGGGCGCGGTGGACAAGAAGACCGGGCAGCGCGGCAGTTTCGGGATCGCCAACACCGACCGGCTGCTGGGCAAGTACCCGGGCCTGATCGGGGTGAAGAACGGCTACACCACCAACGCGGGCGCCACCTACACCGGCGCGGCCGAGCGCGACGGGCGGACGCTGCTGGTGACGGTGATGCACCCGGAGAGCAGCCCGAAGGTGTACGACGAGGCGGCGGCGCTGCTGGACTGGGGGTTCGCCGCGGCGGGGAAGGCCGCCCCGGTGGGGGTGCTGGCCGAGGACGGCGGGGCCCGGCCGGCGGAGTCGGCGGCGCCCGCGGCCCGGCCGGTGGCCGACCGGCCGTCCGCCGCCCCGGGCCCGGCGGACGGGC
>NZ_BAAANS010000021.1:0-134400 GCF_039529925.1 Kitasatospora saccharophila | reverse complement strand
CGGGTGGACACCATCACCCAGGGCACCGCCGTCACCAAGTACGTCTACGACGCGGACGGCAACCAGCTGATCCGCCGCGACCTCGGCTCGGGCCAGACCACCCTGTTCGCAGGTGACACCGAGATCGTCGTCAACACCTCCACCACCCCGAAGGTCCTGCTCGGCGCGGTGCGCACCTACAGCGCCGGCGGCAAGGTGATGGCCGTGGTCTCCAACCTGCCCGGCGGCGGAGTGAGCTACCTGATCGCGGACCCGCACGACACCGCGACCCTGGCCGTCGACACCACCAGCCAGGCGGTGAGCCGCAAGCAGTACAAGCCCTACGGGCAGACCCGCGGCACCAGCACCGGCTGGCCCGACCCCACCCGCGGCTTCCTCGCCAAACCGGTCAGCCCCACCACCGGCTACACCGACGTCGGCGCCCGCGAGTACGACCCCGTGCTCGGCCGGTTCATCAGCGGTGACCCGGTGCTCCAGGCGGACGACCCGCAGCAGCTCGGCGGCTACGCGTACGCCGGCAGCAACCCGACCACCCACAGCGACCCGACCGGTCTGAGCCGCGCCCCGGTCGAGACGGACGATCCCCAACTGGTGGGGTCGCCGCCGCCTCCGCCGCCGTGCGGTGGGATGTGCAAATCTGCCTACGGCACGGACGACAACAGCGGCGACGACTACAATTGTTGGTGCTACGACGGCTACGAGGACGCGAAGAACCAGGGCTGGGGAACGTACGAGGAGGGCGGGAAGCGGGTCTTCCCCCACCACCGCTACGCGACCGCTGAGCAGGCACCCAAGGACAACGGCATCATCATGGTGCGGTTCTACATCCAGGATAAGACAGCGGTCTTCGGAGAGCTGTACGGTGACAACCGGAGCTGGTCCGACGACCCGAAGGCCGGTTATCGGATGGAGCTTTTCTGGGACACCGCGACCGGTGAGGTCTCGTTCACCGTCGCGCCCTCCCACACGACACCCTCTGAGGGGACCATGGGGTGCCTGACCTGCGGGATAGCGCCGGCCCCCGCTCAGCCGTCGCATATGATCCCGGCGAAGGACATCGTGGAAGGGCCGATGAACCTGGGCGTCAACGTGCAGCACCAGAACTCCATCAATGCCAACTGGGTGGGACCCGGTGGGCTCAACGTGGACATCCACGGCATCAACAGCATGCTGCCGGTCTTCGCGGTCGACACCCACATCAAGGTGGACGTCAACGAGTGCGGGTCGGTCGGAGTGGGACGCGTCGGCGACGCCTATCCGAACATGGAGGTGGTCCAGTACCGCAGGGGCCAAGCGCCGAAGACCGTCGCGAGGGACGAGGAGCGAGGTTTGGGCGGCCTTGAGACGGGGTTCAACGCCATGCCGTGGTTCAAAAACACCGACCGCCACTGGAGCGATGGAATGCCGGACAAGTGACCACCACAACCACCGGTGCCCGGCGTGAAGGCGGACGCTGGTTCCTACGGTCCGCGGCCCGCTACCTGCTGCTGTTCGCCGGGCTCTGGTTCGGCGGCGGCGGCCTGGTCTCCCTGCTGGCCACCGGAGAGGCGTCCTACACGTCCACCCAGAACGAACTGGGCCTGATCGATGTCGGGCTGGTGCTCTTCTGCGTGGTCGGGATTCCCTCCCTGGTCATCATCCCGCTGGTCGGGAGGCTCCGGAAGCGTGAGTCCTTCCGGCCGGTGGCGACCATCGCGCTCCTCCTGCCGGTGCTGCTCCTGCTGATGGGGGGAGGCGGGGCGGCCTTCCTGGCCCTGGTGGCGATCCAGGTCGCCTTCGGCGCCTGGCTGATGCCACGGGAGTGATCCCCTAGCACGCCCACAGAACGGACAGTGGCACCGACCCGACCGGGTCGGTGCCACTGTCCGTCCGGCCCGCGCCCCGTACCCTGGAGGCACAGCACGCCGGGAAAAAAGGGGAGTCCACGTGTCACCGCGTCGCAACCGGATCGAGAAGTCCGAGGAACGGGGCGGCGGCGCACCGATGGGGAGTTCGCTGCGGCGGACCGAGGAGTACCGGGGCGAGGAGTGGGTGGTGCAGACCGTGGCGGGCACCGCCGGGCGGTACTACCGGTGCCCCGGCTGCGACCAGGAGATCCCGCCCGGCGTCGGGCACGTGGTGGCCTGGCCCGACCACGGCGGCGGCGTGGACGACCGGCGGCACTGGCACCGGGCCTGCTGGGGAGCGCGGGAGCGCCGCGGCTCCAACCTCCAGCGGGGCCGCGGCGCTCCGAAGTACTGACGGCTGACGGGAGCTCAGGCGTCGCGCTTCTGCAGGACCAGGTAGCCGCAGACCAGTGCGGCGGCCGTCCACAGCGCGCAGATCAGCAGGCCGACCCACGGGCCGTACGGCTGGTCGCTGGGCTGGTAGACCTGGATGGCGGCGGAGCCCGCGCGGTCCGGGAAGTAGCGCGCCACGTTCTCCACCCAGGGCACGATCGACAGGATCGGCGAGAGCAGGAAGAAGAACGGCATCAGGATGCCCAGGGCCAGGGTCTGGTTGCGCAGGACCACCGTCATGCCGGCCGAGAACAGGCACAGCAGGGTCAGGTAGCAGGCGGCGCCGAACACCGCCCGCAGCACGTTCGGCTCGCCCAGGCCGGTGGAGTGCCCGCCCAGCGCGGCCTGGCCGGCGAAGAAGGTGATGAACACCGTCACCAGCGATACCGCCAGGGCGATCCCGGTGAGCACGGCGATCTTCGCGGTCATCAGGATCGCGCGCTGCGGGACGGCGGCCAGCGAGACCCGGATCATGCCGCTGCTGTACTCGTTGCCGACAGCGAGCACGCCGAACACCACGATGGCCAGCTCGCCCAGGATGATGCCGGAGAAGGCGGTGCTGGTGGCGTCGAACGGCGTGTGCAGGTCCTTGGTGGCGTCCTCGTAGTTCAGGTTGGTCACCAGCGAGATCAGGAAGCCGGCGATCAGGGTGACCAGGAAGGTCGCGGCGAGGGTCCAGACGGTGGAGCGGACGCTGCGGACCTTCGTCCACTCGGACTGCGCGACGGCGGGGAACGCGGCCATCTCAGTTCTCCTTCCCGGTCCGGCGGTTGTCCCAGCCTGCGCCCCAGGCCGGTGCGGGTGCGGGCTCGTCGGTGCTTCCGGTGCGGTACTCCACCGACTCGGCCGTCATCTGCATGAACGCCTCCTCCAGCGAGGCCTGCTGCGGGCTCAGCTCGTGCAGGGTGACGCCGTGCGCGGCGGCCAGCTCGCCGAGCACCACCGGGTCGCCGTCGACCACCTCCCAGGCGCCGTCCGGGCCGGCCTCGGCGGTCAGGCCGGCGCCGTGCAGGGCGTTCAGCAGTTGCTCCTGGTGCGGGGTGCGCAGCCGGACGGCCGAGCGGGAGTTGCGCTTGATGAACTCGGCCATCGGCAGGTCGGCGAGCAGCCGGCCGCGGCCGATCACCACCAGGTGGTCGGCGGTCAGCGCCATCTCGCTCATCAGGTGCGAGGAGACGAAGACGGTGCGGCCCTCCGAGGCCAGCCGCTTCATCAGGTTGCGGATCCACAGGATGCCCTCGGGGTCGAGCCCGTTGACCGGCTCGTCGAACATCAGGGTCTGCGGGTCGGCCAGCAGCGCGGAGGCGATGCCCAGGCGCTGGCCCATGCCGAGCGAGAAGCCGCGGGCGCGCTTCTTCGCCACCGCGGTCAGGCCGACCAGGTCGAGCACCTCGTCGACCCGGGCGCGCGGCACCCGGTTCGACTGGGCCAGCCACAGCAGGTGGTCGTACGCGGTGCGGCCGGGGTGCACCGCCTTGGCCTCCAGCAGGGCGCCGATCCGGCGCAGCGGGTCCTGGATCTCGGCGTAGTGCTTGCCGCCGATGGTGACCTCGCCGCTGGTGGGGTGGTCCAGGTCGAGGATCATCCGCATGGTGGTGGACTTGCCGGCGCCGTTCGGGCCGAGGAAGCCGGTCACCACGCCCTCCGGGATGCGGAAGCTCAGATCGTCGACGGCCAACTTGTCGCCGTAACGCTTCGTCAGGTGGTGCAACTCGATCATGTGCCGCTCCTTGGTCTCTGGCCAGGTTATGGCAAAAAGCGGATGAATCGGACAACCTGCGCCCGGGGTGCGCCCGCCGGGCCCTACGGTGGAACCATGACCTCGTCCAGCGCGCCGACCGTCCGCGAGAACGGCACCGGCACCCCGCTCGTCCTGCTGCACGCCTTCCCGCTCCCCGCGCGGATGTGGGAGGTCCAACTGGAGCGCGTACCCGGCCCGGCCGGGGACGACGCCCGGGTGATCGCACCGGACCAGCGCGGCTTCGGCACCGCCCCGCTCGGCGACCTCCCCCCGTCGCTGGACACCGCCGCCGACGACCTCGCCGACCTGCTGGACGGCCTCGGCGTCGAGCGCGCCGTGCTGGGCGGCCTGTCGATGGGCGGCTACGTCGCGATGGCCTTCGCCCGCCGCCACCCCGAGCGGCTGGCCGGACTCGTCCTCGCCGACACCAAGGCCACCACCGACACCGACGCCGCCCGCGCCAACCGGGAACGCGTCGCCGCCGCCGTCCTGGAACGCGGCAGCGTCGACCTGCTGATCGAGGAGCGGATGGCGGAGAACCTGCTCGCCCCCGGCACCGACCCCGAACTCACCGACGCCGTACGGAAGATGATCGCCGAGGCGGACCCGGCCGCGGTCGCCTGGGCGCAGCGCGCGATGGCCGCCCGCCCCGACTCGCTGGACGAACTGGCCGCCCTGGAGGTGCCCGCCGCGGTCATCGTCGGCGAGCTCGACACCGTCACCCCGCTCAGCGAGGCCCGGATGATGGCCGAGGCGCTCTCCGACGCCGAGCTGACGGTCATCCCGGCCGTCGGCCACCTCTCCTCGCTGGAGGCCCCGGAGACCTTCAACGCCGCCGTCCGGGCCCTGCTCAAGCGCGTCAAGTAGCCGGGACCGGGCCGGAACGCCGAAGGGGCCCGGAGCGAGAGCTCCGGGCCCCTTCGGGCACTTCAGGACTTCAGCGGTGTCCCGACAAGGCGGTCAGGCCGTCAGCGCGACTGCTGCGCCGGCACGCCCAGCGAGTCGTCGGTCGGCAGCGAGGCCGCCGCGACCGCCGCACCGGTCAGCGTGGCCAGCATCTCGCGGACGTTGGTCAGCTGCGCGTTGATCGAGTCGCGGCGGTTGGTGAGCGCCGCCAGCTCGCGCTCCGACTCGCTGCGGACCCGGTCGGCCTTGGCGTTGGCGT
Source organism: Kitasatospora saccharophila (assembly GCF_039529925.1). Classification (NCBI taxonomy): domain Bacteria; kingdom Bacillati; phylum Actinomycetota; class Actinomycetes; order Kitasatosporales; family Streptomycetaceae; genus Kitasatospora; species Kitasatospora saccharophila. The sequence goes on along the minus strand of NZ_BAAANS010000021.1, from coordinate 129,215 downwards.
CGGCCACGATGTCCTCGGCCTGGCGCTGCGCCGTCTCGATGGTCTGGCGGGAACGGCGCTCCGCGTCGGTGCGCAGCTTCTCCGCCTCCAGGCGGAGCTGCTCGGCGCGGTGCTCGATCTCGGCCAGCCGCTTCTCGGCCTTGGCCTGGCGGGCCGCCAGGTCGCGCTCGGACTGCTCCCGGCGCTTGGCCAGGTTGGTCTCGAACTCCAGGGCGGCCTGCGCGGCCTTGGTGCGGGTCTCCTCGAAGAGGGCGTCCGCCTCCTCGCGCTTGTTCTGCGCGTCCTTGTTGGCCTCGGCGCGCAGCTGGGCCGCGTCCGACTTGGCCTTGTCGACGATCCGCAGGCCCTCGTCCTCCGCCTTGGCCTTGCGGTCCTTGGCGTAGTTCTCGGCCTCGGTGCGGACCTGCTGCGCGGCGGCCTCGGCGAGCTCGCGGTGCTGCTCGGCGGCGCGGTGCGCCTCGTCGCGCAGGTCCTTGGCCTCCTCCTCGGCGAGGCGGAGGATCTTCTCGACGCGGGCACCGAGACCGGCGTACGAGGGCTCCGCGTCGGTGACCGCGGCCTGGGCCGTCTGGGTCTCCAGGTGGAGCTCCTCGATGCGCTTCTCCAGCGCGCTGATCCGGGAGAGCGCGCTGTCTCGGTCGGCCACCAGCTTGGCGATCCGCTCGTCGACCTGGGCGCGCTCGTACCCACGGCGTACCAGGTCGAAGCCGTGCGGGGAGTGACTGTCGCTCATGGGATTTCTGGGCTTCCTGTCGTCAAACCGCTGAGATGGTTGAGGGAATCCTGACACGGTACCGGAGTGTCAACGGCGAAACACCGTCGGTTCGCGGACAATGTCCGCTCAATCGGGTGGCGCCCCCCCGGAGCGATTGCCCGCCGACCGCGGAGAGCCCACTCCGGCACCAGCCTTGGGCCCTCCGTCCTTCTTGCTTCCCCCGTTGCCGTGCGCCGACGGAGCGGGGGCCTCGAACGCCTCCAACGCCGACAACACGTCCTGCACCCGAGAGATCTCGGTGTTGATGTCCTTGCGCCTGCGGACCAGTTCGTCCAACTCCCGCTGGCCCTCGTCGGTCACGCGCTTGGCCTCCGAGCGGGCCTCGGCGAGCAGCCGCTCCGCCTCCTCGGCGGCCAGCCGCAGCTGCTCCTCGGCGTCCGAACCGGCCCGCCGCACCCGCTTCTCGGCCTCCTCGTCGGCCCGCTTGAGCCGCGACGCGGCCTCGTCGGCCGCCGCCTCCAGCTGCTCCTCCGACTCCATCTCGGCGGCCTTGAGCTTCGCCTCCGCCTTGATGATCAGCGCCTCGGCGCGGGTGGTGGAGTCCGCGAGCTTGTTCTCGGCCTCCTTGAGCAGCGTCTCGGCCTTGCGCACCGCCGAGATCCGCACCCGGCCCGCCTCCGCGGACGCCTCCGACGTCAGCTCGGACGCCCGCGACTCGGCCGCCGCGATCAGCTCCGCCGCCCGCTCCTCGGCCTCCGCGACCTGCGCCTGCGCCTGCTCCTCGGCCTCGGTCAGCTGCTCCTGGGCCGCCGTCACCAGCGCGTCCACCCGCTCGCCGGCGGACTTCATCGCCTGGGCGTTCTCCTTGCGGGCCCGCTCGTGCAGCGCCTCGATCTCGGCGTCGGTGCGCTCGCGCAGCTCCTCGGCCCGCTCGCGGATCGCCGTGGAGTCCCGCCGGGCCTCCGACAGCAGCGCGTCCGCGTCCGAACGGGCCTTCTCCACCTCGGCGGTGCCCTGCGCCTCGGCCTCGGCGCGCAGCCGGTCCGCCTCCTGGCGGGCCGCCGACACCATCGCGTCGGACTGCTCCTCGGCGGCCGCGGCCACCGCCAGCGCCTCCGCCTGGGCCTGCTCGCCGAGCTGCTCGGCGTCCGCGAACGCCTTCTCCAGCACCGACTTCGCCTGCTCGCGGGTCGCCCGGTCGTACGCCTCGGCGGCCTCCCGGGTCTCCCGGTCGAAGGACTCGGCCCGGCCGCGGATGTCCGCGTCGAAGTCCTCCGCCAGCGTCCGGGTCGCCAGCGCGTACTCCTCGGCGTCCGAGCGCAGCGCGTTCGCCCGCTCCTCGGCCTCGGTCAGCGCCGCCGACGCCAGCTCGTCCGCCTCGGCCAGCGTCCGCTGCGCGGCGGCCTCCGCCTCGGCGCGCTGCTGCTGCACGAACTCGGCCACGGCGGCCCGCAGTTCGGCGGTCTCGCGGTCGGCGCTCTCGCGCAGCTCGCGGTCGTACGCCTCGGCCTGCTCGCGCAGTTCGGCGCGCTCGCGCTCGGCGGCGGCCCGCAGCTCGGCGATCTGGCCGGTGGCCTTCTCGTGCAGGCCCGCCACCGACTGGCGGACCTCGGCGGCCTCCTGCTCGGCCGCCGCGACCAGCTCGGCGGCCCGCGCCTCACCGTTCGCCCGCAGCTGCTCGGCGGCGTGCTCGGCCCGCTCGCGCAGCTCGGCGGTCTCCCGGTCGGCGGTGGCCCGCAGTTCGCGGTCGTACGCCTCGGCGGCCTCGCGCAGTTCGGCGGTCTCCCGGTCGGCGCTCTCGCGCAGCTCGCGGTCGTACGCCTCGGCCTGCTCGCGCAGTTCGGCGCTCTCGCGCGCCGCGGTCTCGCGCAGTTCGGCGGTCTCCCGGTCGGCGGTGGCCCGCAGTTCGCGGTCGTACGCCTCGGCGGCCTCCCGCTGCTCGGCGCTCTCGCGCGCCGCGGTCTCGCGCAGTTCGGCGGTTTCCCGCTCGGCCGCGGCCCGCAGCTCGGCGCTCTCCCGCTCGGCGGTCTCGCGCAGCTCGGTGGTCTCGCGCTCCGCGGTGGCCCGCAGTTCGCGGTCGTACGCCTCGGCCTGCTCGCGCAGCCGGGTCGCCTCGGCCCGGTCCGCGGCGGCCTCCACGCCCAGCGCCCCGGCGTCCGCACGGGCGGTGGCGAGGACCTGCTCGGCCTCGGCGCGGGCCTGCGCGGCGTCCGCCCCGGCACTCTCGCGCAGCCGGGCGGCGTCGGCGGCCGCGGCCTCGCGGACCTGCTCGGCCTCGCCGTCGGCGGCCTCCCGGATGGCGGCGGCCTCGGCCAGCTTCTCGGCGGTCAGCGCCTGCTCGCGCTCCAGGGCGGCCCGGGCGGCCTCGCGGGCGGCGGCGGCCTCCTCGCGCAGCGCCTCGGCGGCGGCCTCGGCCCAGTGGGCGACGGCGCGGGCGGCGGCCTCGGCGTCGGCGCGGACGACCCGCCCGGCCTCCTCGGCCTCGGCCCGGTGCCGCTCGGCCCACTGGGCGGTGTCGGCACGCAGCGCCTCGGCGGCGGCCTCGGCCTCGGCGCGGGCGGCGGCGGCCGCGGCGGCGGCCTCCTCGCGCAGCTCGGCGCCGTGCCGTTCGGCGGCGGCCCGGGCCTCCTCGGCGGCGGCCTCGGCCGCGGCCAGCGTCTCGGTGCGGGCCCGCTCGGCGGCGGCGGTGATCTTCTCGCCCTCGGCGCGGGCCCGGGCGAGGGTCTGCTCGGCCCGGCCCTGGACGGCGGCGGCCTGCTCGCGGGCCTCGGTGCGCAGCCGCTCGACCTCCTCGCCGGCGCCGGAGCGCAGCGCGTCCGCGTCGGACTTGGCGGTGGTCAGCAGCTCCTCGGCCTGCTTCGCGGACTCCTCGACCTGCACGGCGGCCTGCCGGCGGGCCTCGGCCCGGACCCGCTCGGCCTCCGCCTCGGCGGCGGCGCGCTGCTCCTCGGCCTGCTCGCGGGCCAGCGCGGCCTCGGCCTGCATCCGCTCCAGCTGCTCGCGGATCGAGGCGGCGTCCTCCATGGCGGCGTTCTGCGCCTGCTCGACGGCCTCGCGGGCCTGCTCCAGCAGGGTGCCGGCCTCGGACTTGGCGTGCTCGACCAACCGCTCGGCCTCGGCGGCGGCCTCGCCGCGGGTGGCCTCGGCGTCGGTGCCCGCCCGGGCGAGCACCTCCTCGGCCTGCTTGGCGGCGCGGGCCAGCCGCAGCGCCGCGTCCTTGGCGCCCTCGGCCCGGCCGGCGTCCTCCGCGTCGGTGCGGATCCGCGCGGCCTCGGCGGCGGCGGCCTCGCGCAGCGCGGCGGCCTCCGCCTCGGCGGCGGCCCGGCGCTCGGCGATCTCCGCCTCGGCCTCGGCGCGCAGCTCGGTGGCGACCGACTCGGCGGCGCCGCGCAGGCGCTCGCTCTCCTCGCGGGCGGCAGCCCGGGCGGCGTCCGCCTCGGCCTGCACGGTGGCGGCGGCGGAGCGGATCAGGTCGGCCTCGCGGGTGGCGGCGGCCACCATCTTGGCGATCTCGGCGCGGGCGGTGGCGGAGCGCTGCTCGCTGGCGGCGGCGCCGTCGGCGACCTTGCGCTCGGCCTCGCTGGTGGCCTCGGCCTGCAGGCGCTCGGCGGCGGCGGTGGCCTCCTCGCGCATCCGGGCGGCCTCGGCGCGGGCCCGCTCGGTCTCGGCCAGGGCCTCGGCGCGCAGCCGCTCTATCTCGGCCTGGGCGCCGGCCAGAGCGGCCTCGGCGCGCTCCTGGTCGGCGAGGGCCTGCTGCTTGAGGGTGGTGATCTGGGCCTCGGCGGCGGCGAGCTTCTGCTCGGCGGCGGCGTGCGCCTCGGCCAGCTGCTGCTGGGCGGCGCCGAGGGCGGCGGCGCGGTGCTCCTCGGCCTGGGCGCCGGTCTGCTGGGCCTGCTCGGAGGCGGCGCGCAGCAGGCGCTCGGCGTCGGTCTGGGCGCGCAGCAGGGCGGCCTCGGCCTGGGCCTGGGCCTCGCCGCGGGCGGCGTCCACGTCGGCGGCGGTCTGGGCGCGGGCCTGGTCGGCGAGGGCGGCGGCCTCGGCGCGGACGGCGGCCATCATCCGCTCGGCCTCGGCCCGGGCCTCCTGCAGCAGGCGCTGGGCCTCCTGCTCGGTGCCGGCGCGGGTCTGCTCCGCCCAGTTGACGTTCTCGTTGACGTGGCGTTCGGCGGCGGCCCGGAACTCGGCGAGCTCCTCCTCCAGCCGGCGGCGCCGGGCGTTGAACTCGGCCTCCAGCTGGGAGGTGCGCTCGGCGGCCTCGGCCATCATCCGCTGGGTGGCGGCCTGGGACTCGCGCACGGCGCGCTCGGCGTCCGCGCGCAGCGCCTCGGCCTGCATCTCGGCGTTGCGCAGGACCTGCTCGGCCTGGCCGGAGACGGAGTCGAAGGCGCGCGGCTGAGCGAGCTGCCGGCGGGCCTCGTGCAGCTTGGCCCGGAGCACCTCCACCTGGTAGGCGAGGTCGTCGGCGTGCTCGATGGTCTTGTCCCGCTCCTTGCGGGCCTTCTCCAGCTCGGCCTCGAACTTGGAGAGGTGATCCTCAGCCTCGTAGCGGTCGTAGCCCCGCACTCCGCGGTCCATCCATCTCCTGGTCGCGTCCTCGACCGGGCCGCTCCGCCCAGTGCTCCACGGGCGGACCGGTTGGTCCTTGCAATCGCTCCACCGTCCGGGTGGACTCCTGAGCGAAATGTTGCCTCTGGAGAATGGTGACAGATCCGAACGGCGACCGTCCGGCCGTGCCCGCGTCGTGGACTCCCCTGTGGCGCGCGGAACGGTGGTACCGGCGCACCTGGGCATTGTAGTGGGAGCCGCTCCCGGGGGAATGGGGGTGAGGTGCTTTTCGGAAGTTACCGACCGGTTCGTTACCGGTCGGTCCGCTTCCGTGCAGGCTCCGTACCCGAATCGGTCAGTGTTCGGACGGATTCGCGCTGGTGACCAGTTCGGTCAGCACGCCGCCGCAGTCCTTGGGGTGCAGGAAGGTGATCCGGGAGCCCATCGAACCGCGCCGCGGCTCGTCGTACAGCACCCGCACGCCCTTGCCCGCGATCGCGGCGGCGTCCCCGTCCACGTCGGCGGTGCCGAAGGCGACGTGGTGCACGCCCTCGCCGTTCTTGGCCAGCCACTTGGCCACCGTCGAGTCCTCCCGGGTCGGCTCCAGCAGCTGCAGGTAGGAGGCGCCGCCGTCCCCGGTGTCGTTGATCTTCAGCATGGCCTCGCGGACGCCCTGCTCCTCGTTGACCTCGGTGTGGAACACCTCGAAGCCGTACGTCGCGCGGTAGAACTCGACGGTCCGGTCCAGGTCGAAGCAGGCGATGCCGATGTGGTCGATGCGGGTCAGCACGGGTGTCCTCCGGAAGGGGCGGGACGGCGAGGGATGGCACCCAGTGCAGCGCATCCCGGCGGCCGGGCGCCAGCAGCCCGTCCTGCGAGTCTGCTCACACGTTTCCGGCCCCGTTCCGGCACGGTGTTCACTGGGGAGTGCCAGTAGCGCTGATCACACCGTTGCGGCGGTGACGCAGAGGTGACCGGTCAGTACATTGACGGCATCTCCATACCCTCTGGTCCGACGCGCGAAGGGGCTCGTCCATGACTACTTCTGTGATCGTCGCAGGTGCCCGTACCCCGATGGGGCGGCTGCTCGGCTCGCTCAAGGGATTCTCCGGCGCCGAGCTCGGCGGCTTCGCGATCGAGGCGGCGCTGCAGCGGGCCGGCATCACCGGCGACCAGGTCCAGTACGTGATCATGGGCCAGGTGCTGCAGGCCGGCGCGGGCCAGATCCCGGCCCGGCAGGCGGCGGTCAAGGCCGGCATCCCGCTGAACGTCCCGGCGCTGACCGTCAACAAGGTCTGCCTCTCCGGGCTGGACGCGATCGCGCTGGCCGACCAGCTGATCCGGGCCGGCGAGTTCGACATCGTGGTGGCCGGCGGCCAGGAGTCCATGACCAACGCCCCGCACCTGCTGCCCAAGTCCCGAGAGGGCTTCAAGTACGGCGCGATCGGGATGCTCGACTCGATGGCCCACGACGGCCTGACCGACGCCTACGAGAACATCCCGATGGGCGAGTCCACCGAGAAGCACAACACCCGGCTCGGCATCACCCGCGAGGTGCAGGACGCCATCGCCGCCGCCTCCCACCAGCGCGCCGCCAAGGCCCAGGCCGACGGCGTGTTCGAGGCCGAGATCGTGCCCGTCGCCATCCCGCAGCGCAAGGGCGACCCGGTGCTGTTCGGCCAGGACGAGGGCATCCGCGCCGACACCACCGTCGAGGGCCTGGCCAAGCTGCGCCCCGCCTTCAGCAAGGACGGCACCATCACCGCCGGCACCTCCTCGCAGATCTCCGACGGCGCCGCCGCCGTCGTGGTGATGAGCAGGGCCAAGGCCGAGGAGCTGGGCCTGAGCTGGATCGCCGAGATCGGCGCGCACGGCAACGTCGCGGGCCCGGACAACTCGCTGCAGTCGCAGCCGTCCAACGCGATCAAGCACGCCCTCGCCAAGGAGGGCCTACAGGTCGGCGACCTCGACCTGATCGAGATCAACGAGGCGTTCGCCGCCGTCGCGCACCAGTCGATGAAGGACCTCGGCGTGGACGACTCGATCGTCAACGTCAACGGCGGCGCGATCGCGCTCGGCCACCCGATCGGCATGTCCGGCGCCCGCGTCGTGCTGCACCTGGCGCTGGAGCTGCAGCGCCGCGGCGGCGGGGTCGGCGCGGCCGCGCTGTGCGGCGGCGGCGGCCAGGGCGACGCGCTGATCGTCAAGGTCCCCGCGCAGGGCTGACCGAACGTCCGAGGACCCCGCAGCGCCGTCGCGTACGGTGCCGCGGGGCGTCCGTCTTTTCCGCTGGCTGCGAGGAGCGATTTCGATGGCCAATGTGGCGACGCTGGTCGAACAGGCCCGGCAGGGCCGTCCCCGGGCGGTGGCCCGGCTGATCACGCTGGTGGAGAACGCCGCGCCCGAACTGCGCGAGGTGATGGCGGCGCTCGCCCCGCACAGCGGGCGGGCCTACACGGTGGGCCTGACCGGCTCGCCCGGGGTGGGCAAGTCCACCTCCACCTCGGCGCTGGTCAGCGCCTACCGGCGGCTCGGCAAGCGGGTCGGGGTGCTCGCCGTCGACCCGTCCTCGCCGTTCTCCGGCGGCGCGCTGCTCGGCGACCGGGTGCGGATGCAGGAGCACGCCACCGACCCGGAGGTGTTCATCCGCTCGATGGCCACCCGCGGCCACCTCGGCGGCCTGGCCTGGGCCGCCCCGCAGGCGCTGCGGGTGCTGGACGGGGCCGGCTGCGACGTGATCCTGGTGGAGACCGTCGGCGTCGGGCAGTCCGAGGTGGAGGTCGCCGCGCAGGCCGACACCGCGGTGGTGCTGCTGGCCCCCGGCATGGGCGACGGCATCCAGGCCGCCAAGGCGGGCATCCTGGAGATCGGCGACGTGTTCGTGGTCAACAAGGCCGACCGGGACGGCGCGGACGCCACCGCCCGCGAGCTCAACCACATGCTCGGCCTGGGGGAGTCCCGGCAGGCCGGCGACTGGCGGCCGCCGATCGTCAAGACCGTGGCGGCCCGCGGCGAGGGCGTGGACGAACTCGTCGAGGCGCTGGAGAAGCACCGCGGCTGGCTGGCCGAGACCGGCGAGCTGGACGCCCGCCGCCGCCGCCGGGCCGCCCAGGAGGTCGAGGCGATCACGCTGGCCGCGCTGCGCGCCCGGATCGGCGACCTGCGCGGCGACCGGCACCTGGACGCGCTGGCCGGGCGGGTCGCGGCGGGCGAGCTCGACCCGTACGCGGCGGCGGACCGGCTGGTGGCCGAACTGACCTCCTGAGGCCCTCCGACAGCCCCGGCGAGGCCCTCCGACAGCCCCGGCGAGGCCCTCCGTCAGCCCCGGCCGCGGAGCCCGCGCAGGTGCTCGGCGATCGGGGCCAGGGCGGCGTACAGCGCGTCCAACTGCTCGTCGGTGAGCCGGTCGATGAAGTGCTCGCGGACGCTGCGGACGTGGTCCGGGGCGACCTTCCGCAGGGTCTCCCAGCCGTGCTCGGTGAGGTGCGCGTACAGGCCGCGGCGGTCTCCCGGGCACTCCTGGCGCAGCACCAGGCCGGCCGCCTCCATCCTGGTGATCTGGTGCGAGAGCCGGCTCTTGGACTGCAGGGTGGCGGTGGCCAGGTCGGTCATCCGCATCCGGCGCTCGGGGGACTCGGAGAGCACGACCAGGATCTCGTAGTCGTTGATGGCGAGGTTGTGGGCGTGCAGCTCCCGGCTCAGCTGGTGGTCGAGGAGCTTGCCGACCTCCAGGTGGGCGCGCCAGAAGCGCTGCTCGCGGGCGTCCAGCCACGGGGTGCCCGCCTCCGCCTCCCGGGCGGGGGGGACCTCGGGCGCTTCGGTCACGGAGTTGTCCATGGGACCGAGTATAGCCGAGGTTGTTCAATATTGTACGAATTCACAACCGGCGTTCCGGATCCGCTTCCGGTCCGCCGCAACTGCTCCGTCCCCGCACAACCGCCTTCCCGGGCGGGGCAGTTGAACCGCGCACGTTCAATCCGTGGGCCGGAGTCAAACGGTGACACAGAGTTGGGCATAATCGCGCCCATGACGACGCGGAGCGCGCACTTCCATTCGATAGCCGACGGTATATACGCGTGGCAGCCGCAGCAACGCGGTTGGGGACTGGCCAACTGCGGCCTGGTCACCGCCGGGGGCGCCGCCCTGTGGATCGACACCCCCTACGACCGCACGCTGGCCGGCGAGTTCCTGCAGCGCACCCGTGCCGTCCTGCCCCCCGGCACCGAGGTCGAGCGGATCGTCGTCACCCACGCCAACGGCGACCACATGTGGGGCGCCGGCGTCCTCCCCGACGCCGAGGTGATCACCACCCGCGAGGCGCTGCACCACATCGCCTACGAGCCCACCCCCGAACAGCAGCACGCCCTGCTGCAGACCTTCGACAAGGACGGCGACACCGGCGCCTACCTGCAGGAGCACTTCGGCTGCTTCAACTGGGCCGACACCCCGCCGGTCGTCCCCGACACCGTCTTCACCGGCGAACTCGAACTGCGCGTCGGCGACATCCCGGTGCAGATCAGCAGCCTCCCGCCGGCCCACACCAGCGGCGACCTGATCGTCCACCTGCCCACCCGCTCCACCGTCTTCACCGGCGACGTCGTCTTCGGCACCACCGCCGAACGGCCCGGCGACCACCCCGTGCACTGGGCCGGCCCGCTCGGCAACGTCATCGACGCCGTCGAGCGGCTGCTCGACACCGGCGCCGAGACCGTCGTCCCCGGCCACGGCCCGCTGCTCACCCGCGCCGACCTGCGCTCCCACGCCGGCTACCTGCGCTACGTCCGCGACCGCGCGCACGCCCTGCACGCCGCCGGCGTCCCGGCCGCCGAGGCCGCCCGGACCGTCATCGGCGAGGCCCGCTACCCCGAACTCGGCCTCCCCGAGCGGCTGCTGGTCACCATCGGCACCGAGTACCGGCACCTCGACGGCACCGAGCCGCCCGCCATGCTGGAGGTCGTCGGCCGGATGGCCCACCTGGCCCGGCAGCGCACCGCCTGAGCCCGCACCACCGACGGCTCACGCCCCCGCACCCGTCCCCGCAGCGACGACTCCCCCCGAGGACCCCATGGTCGAGATCGTGCTCGCCCTGCTGGCCGGCGCCGCCCTGACCGCAGGACCCCTCCTGTGGTCCGTCCGGCGCGCGGTCCGCACCGCCCGCGCCGCCAACCGGCGCGCCGCCGAGACCGACAACCGCGCCCAGGGCGCCGAGGTCCGCGCCCGGGCCGCCGAGAACCGCGCCCGCACGGGCGAGGAGCGCGCCCGGGCCGCCGAGGCCCGCGCCCACGCGGCCGAGGCCCGGCACACCCTCGCCGAGGCCCGGCTCACCGCCGCCGCGCGCGAGTTCACCCACCTCGCGCACGAACGGCTGCCCGCCGCCGCCACCGCGCTCACCCACCCCCGCACCCCCGTCCCCGGACCGCTCGACACCGCCGGCGGCAACGAGGAACTGCACCGCGCCCTGGACGCCGTGCTCACCGCCGCCGTCCGCGCCGCGCTCGCCGAACGCGAACGCACCGACGCCGCCGCCCGGGCCGCCCTGCGCGGCGCCGCCTCCAAGATCCAGGCCCTGCTGATCCAGGTCCGCTCGCTGCTGGAGGAGGTGCAGCTCTCCGTCGACGACCCCCGGCTGCTCGCCCTCGACTTCCGCAACGAACTCACCCTGCGCCGGGTGCAGTCCCTCGCCGTGCTCTCCGGCGCCTGGCCCGGCATGACCCGGGAGGACTCCCCGCTCGCCGAACTCTGCGTCGGCGCCCAGTCCCGGGTGGCCGGCTACGCCCGCATCGAGATCACCAACCACCTGCGCGAACCCCGGCTCGCGGTGGCCGCCCGGGCCGCCGAACCCGTCGCCATCGCGCTCGCCGAGATCCTCGGCAACGCCACCGCCTACTCCCACCCCGAGACCCGGGTCGTGGTCGCCATCGAACAGGGCAGCTCCGGCGCCCTGGTGGTGGTCGACGACATGGGCGTCGGCATGGAGCCCGACCAGCTCGAACGGGCCGGCGACCTGCTCGACGGCCAGGCCGAGGTGCTGCTCACCGAACTCGGCGACCCGCCGCAGGCCGGCTTCGCGGTGATCGGCCTGCTCTGCCGGCAGTTCGGCTTCGGCTGCCGGGTCGAACCCTCCCCGTACGGGGGCGTCCGGGCCATCCTGCGGCTGCCCGCCGAGCTGCTCACCCTGACCGACCCGGCCAACCCGCTCTCCGCCCTCGCCCCGCGCCCGATCACCCAGAGCGCACCGGTGTTCGACGCCGGCGACGCCCTCCCCACCCGCAAGCGCCGCACCCCCCGCGTCCCGCAGCAGGACGCCCCGTCCCCCCTCCCCGCCCCGGCGAGCACCGCCCCGGCGGCCACCGCCCCGGCGGGCACCACCCCCGACCGGGCCCGCAGCGCGTGGGCGGCACTCCAGTCCGGCACCGCCGCCGGACGCAGTGCCGTCGACCGCCCCGCGCGCCCCCAGGGGCCCGCCGCACCCGAAGGAGTAGAAACCCCGTGACCGCCCCGCTCCGCCGCCACACCGAGGACCTCTCCTGGGTCCTCACCCCGCTGCTCGACCTCCCCGGCGTGCAGAACGCCGTCATCGCCACCGGCGACGGACTGGTCACCGGCCACTCCGCCGACCTCGGCCGGGACGGCGCCGACCGGGTCGCCGCGATGACCGCCTCGCTGCACGCCGCCGCCCGCGCCTTCACCACCGCCTTCACCGGCGCCGAGAAGGTCGCGCTCAACCAGACCGTGGTCGAGTCCGAGCACGGCTACGCCGTGGTCACCCCGGCCGGCGAGAACTCCTCGCTGGCCGTCTTCGCCCTCCCCGGCGCCGACCTGGGCACCATCGCCTACCAGATGCAGGTCCAGGTGGCCGCGCTCGCCCGGGCCCTGGCCAGCCCCGCCCGGGAAGCGAGCCACACATGACGACGCCGCGCCGCCGGCTGGTGCCCGCCTACCTCGCCACCCACGGCCGCACCGCCGCCGCCGGCACCCACGGCCTGGACCGGCTCAGCGTGCTGCACGCCGCCGCCGACCTCCCGGCCGGACTCGGCGGCGAACACCGCCAGTTATGGGAGCTGGTCCGCCCCGGCGCGCTGACCCTCGCCGAGGCCGCCGCCCACCTCCGGCTGCCGGTCAGCGCCACCGTCTTCGTCGCCGCCGACCTGGCCGAGCGCGGCGCGCTCTCGGTCCGCGCGCCGATCCCCTCCGCCCAGCCGGTCAACCGGGACCTCGCCGAAAGGCTCCTCAGTGGACTTCGCGCCCTCAAGTAGCAGTGCCGTCCTGGCCGGCGACGCCCCGTCAGGAGCCCCGGCCTACCTGCCCCCCACCGACCCGGTCCTGATGAAACTCATGGTCAGCGGGCCGTTCGGGGTCGGCAAGACCACCTTCGTGCGCACCCTGTCGGAGATCCCGACCCTGCACACCGAGGAGACCATGACCGCGGCGAGCGTCCCGGTCGACGACGTCAGCCGCACCCCCGGCAAGACCGCCACCACCGTCGCCGTCGACTTCGGCCGGATCACCCTCGCCGACGGCGACTTCGTCCTCTACCTGTTCGGCACGCCCGGCCAGCGCCGCTTCCTCCCGCTCTGGGAGGACCTCGCCCGCGGCGCCCTCGGCGCGCTCGTCCTGGTCGACACCCGCCGGCTCGCCGACGCCTTCGACGCCATGGACCTGATCGAGGAGGCCGGACTGCCCTACGCCGTCGCCGTCAACCGCTTCCCCGACACCCCGCCGATCGCCCTCGACGCCGTCCGCGCCGCCCTCGACCTCGACCCGGCCACCCCGCTGGTCGAGTGCGACGCCCGCGAACGCGCGGGCTGCGTCGACGCCCTGATCGCCCTCACCGAACACGTCCTGGACCGGCTGCCCCCGGAGAGCGCCCCGTGACCGTCCGCACCGCCCTCTACGGGCCGCAGTTCGCCGCCGACCCGCACGCCCACTACGCCCGGCTGCGCGACCGCGGACCGCTCGCCCCGGTCGAACTCGCCCCCGGCGTCGACGCCTGGCTGGTCACCGACTACCACGTCGCCCTGGAAGTCCTCCGCGACACCGACACCTGGACCCGCGACCCGCGCCGCTGGCAGGCCACCCAGCCCGCCGACTCCCCGCTGCTGCCGCTGTTCGGCTGGCGCCCCACCGCGCTGTTCTCCGACGGCCCCGCGCACGCCCGCTACCGCCAGGTCATCACCGACAGCGTCGGCATCCTCGAACCCCACCTGCTGCAGCGCGACACCACCGCCGTCGCCGAACAGCTCATCGCCGAGTTCGCCGGCGCCGGGAAGGCCGACCTGCTCGCCCAGTACGCCTACCGGCTGCCGCTGCTCATCCTCACCTCCTGGTACGGCGTCCCCGAACCGGACATCGACCGGATCAGCACCGCGATGAACCGCGCCTTCGAGACCTCCTCCGGCGCCGCCGCCGCGTACGCCGGCCTGGTCGCCGTCATCACCGAACAGGTCGCCGAACGCCGCACCGCCCCCCGGCACGACCTGATCTCCGCGTTCCTCGGCCACCCCGCGCGGCTCGCCGACGACGAGGTCGTCCGGCACATCACCCTCACCCTGATGGCCGGCCACGAACCCACCGCCAACCTGATCGCCGGCTCGCTGCTGCGGATGCTCTCCGACGACCGCTACGCCGGCTCGCTGCACAGCGGCGCGATGACCGCCCACGACGCGGTCAACGAGGTGCTCTGGAACGACCCTCCGCTGTCCAACTTCTCCCCGCACTACCCCCGGCACGAGATCGTCTTCCACGGCACCGCGCTCACCCCCGAGCAGCCCGTCCTGGTCTCCTACGCCTCCGCCAACGCCCAGGCCGCGCTCACCCCCGCCGAGAGCGAGTCCCTCGGCGGCTCCTACGCCCACCTCGCCTGGGGGGCCGGCCCGCACCGCTGCCCGGCCCGCCAGCCCGCCGTCCTGATGGCCGTCACCGCCATCGAGTACCTGATCAGCCGCCTCACCGACCTCCGCCTGGCCGTCCCCACCGCGGACGTCCTGTGGCGCCCGGGCCCGATCCACCGCGCCCTGACCGCCCTCCCGGTCGAATTCACGCCCCTGTAGGAATGAGCGAAGCCAGGGGCGCGGGGAACTGCGCGCAGCGGAGTCGCACGTCAGCAAGATCGCGAGATAGTGCAAGTCACTGTCCCGCATCGCGATCCCGCGGTGCGTGCTCGCTCGGCCGCGCAGTTCCCCGCGCCCCTGGTTCGGCCGCTCCCTACAGCCCGAAGCGGCGTCCGAGGTCGCCCAGGTTGCCCAGCCCCGTCATGCCGCCGCCGTGCTGCTGCTGGTGCGGGACGCCCGCGCCCGGGACGCCGGCCTCGGCCGCGACGACGCCGACGGAGCGTTCGGCCAGCAGCTTCTCGGAGGACTGCATCAGCACCTGGCCGGCCCCGATGAACTCGAACTGGTGCTCCTCGCCGCTCGCGCCGCCGATCCCGGTCAGGTGCCGGAGGCCGCCGAGGACGCCGTGCAGGTAGCCGTGGTCGTAGTGGTGGCAGGGCGCGGGGCAGTCCGCCCAGCCGACCAGGGCCTGCGGGTCGACCCGGATCGGCGGTTCGACGAAGTGCACCGGCCCGTTGGAGGCGGCGACGAACTTGCCGGTGCCGATCAGGGTCAGGAAGCCCGGGATGATCGACTGCTTGAGCCGCAGCGAGGGTTCGAAGGCCAGCAGGTTCCCCGAGCGCACCGTCAGGTTGCCGTCCTGAAGGTCGTACGAGTTGAGGTCGTACGCCCGGTCGGCCAGCAGCAGCTTGCCGCGCCCCTCGGCGACCACCCAGTCGGAGGCGTGCAGCGGGGAGTTGAAGTTCTGCTCCAGCACCC
Organism: Kitasatospora saccharophila; assembly: GCF_039529925.1. Taxonomy (NCBI): domain Bacteria; kingdom Bacillati; phylum Actinomycetota; class Actinomycetes; order Kitasatosporales; family Streptomycetaceae; genus Kitasatospora; species Kitasatospora saccharophila. The sequence goes on along the minus strand of NZ_BAAANS010000021.1, from coordinate 114,146 downwards.
GGTCGAGCACGCCGCGGCCGATCCCGGAGAAGCGCATCTCGCCGTAGTAGGCGATCATCTTGCCCTTCTGCAGGTAGTACGCGCCGTTCAGGTCGACCGAGAAGCAGTACGGGTTGACGTTGTCGTCGGCCGGCAGGGTGGCGACGTCCCAGATCCGCGGGCCGTCGCCGCCGGGCGGCTGGAACACCGGTGCGCCGAACTGCCCGGCGGGGGGCGCCTGGTAGGGCGGCGGCGGGACGTGCATCCCGGCCTGGGTGGCCTGGTGGGACTGCTCGTACTGCTGCTGGGAGTACCCGGGCGGGGGACCCTGCGGCGGGTACGGCGGGGGCTGCTGGCCGTACGGCTGCTGGCCGTAGGGGTTCTGCGGGGGGTAGGACATCAGAGCTTCACCTCGCTGGCCTGGACGTACACCGTGCCCTGCCCGGACAGTTCGAGCTGGAACGCCTCGCCGGAGCCGCGGCCGACCATGTCGCGCCAGCCGAGGGCGGTGGAGAGCTTGTTGGTGACCTCGCCCCGGTGGGCGACGTACGCCTGCGGGTCGACGTGGACGGGCTGGCCGGGGAAGATCGGCAGTTCGATCACGCCGCCGTGGGCCATCACGGCGACCGCGCCCTTGCCGGTGAGCTTGGTGGTGAACAGGCCCTGGCCGGTGACCTGGCCGCGGACCACGCCCATCAGGCCGCCCTGCTGGCCCATGAACATGGTGGACTGCTGGAGGCTGCCCTCGAAGGCGAGCAGCCGGTCGGCCTCCACGTAGAGGGTGTCGCCGACCAGGTCGACCACGTGCACGTGGTGGCCGCCGTGGCCGAACATCACGGTGCCGTGGCCCTCGACGGTCATCAGCGGGGTGTCCTCGTTGGCGACCCGGCGGCCGATCATCGACATCACGCCGCCCTGGCCGCCCATCAGGTTGGGCTGGAAGCTGACCTCGCCGGTGTAGCCGAGCATCGCGCCGCGCTGGGAGAGGATCCGCTGCCCGGGCACCACCTGGGCGGAGACCATCTTCCCGTTGATCCGGGTGAACCCCATCAGACCTCGCCCCCCAGCGTGACGCGCTCGGAGGGCTGGACGTAGACCAGGCCCTCGCCGGTGAACTCGACCTGCATGGCCTCGCCGCCGCCCTCGCCGATCAGCGTGGACCAGCCCGCGCCGGACTTGAGCGCCCGGTGCAGGTTGCCGGTGTGCGCGATGTACGCGCCGGGGTCGACCCGCAGCGGCAGCCCCTGGGCGACCCGGAGGATCACCGCCGGGCCGTTGGAGGTGACCGCCGCCCAGCCCTGGCCCTCGACCTTGGTGGTGAACAGGCCGTTGCCGCTCGCCATCCCGTTCAGGCCGGTGAAGGAGGTGCCGGTGCGCAGCGACGCCTCGGTGCAGAGCAGGTTGTCGGATTCGACGAACAGCGTCTCGCCGTTCAGTCGGACGAGGTTGATCTCGGTGGCCTGGTCGGCGAAGTAGCAGGTGCCCTGCCCCTTCACCTCCATGACCTCCATGCGCTCGCCGGTGAGCCGGCGGGTGACCATGCCGCGCAGGCCGTCGCCGCCGCCGGTGAGCTTCTTGAAGCCCATCTGTCCGGTGTAGGCGACCATCGAGCCGTTGCGTGCCTTGACGGTGTCCCCGGCGAGATCGACGGCGAGGACTCTGGACCCCTGGAGTCGGAACTGTGCCACGTCCGGAATGTAGCGGCCCCCTCCGCCGGTGGGGAGGGGGCCGGGGCGGGCTGGTACCGGTTCGGTACGAAACCCGTACATCGGACATACCGTCAGTCGGGCATAACGGGACATCCCGCCCGATCGTGGACGGAGTGATCGTGGACGGAGCGTCAGGCCGGCTGCGGCAGCGCCCCCGCCGAGGCCTCCACCTCAAGGAACGAGGCCGAGTGCCGCTCGGCCTCGAACGCGGCGCGGCCGCCGCGCAGGCCGAACAGCCGCTTGGAGAGCATGATCCAGAGCACCGCGGCGACGTTCAGCAGCAGCGTGCAGATCTTCAGCGCGCTGACGTGCTCGGTGAGCTCGTAGCCCTCCAGCGGCAGGAAGGCGGCGGTGGCGACCACGGTCAGGTACTCGGCCCAGCGGTGGCCCCACCACAGGCCGAACGCCTCGACGATCTCGATCAGCGCGTACAGCAGCAGCGCGACCGCCACGTAGACCAGGGTGGAGTGCTTGTAGTCGAAGGTCTTGCGGACGGTGTCGACGATCGGCGAGTGCTCCAGGTCGAAGTGGAAGTGGTCGGTGACCGGCTTGAAGACGGTCAGGTTCTCGTCGAAGATCCGGCGCACCGCGTCCTTGCTGTTGGAGAACTTCCACACGCCCCAGGCGACGATCACGATCAGCAGGCCGCGCAGCAGCCGCTCGACGGCCAGGAAGCGCAGGATGAACAGGTCGCGCAGGGCCTTGCCGCGGGGCACCAGCGGCGCGTCCTGGGCCGGGCCGGAGCCGTGCGGCTCGCCGAGCGCGAAGTCCCCGCAGCGCAGGCAGCGCCAGACGGTGCCGACCGCGGTGGCGGCGTGCAGGCGGCCGCGCAGGTCGGGTTCGTCGGGCGCGTAGGTGATGTGGCCGCGCTTGGCGCAGGTGTGGCGGTCCCAGTCCCGCTTCAGCATGTGGTGTCCCCCCGTGGGTCCGCGCGGTCCGACGCTCGGAGCGCGCAGCACAGCAGGATAGGGGGTCCCCGGTCGGCGCCGGTGTCGGGTCGGTGATAATGGTCCCGGCTTGTGCATCCCTTCACAAGCGAAGCCGTCCGCCGTGCCCCGTGAGGAATCCCGTGAAGAGCGTCGCCGCCGTCCACCGTCTGCGCCTGGTCTCCGGCCCCGAGGGGCTGTCCTTCATCCTGCTGCTGATCTGCTCGGTGCTGAAGCGCACCACCAGCTTCAACGGCGTGCCGGTGATGGGCACGGTGCACGGCGTGCTGTTCGTCCTCTACCTGGTGTTCCTGGTGCAGGCGTACCAGGCCCGCCGCTGGGAGCCGAAGCGCGGCCTGGTGCTGTTCGTGCTGTCGGTGCTGCCGACCGGCGGCTTCTTCGCCGAGCGGATGCTCGCCAAGGAGGAGCGCGGCGAGCTGGACGCCCCGGTGCCGGCGGCCGCCGCCTGACCCGTCCGGAACGTGGTGCGCGGCGGCCGGGCCTCTTCGTGGGAGGCCCGGCCGCCGCGGGCTTTCTCGGCTACCCGGTGGGCGTCAGCTGACGTTCACCCCGGTCCACGCCGCCGCGACCGCGTTGTACTCGGTCGAGCCGGAGCCGTACAGGTCCTTCGCCGCGTTCAGGGTCGCCGTGCGGGCGGCCTTGTAGTTGGTGGTGGAGGTCATGTAGACGGTCAGCGCCCGGTACCAGACCTGGGCGGCCTTGGCCCGGCCGATGCCGGTCACGGCCGCGCCGTTGTAGGTGGGCGAGTTGTAGCTGACGCCGTTGACCGTCTTGGCGCCGCTGCCCTCGGCCAGCAGGTAGAAGAAGTGGTTGGCGACGCCCGAGGAGTAGTGGACGTCCTTGTTGCCGACCGTGGAGGACCAGTAGTCGGCGGACGCGCCGTCCTTGGACGGCTTGTCCATGTAGCGCAGCGGCGTGCCGTTGCCGTTGATGTCGATCAGCTCGCCGATCAGGTAGTCCGGGTTGTCCTTCGGCAGGTTGGCGTAGAACTCGACCAGGGTGCCGAAGATGTCGCTGGTGGCCTCGTTCAGGCCGCCGGACTCGCCCGAGTAGTTCAGGCCCGCGGTGTTGGAGGTCACACCGTGGCTCATCTCGTGGCCGGAGACGTCGAGCTCGGTCAGCGGGTGGGTGTTGGAGGCGCCGTCGCCGTAGGTCATGCAGAAGCAGCTGTCGTCCCAGAACGCGTTGACGTAGTTGCTGCCGTAGTGCACCCGGCTGTACGCGCCGACGCCGTCGCCGCGGATGCCGCTGCGGCCGAAGGTGTTCTTGTAGAAGTCCCAGGTGACGGCCGCGCCGTACTGGGCGTCGACGGCCGCCGACTCGCCGTTGGAGGCGGCGCCGCTGCCCCAGGAGTTGGTGGTCTTGGAGTAGAGGGTGCCCTTGCCGGAGGTCTTGTTGGCCAGCGTGGTGGTGTACTGGCCGCCGCGGGTGGCGTCCTTCAACTGGTAGGCGGTGCCGGTGTAGTTGGTGGTCAGCGAGACGCTGCCGACGAACACGCCGTTGCCGGTGCCGGTCGCGTTGGAGGTCTGCACCTGCTCGTGGACGGAGAGCACCGCGCCGCTGTCCGCGTCGGTGACCAGCAGCTGCCGGCTGGGGGTGCCGTCCGCCCGGACGCCCTCCACGGTGGTCCGGTAGGCCAGCCGCGGGGCGCCGTCGGCGGCCCAGATCACCAGCTGGGCGTTGCCGCCGGCGCCGGAGACCGAGGCGAGGGCGGCCTCGTCGGCGTCCTTCGCGACGCCGACGGTGGCCTGCACCGCGCCGGTCGCCTTCGCGGCGGCCTGGCCGGCCGTCAGCTTCGGGCTCAGCGAGGCGGGGGCCAGGCTGCCGGACACGGCCTTGTCGGTGGACTTCACCTTGCCGTTGGCGGCCTGGTGCACGACCAGGTCGCCGCCGAGCACCGGCAGCCCGCCGTAGGTGCGCTCGTACCGGAAGTGGCGGGTGCCGTCGGCGTCGACGACGGCGTCCTTGACGACCAGCTTCTCCTGGGCGCCCAGGCCCAGCGCCTTGGCGGCGGCGGGTGCCTGGGTGGCGGCCAGGGCCAGCTGGTCGGCCCGGCCGAGGGAGGCCGGGCCGGGGGCGGCGTACGCCGTTCCGGCGCTCACCTGGATCGCGCCGGCCAGCAGGGCCGAGGCAGAGAGGACGGCGCCGACTGCGAGCTTTCGCTTCACGTACGGGTTCCTTCCGGATCAACCGCGTGTGCGCGGTCGCACCTCGCTCCGGGGCACCGGGGTCAGTGCCTGCTGGGGCGGAACGGGTGCTGACGTGCAGCTCCGTGCGGTCAGGCGACAGCGGCCGGCGGGGTGGTCCGGCGGTGTCGAACGGGGCTGGCCAGAAGCATGACGAGGCGGCGGCGGCCGGGAACAGCGGTTCGGCAACTATTGGCAAACTCTCGCCAGCGGCCCCGTCGGGGGCGGTCCGGGAAATCGGAGGTTTCGCCGCGAACCATGCCGCGCGGTCTGCGGGTAGGCCCAACTCCGGTGAAATCACTGAATATTGCCGGAATATGCACGGTAAAGGGCCGGTTGTCGGGCCTGCTCGTCTGTTTGGCGTGATCCCGCCAAGGGGGGCGGGTTGTTCACCATCGTGGACACCTGCTACCCCCGCCCGTGCCCGCGGGTACGGTGGTGGCGTGCCCAAGCCCCTCGCCCTCGACTTCGACCCGATCGCCCGCGCCGACGAACTCTGGACCCAGCGCTGGGGCAAGGTGCCGTCGATGGCGGCGATCACCTCGGTGATGCGCGCCCACCAGATCCTGCTCGCCCGGGTCGACGCGGTGGTCAAGCCCCACGGCCTCACCTTCGCCCGCTACGAGGCCCTGGTGCTGCTCACCTTCAGCCGCTCCGGCGAACTCCCGCTCTCCAAGATCGGCGAGCGCCTGATGGTCCACCCCACCAGCGTCACCAACACCGTCGACCGCCTGGAACGGGCCGGCCTGGTCACCCGCCGCCCCAACCCGCTCGACGGCCGCGGCGTGCTGGCCGCCATCACCGACCGCGGCCGCCAGGCCGTCGAACGGGCCACCCGCGACCTGGTCGCCGTCGAGTTCGGCCTGGACGGCTACGACGCCGACGCCTGCGCCGAGGTCTTCGACCTGCTGCGCCCGCTGCGGATCGCGGCCGGCGACTTCGAGGCCCCCGCCGAGGAGGGGCCCGGCCCGGACGGCGCGTAGGGGCGGTTACCCTCGTCCGTATGAAGCAGAGTGTGCTGACCCGCTACCGCGCCATGGCCTACCTCACCGGTGTGCTCCTGATCCTGCTCACCCTCGGGGTGATCGCCAAGTACGTCTTCGACGTCTCGGGCGCGTCGGGCTTCACCAGCGCGGTCGGCATCGCGCACGGCTGGCTGTACGTGGTCTACCTGGCGTTCGCCTTCGACCTGGGCACCAAGGCCAAGTGGCCGATGGGCAAGCTCGCCTGGACCCTGCTGGCCGGCACCATCCCCACCGCCGTGTTCTTCGTCGAGCGCCGGGTCAGCCGCGAGGTCGCGCCGCTGATCACCGCGCCGGAGCCGGTCGCCGCCTGACCGCGCCCGCGCCCGCACCAGCGCTCTGCCGGGGCGCCCCCCGCACGTCCGGGGGGCGCCCTTCGCGCGTCCGGGGCCGGCCCCGCGCGTTCAGGGGCCGGCCGCCGCGCGTTCGGAGGGCGGACCGTCGACAGGTACTAGGACGTCCGAGTAAATTGGTAGGACATCCAAGTAGTTCTGCCGCGCCCACGAGGGGCGGCCGCACGGAGCGGGAGTCGGAGCCGATGGACGCCGAGCAGATCGAGGCCGGGCGGCAGCGCTGGCAGCAGCGGTACGACGGGGCGCGCAAGCGCGAGGCGGACTTCACCACCCTCAGCGGTGACACCGTCGAACCCGTCTACGGGCCCCCGCCCGGCCAGGACGTCGAGGGCTTCGAGCGGATCGGCTGGCCCGGCGAGTACCCCTACACCCGCGGCCTGCACCCCACCGGCTACCGCGGCCGGGCCTGGACCATCCGCCAGTTCGCCGGCTTCGGCAACGCCGAGCAGACCAACGAGCGCTACCGGATGATCCTGGAGGCGGGCGGCGGCGGCCTCTCGGTCGCCTTCGACATGCCGACCCTGATGGGCTACGACTCCGACGACGACCGCTCGCTCGGCGAGGTCGGCCACTGCGGCGTCGCGATCGACTCCGCCGCCGACATGGAGGTGCTGTTCCGCGGCATCCCGCTCGGCGAGGTCACCACCTCGATGACGATCAGCGGCCCGGCCGTCCCGGTCTTCTGCATGTACCTGGTGGCCGCCGAGCGCCAGGGCGTCGACCCGGCCGTCCTGAACGGCACCCTGCAGACCGACATCTTCAAGGAGTACATCGCGCAGAAGGAGTGGCTCTTCGCCCCCGAGCCGCACCTGCGCCTGATCGGCGACCTGATGGAGCACTGCGCCGCCGGCATCCCCGCCTACAAGCCGCTCTCGGTCTCCGGCTACCACATCCGGGAGGCCGGGGCCACGGCCGCCCAGGAGCTCGCCTACACCCTCGCCGACGGCCTGGCCTACGTCGAACTCGGCCTCTCCCGCGGCCTGGACGTGGACGTGTTCGCCCCCGGCCTGTCCTTCTTCTTCGACGCCCACCTCGACTTCTTCGAGGAGATCGCCAAGTTCCGCGCCGCCCGCCGGATCTGGGCCCGCTGGATGCGCGACCACTTCGGCGCGAAGACCGAGAAGGCGCAGTGGCTGCGCTTCCACACCCAGACCGCGGGCGTCTCGCTGACCGCCCAGCAGCCGTACAACAACGTGGTCCGCACCGCCGTCGAGGCGCTCTCCGCCGTCCTCGGCGGCACCAACTCGCTGCACACCAACGCCCTGGACGAGACCCTCGCCCTCCCCAGCGAGCAGGCCGCCGAGATCGCCCTGCGCACCCAGCAGGTGATCATGGAGGAGACCGGCGTCACCAACGTCGCCGACCCGCTCGGCGGCTCCTGGTACGTCGAGGCGCTCACCGACCGGATCGAGGCCCAGGTCGAGGAGATCTTCCGGCGGATCCTGGACAAGGGCAGCGCCGAGCACCCGATCGGCCCGATGACCGCCGGCATCCTGCGCGGCATCGAGGAGGGCTGGTTCACCGGCGAGATCGCCGAGGCCGCGTTCCGCTACCAGCAGGGCGTCGAGAAGGGCGACAAGCGGGTGGTCGGCGTCAACTGCCACCCCCGCAGCGTCACCCCCGAACTGGAGATCCTCCGGGTCAGCCACGAGGTCGAGCGCGAGCAGGTCCGCGCCCTGCGCGCGCGCAAGTCGCACCGCGACGAGGCCGCCGTCCGGGCCGGCCTCGACGCCATGCTCACCGCCGCCCGCGAGGGCACCAACATGATCGAGCCGATGCTGCGCGCCGTCCGGGCCGAGGCCACCCTCGGCGAGATCTGCCACGCCCTGCGCGAGGAGTGGGGCACCTACCGGGAGAACGCCGCCTTCTGACCCCGGCCCCCCGGTCGAGAACGGTTCGAGTCCGGCGGACAGGCGCTCCTCCGTACACCGATACTCGAAGCGCGAGGACCGGAACGGGACGGGACGAAGGGACACGGACGAATGGGTGGGGGAGCGCTGCTCGCCGAGCGGTTCGAGACGCACCGGCCGAGGCTGCGGGCGGTGGCCTACCGGATGCTCGGGTCGTTCGGCGCGGCCGAGGACGCGGTGCAGGAGACCTGGCTGCGGCTGGACCGGCACGCCGAGGAGGTGGACAACCTCGGCGGCTGGCTCACCACCGTCGCCTCCCGGGTGTGCCTGAACGAGCTGCGCAGCCGGGAGCGGCGGCGCGAGGAGGAGCTGGACACCGCGGTGCCGGACCCGGTGCTGACCGCGCCGGAGCGGGACGACCCGGAGGCGGCGGCGCTGCTCGGCGACCGGGTGGGGCTGGCGCTGCAGGTGGTGCTGGGCACGCTGGGCCCGTCCGAGCGGCTGGCGTTCGTGCTGCACGACCTGTTCGCGGTGCCGCTGGAGGACATCGCGCCGCTGCTGGACAAGTCCCCGGCGGCGGTGCGGCAGTCGGTCAGCCGGGCCCGCAAGCGGGTCAAGGAGCGGGCGCCCGAGCCGGACCGCGACCCGGCGGCGCAGCGGGCCGTGGTGGAGGCGTTCCTGGCGGCCTCCCGGGAGGGCGACTTCGAGGGCCTGGTGGCGGTGCTCGCCCCGGACGCGGTGCTGCGGGCGGACGGCGGGACGGCCATGGCGGCGCTCAGCAAGGTGATCCGCGGCGGCACGGTGATCGCGTCGTCGGCGCAGGGCTTCCGGCACCTGGCGCCGTTCGCGCGCCTGGTGCTGGTCAACGGCACCTACGGCACGCTGACGGTGGTCGACGGCAAGCCGGTCTCGGTGATGTCGTTCACCGTGGTGGACGGCCGGGTCGCGCGGATCGACGTGCTGACCGACCCGGACCGGCTGGCCGTGCTGCCGCTGCCGAGCTGAGGACGGCTCAGCGCAGCAGCCCCGGGAAGGGGCCCAGCAGCAGCGTGGTGAAGCGGCGGATCCAGTCCGCGGTGACGGGTTCGCCGCTCACCAGCAGCCGGTGCTCGACGGTGCCGGCGATGACGTCGAAGATGATCCCGACCTCCTCGTCGGCGGCGGCCCGGTCGCGGTCGGGGTCCATCTCGCCGCGGGCCTGGGCGTTGGCCCGGCCGAACTCGACCAGCACCTTCTGCGGCTCGACGATCCGCTCCCGGATCCGCCGGCGCAGCTGCGGGTCGCGGGAGCCCTCGGCGAACAGGGCGAGCAGCGCGGCCTGGGTCTCGGGCAGGGTGAGCAGTTCGGCGAAGCGGGCGACCACCGCCTCGATGTCGGCCTGCAGGCTGCCGCGGTCGGCGCACTCCAGCTGGTCGAAGAGGCTGGCGATGGCGTCGACGACGAGCTCGCTCTTGGAGGGCCAGCGCCGGTACAGCGTGGTCTTGGCGACGCCGGCCCGCTGGGCGACGTCGCCCATGGTCAGGCCGCCCCAGCCGAGGTCGGCGAGCGCCTCGCGGGTGGCGTCCAGGATCGCCTGGTCGGCGGCGGCGCTGCGGGGCCGCCCCTTGCCGCGGCCGACCGGGCCGACCGGCCCGACCGGGGCGGCTGCGGCTGCGGTCGGCTCCGGGACGGTCGCGGCCGCGGTGGTGGTCGCGACCGGCGGGTCCGGGTGCTCGGCGGGCTGCCGGGGGGTGGGGGCCACCTCGCCTCCAGACTGTTTACTCGGAAGTAACTTCGAGGTCCCACGGTAGCGACCGGGCGGCCCGCCCGACAGCCGCCCGGTGCCGGAAAGTGGGGCAGCTCACGCTCCCGGAGGGGGCGGGGGGCTTGCGGGGGGAGCCCGGGAGGCAGATACGCTACGACCAGTAGCGAAAGAACGACGACCAATCGCGCCCCGTCCTCTGGGATCGGACGGGCGCCCGACACCGGTGGGGACCGGCGTCGAACGGTTCGAGGCAACGGGTGGGCCCCCGCCGGGGAGGCGGGCGGCTCGCTCCGGTTTTTCCGGGCGGATGGCGCCCGGCACCGGCTCCGGCGGGGGAGGATAGAGCCATGCAGTCACGGAATTCGCGTCTCAACAGCTCCGCCCTGCGCGGCGCGGTGGACCTCGCCGCGGTGAAGGCGGCCGGAGAGGCCGCCCAGAAGGCGGAGCAGACCCGGGCCGAACGGGCCCGGCAGGCGGCGGCGGGCGAGGTCCCGGCGTTCGCGGACTACCCCCTGGTGCTGGACGTCACCGAGGGGACCTTCGAGGCCGAGGTGGTCCAGCGCTCGGCCGAGGTCCCGGTGGTGGTGGACTTCTGGGCCGAGTGGTGCGGCCCGTGCAAGCAGCTCAGTCCGGTGCTGGAGCGCCTCGCCGAGGAGTACGCGGGCCGGATCGTGCTCGCCAAGATCGACGTGGACGCCAACCAGCTGATCGCCCAGCAGTTCGGGATCCAGGGGATCCCGGCCGTGATGGCGGTGGTGGCGGGCCAGCTGGTGCCGCTGTTCCAGGGCGCCGAGAGCGAGGCGAACGTCCGCAAGGTCCTGGACCAGCTGATCGCGGTGGCCGAGCAGCGCTTCGGCATCGTCGGCGGCCGGGGCGGCGTCGGCGGCGGCGAGGACGCGGCGGCCGAGCCGCGGGTGCCGGCCGACCCCGCGCTGGAGGCGGCGCACGACGCGCTGGACCGGGGCGACCTGGCCGGCGCGGTGCGGGCGTACCAGAACGTGCTGAGCGACCGGCCCGGGCACGTCGAGGCCAAGCTCGGCCTGGCCCAGGCCCAGCTGCTGCAGCGGGTGGAGCGGCTCGACCCGCAGCAGGTGCGCACCGAGGCGGCGGCCGACCCGAAGGACGTGCCGGCCCAGCTGAGGGCGGCCGACCTGGACCTGGTCGGCGGGCACGTGGAGGACGCCTTCGGCCGCCTGGTCGACACCGTCGCCCGGACGTTCGGGGACGACCGGGACGCGGCCCGGCTGCGGTTGCTGGAGCTGTTCGAGGTGATCGGTCCGGAGGACCCGCGCACCGTGGCGGCCCGGCAGGCCCTGGCCCGGGTGCTGTTCTGAGGCACCCGGTGACACCTCGGGTGACCTGCGGTGTCGGCGGCGATTTGACGACTTTCGAGTGCCTTCGGGCTGCGTTTACCAAATCTTGACATCACCCCTCCGCTATCACCGAATGTGATGGCGGAGGGGTGTTTCGTTGGTGTTTCCGCGGGTGAAAATCAGGCGAACATGCGATTTTGGTCACTCTCCGTCGCGTCGCCTTCGATTCCATGATCGCCCCTGGCCACTGTTGGATTACCCGTCAGTAACGGACCTCTTGTGCTCGGCCCTGGATTGGAGAACGATCGGCGACGCCCGGTCCCTCGGCGACGAGGGGTCCCCACCGGGTGAGGGCAGGGGGGTAACCGCAGATCCCACGCGGCGGTTCCTGGCCTCACGACGGCCGCGCGGCCCGCGCGGCCGCACGGTTGTCGCTCGGGGGTGATCGCCGCTGCCGTCCCCACGGCCGCGGGCGCTCTCCGCTACCGAGGACGTAGCTCTCTCCCATCCCGGGCCGGACCACGTGCGGGACGCACCGGACCGGCCGGAGATGTACGTCCTAGAAGGAGGACTCACATGTCCCAGACCTATGGCAAGACCCGCTGGAAGCGCTTCGCCCTGGTGATGGTGCCCAGCCTCGCGGCCACCGCCGCGATCGGCGTCTCGATGGCCAACTCCGTGTTGGCCGCCTCGTTCTCGATCTCCGGCCAGCAGTTCAAGGTCACCGTCGACGACCTGCGGGGCGACCGCTTCTCGCAGTTCGGCGCGGTCGACGCCGAGTCGAACGGGACCAAGCACCCGGTGGCCATCTCGGCCTTCGACACCGCCCACCTGAAGGGCCTGTGCCAGTCGGTGGTCACCGACCTCGGCCCGGTGCTCGGCAAGTGGACCCTGGTGCTCAAGGCCGGTGACAGCACCGAGGAGGCCAAGCAGGTCTACGCGGAGAACCTGCTGATCGACCTGAACCAGCTGGACGCGGACGCCGAGTTCACGAACATCAACATCGGCCAGGACGCCAACACGCTGACCGGCAGCGCCTTGGACGACCTGCGCAACAGCAAGCCGGGGCTGCCGAGCGGCGCCTACGGCTTCTCGCAGACCGCCGAGACGGCCCACCTGAGCAAGGTCCAGCAGACCGCGTGGGCGACCTCGGCGGGCACCTTCAAGCTCCCCGGCCTGCACCTGAGCCTCAACCACCAGGAAAACGGCAAGACCTACGAGTGCTACTGATCCGCGCCTGAGGGCCCGCCCGCCGGGCCCGCGCGCGGACCGGTGGTCCGAGGGGGCGGCCGCCGCCCCCTCGGACCGCACCCCGGCACGCCCGGGGCCCTCCGTTCACCCTTCCCTCGGACCCACCATCGAGGAGTCGCACCATGTCCAGCGCAACCGTCGAGGCCGGGCCCGTGGGTCCGGCCGGTCTGGTCGGCCGCACCTGGCGGGGGTTCCGCGCCTGGCGGCGCACCCGTCCGTTCTGGGGCGGGGTGTTCGGACTCGCCGCCAGCGTCCCGATCCTGTACCTCCCGTACGGCAACATCAGCCTGGCCGGTTTCACGATCGCGCTGTCCACCACCGCCGGGGCCGGGTCGCTGATCATCGGTCTGATGCTGATCGCGCTGGCCCTGACCGCCTGGTTCCAGCCGATGGTGCGGGTCTTCTGCGGAGTGGCGACCAGCGTCCTGGCCCTGGTCTCGCTCCCGCTCTCCAACTTCGGCGGCCTCGGCCTGGGCCTGCTGTTCGGCCTGCTCGGCGGCGGCCTGCTGGTCTCCTGGGCGCCGCTGCCGGCCGCCGCGGAGGTCGCCGGGAGCGAGGCCGACGGCGACCGCGAGGACGCGCCGACCGCCCAGCTGCCCGCGCAGAGCACCGCCGAACAGCCGCTGGAGTACGGCGCCGCCCCGGCCGACGCCCCGCAGGCCGACGCCCCGCAGGCTCCCGCCGCCGAGGAGGAGCAGCGGTGACCGACGCCGACCGCCCCGCCGTCCCCGGCCCCCGGCACGCGGTGCCCCGCGAGGGGGTGCGCGCGCGCCTGCGCGGGCGGGCGCTGGCGATCGCCGCCGTGCCGACCGCGCTGCTGGTCGGCGCGGCCTACGCGCCGACGCTGGCGGTGGCCGCCGACCCGCAGAGCGGGAACTGCGCCCCGGACACCGTGCTGAAGGAGACGCCCGTCCCGAAGGGCCAGATCAAGGTGGCGCCGGACTCCTCGGTGTCCCGGGCCGCGGCCGTCGGCCGGCCCCCCGCGGGCAGCGCCGCCGCGGTGCCCGCGGTGAGCTCCGCCGTCTACACCGTGCCGAAGGCGGGCGCGGCGGCCGGCAGCACGGTGACGCAGGCCGGGTCGATCGAGGACTGGTGGAACAACCTGCTCCACCCGGGGGCGAGCGCCTCGCCCTCCCCGACGCCCACGCCGACGCCCTCTCCGACCCCGACCCCGACGCCGTCCCCGAGCGAGCGGCCGGCCGGCACCGCACCGGCCCCCGCGGCCACGCCCGCCCCCGCCGCGACGCCCCCGGCCGCGACGCCCCCGACCGCCGGGCAGCCCGCTCAGCCGTCGTCCGGCAGCCCCGCGCCGAAGAGCAGCGCGTCCGAGGCCGCCGCCGACCCGTCCCCGTCGCCCTCCGCCTCCGCCTCGGCGGACCCGAACTGCCTGGTGAGCACCGAGGGCCTGGCCGCGAAGGCGGCCCCGGCGGGCCACGTGGTGCCGGACCAGAACTGGGTGCTGCACTCGACCCGGCTGGCGCTGCACGGCTCGGTGTTCAACGGCGTCTACGACGTCACCACGGCGAGCGGCACCAAGCGGGTGCTGAAGTTCACCACCGACAGCGTCGACATCGAGAACCTGGACATGTCGACCATCCAGATCCCCGGCCTGACCTTCCACGTGAAGAGCCGTCAGGGGTCGACCTCCACCATGCGCAACGGCCCGGTCACCATGTACGTGGAGAGCCTGTCGGGCAACCTGGCGGCGGTCTACGGCCTGCCGGTCCCGATCGACCTGGGTACTATCACGCTCACCCCGGACACCCTGCCGAAGTGGCTGTGGGACCTGCTGGGGGCGGTGCCGATCCCGCTGGACCTGACCCTGACGAACGCCAAGGCGGTGCAGGCGGGCCAGTTCGGCGGCGACCTGGCCATCCCCGGCATGCGGCTGTTCAACGACAAGGAGCCGTACGACGGCTGACCGGCCGCCACGGAACGCCGCAGGGGCGGGACCCGGTCCTCGGGTCCCGCCCCTGCGGCGTTCGGGCGTCGGTGCGGGGGTGCTCAGTCCTCCGAGCGGGTGCCCAGGTGGTGCACCTGCACCATGTTGGTGGTGCCCGGGATGCCGACCGGCACGCCGGCCGTGACGATCACGGTGTCGCCCTCGCTGAGGCGGCCCATCTTGAGCAGCTCGCGGTCGACCTGCTCGACCATCTCGTCGGTGGTGGCCACCTGCTCCGAGACGTACGCCTCGACGCCCCAGCTCAGCGAGAGCTGGTTGCGGGTGGCGACGTCCGGGGTGAAGGCGATCACCGGGATCGGCGAGCGGTAGCGGGACAGGCGGCGGGCGGTGTCACCGGACTTGGTGAACGCGACCAGCGCCTTGCCGTCGAGGAAGTCGCCCAGCTCGCACGCGGCACGGGCGACCGAGCCGCCCTGGGTGCGCGGCTTGCGGCCCGGGTTGAGCGGCTGGAGGCCCTGCGAGAGCAGTTCCTCCTCGGCCTTCTCGGCGATCCGGCTCATGGTCTTGACGGTCTCGACCGGGTACTTGCCGACGCTCGACTCGGCGGACAGCATGACCGCGTCCGTGCCGTCCAGGATGGCGTTGGCGACGTCGGAGACCTCGGCGCGGGTGGGGCGCGAGGCGTGGATCATCGACTCCATCATCTGGGTGGCGACGATGACCGGCTTGGCGTTGCGGCGGGCCAGGGTGACCAGCTGCTTCTGGACCAGCGGCACCTTCTCCAGCGGGTACTCGACCGCGAGGTCGCCGCGGGCCACCATGATCGCGTCGAAGGCGAGGACGATCTCCTCCATCGCCTCGACGGCCTGCGGCTTCTCGATCTTGGCGATGACCGGCACACGAATGCCGACCTCGTCCATGACCTTGTGCACGTCGTCGATGTCCGCGGCGTTGCGGACGAAGGACAGCGCGACCATGTCGACGCCCAGCTGCAGGGCGAAGCGCAGGTCGTCCTTGTCCTTCTCGGACAGCGCGGGGACGTTGACCGCCGCGCCGGGCAGGTTGATGCCCTTGTTGTTGGAGAGCACACCGCCCTCGACCACCACGGTCTTCACCCGCGGGCCGTCGACGCTGACGACCTCCAGGGCGATGACGCCGTCGTTGATCAGGATCGGGTCGCCGGGCTTCACGTCGCCGGGCAGGCCCTTGTAGGTGGTGCCGCAGATGTGCTGGTCACCGGGGACGTCCTCGGTGGTGATGGTGAACGTGTCGCCGTTGTCAACGGTCACCGGGCCGTTGGCGAAGGTCGCCAGACGGATCTTGGGGCCCTGCAGGTCGGCCAGCACACCGATGGTGCGGCCGGTGTCCTCCGAGACCTGGCGGACGCGGCGGTACCGGTCCTCGTGCTCGGCGTGGGAGCCGTGGCTCATGTTGAGGCGGGCGACGTTCATGCCCGCTTCGACGATGGCCTTCAGCTGTTCGTAGGAGTCCGTCGCGGGACCCAGGGTGCAGACAATTTTCGCTCGGCGCATATCCGTCAGTCTATCCGTTCGTGTTATCGGTGCATTCAGCTCGAATCGTCAGATATCGCCAACGAACATTCCGAGGGGTGGGATACTGACGGGTAGTCATCCCGCGCCGGGCCTACACCTCACGGACCAGCGCGAACGTCTGCTGGGCGATCTCCAGCTCCTCGTCGGTCGGCACCACGGCGACGGTGACCCGCGAGTAGGACGGCGAGACCGTCCGCGCGTCCCGGGAGCGCACCGCGTTCAGTTCCGGATCGACCGAAATGCCCAGCTCCTCCAGATTGGCACAGACCGCGGCCCGCACCTCGGCGGAGTTCTCCCCGACGCCCGCGGTGAACGCCACCGCGTCCACCCGGCCCAGCACCGCGTAGTAGCCGCCCAGGTAGCGCCGGATCCGGTGCACGTACGAGTCGAAGGCCAGCTTGGCGTCCTCCTCGCCCTCCTGGGCCCGGCGCACCACCTCGCGCATGTCGTTGTCCCCGCACAGGCCCAGCAGGCCGCTGCGCCGGTTCAGCAGGTCGTCGATCTGGTCGATGCTCATCCCGCCCACCCGGTGCAGGTGGAACACCAGGCCCGGGTCCGCGTCGCCCGAACGGGTGCCCATCACCAGGCCCTCCAGCGGGGTCAGGCCCATCGAGGTCTCCACGCACACCCCGCCCGCCACCGCCGAGGCCGAGGCGCCGTTGCCCAGGTGCAGCACGATCACGTTCAGCTCCGCCGGGTCCCGGCCGAGCAGCCGGGCGGTGGCCCGGGAGACGTACTGGTGCGAGGTGCCGTGGAAGCCGTAGCGGCGCACCCGGTGCTCGTCGGCGGTCTTCCGGTCGATCGCGTAGCGGGCCGCGTGCTCCGGCAGCGTGGCGTGGAACGCGGTGTCGAACACCGCGACCTGCGGCAGGTCCGGGCGCAGCCTCCGGGCCACCTCGATGCCGGTGATGTTCGCCGGGTTGTGCAGCGGCGCGACCGGGATCAGCCGGCGGATCTCGGCCAGCACCGCGTCGGTGACCAGCGTCGGCCGGGTGAAGCGCAGCCCGCCGTGCACCACCCGGTGGCCGATCGCCGCCAGCTCCGGCGAGTCCAGGCCCATCAGGTCCTTCGCCAGCTCCTCGGCGACCGCCTCCAGCGCCGCGTCGTGCCCGCCGAAGCGGCGCAGCGTCTCGCGCGGCTCCCCGGTCAGCGGCAGGTGCAGCAGCCGGCCGTGCTCCTCGCCGATCCGCTCCACCAGGCCGGCGGCCAGCTTCGCGCCGTCCAGCATGTCGATCAGCTGGTACTTCACCGAGGACGACCCGGCGTTCAGCACCAGGACACGGGTACCGGTGGTCACTGCGCGCCTCCTGCGGCGGGGGTCTCGACGACGGGCTGGGACTGGATCGCGGTGATCGCCACGGTGCTCACGATGTCCTCCACCAGCGCGCCCCGGGACAGGTCGTTCACCGGCTTGTTCAGGCCCTGCAGCACCGGCCCGACCGCGATCGCCCCGGCCGAGCGCTGCACCGCCTTGTACGTGTTGTTGCCGGTGTTCAGGTCCGGGAAGATCAGCACGGTGGCCCGCCCGGCCACCTCCGAGCCGGGCAGCTTGGTCGCCGCGACCCGCGCGTCCACCGCCGCGTCGTACTGGATCGGGCCCTCCACCAGCAGGTCCGGGCGCAGCTCGCGGACCAGCTCGGTGGCCTTGCGGACCTTGTCCACGTCCGCGCCCGAGCCCGAGGCGCCGGTCGAGTACGACAGCATCGCCACCCGCGGCTCCACGCCGAACTGGGCCGCGGTCTCCGCCGACTGGATCGCGATGTCGGCCAGCTGCCGGGCGTCCGGGTCCGGGTTGACCGCGCAGTCGCCGTACACCAGCACCCGGTCGGCCAGGCACATGAAGAACACCGAGGAGACGATCGCCGCCCCCGGCGAGGTCTTGATCACCTCGAAGGCCGGGCGGATGGTCGCCGCGGTCGAGTGCACCGCGCCCGAGACCATGCCGTCCGCGATGCCCTCCTGCACCATCAGGGTGCCGAAGTACGAGACGTCGGTGACCACGTCCAGCGCCCGCTCCACCGTCATGCCCTTGTGTGCCCGGGCCTTCGCGTACAGCTCGGCGAAGCGCTGGCGCAGCGGGCTGGCCGCCGGGTCGACGATCCGGACCTGCGCGCCCGCGTCCCCGGCCTGCGGGAACTCGATGCCCAGCGCGGCGAGCCTGCGGTGCACGGCGTCCGGGTCGCCGAGCAGGGTCAGGTCGCAGATGTTGCGGCGCAGCAGCACCTCGGCGGCCCGCAGCACCCGGTCCTCGGTGCCCTCCGGCAGCACGATGTGCCGGCGGTCCGCCCGGGCCCGCTCCAGCAGCGCGTGCTCGAACATCATCGGGGTCACCCGCTCGGACCGGCTCAGCTCGATCCGGCTGGTCAACTCCACGGTGTCCACGTGCAGTTCGAACAGGCCCAGGGCGATCTCGGCCTTCCGCGGGCTGTTCGGCCCGATCCGGCCCTCCAGGTGGGTGAGCGCGGCCGCGGTCAGCCAGGAGCCCTCGGCCACCTCCGCCACCGGCGTGCCCGGGGCCAGCCGGGAGGCCAGCGCCATCACGTTCGGGCCCGGGTGCTGACCGAGCGTCAGCAGCACGCCGGCGATCGGCGGGGAGCTCGCCGCGTGCGCGGCCAGCGCCCCGATCACCAGGTCCGCCCGGTCGCCCGGGGTCACCACCAGCGCCCCCTCGGTCAGCGCGTTCAGGAAGGTCGGCAGCATCGCCCCGCCGAACACGAAGGTGCGCACGTCCCGGGAGAGCCCCGCCGCGTCGCCCAGCAGCACCGTCGCGCCGGTCGCCTCCACCAGCTGCGCCACCGTCGGCGCGGCCAGCGCGGGCTCCTCCGGGATCACGTACACCGGCACCGGCAGCTTCTCGGTCAGCGTCCGCTGCACCTGCTGCTTGGCCCCCGGGCGGACCCGGTTGGCCACCATCGCCAGGATCGAGCACCCCAGGTCCCGGTACGCCCGGTGCGCGTTGCGCACCTCCGCGACCACCGCCTGCGGGTCCTCGTGCCGGCCGCCGACCACCGGCAGCACGCCCGCCCCGAACTCGTTCGCCAGCCGGGCGTTGAAGGCCAGCTCGTCCGGGATGTTGGTCTCCGAGAAGTCGGTGCCCAGCACCAGCACCGCCTGGCAGCGCCGCTCCAGCTGGTGGAAGCGCTCCACCAGCGCCGAGACCAGCTCGTCCTGCCCGCTGGCCGCCTGCAGCGCCGCCGCCTCGTCGTACGTCAGCCCGTACAGCTCCGAGACCGGCAGGTCCAGCCGGTACCTGCCGCGCAGCAGCTCCACCACGTGGTCGCTGCCCGCCCCGTCCCCGTCCGCCGCGTGCACCAGCGGGCGGAAGACGCCCACCCGGTCCACCTGACGGGTGAGCAGTTCCATGACCCCGAGCTCCACGGCCTGCCGACCGTCCCCCCGGTCGATCCCGGTCACGTACACGCTGCGCGCCACGGTGGAGCTCTCCGTCCGGTCGTCCCAGGCATCGGTCACACCGACCATACCGTCGTACAACACGGGGAACTCGCTCGCGGCACCGCGGCTACCGCCGCACGGGTCGGCGGCAGCCGCGGTCGGGGCTCAGCGGACCGGTCGGAGCCAGACGGTGGCCAGCGGGGGCAGCACCAGCTCCGCCGAGCGCGGCTGGGCGTTCCACTCCTCCGCCTCGGACTTCACCGGGCTGGAGTTGGCCACCCCGCTGCCGCCGTACCGCTCGGCGTCGGTGTTGAGCGCCTCCTCCCACAGCTGCTCGGCCCCCTCCAGCCGGGGCAGGCCGACCCGGAAGCCGTGCCGCACCACGGGGGAGAAGTTGCAGACCGCGACCAGCGGGCTGCCGTCCGCCGCGAACCGGACGAAGGACAGCACGTTGTCCTCGGCCGCGCCGCCGTCCAGCCAGGCGAACCCGGCCGGGACGGTGTCCTGCTCGTACAGCGCCGGGGTGTCCCGGTAGACGTGGTTCAGGTCGCCGACCAGGCGCTGCACGCCGCGGTGGTCGGCGTGCGCGGACCAGCCCTCGTCCAGCACCCACCACTGCGGGCCGTGCTCGTGGTCCCACTCCGCGCCCTGGGCGAACTCCTGCCCCATGAACAGCAGTTGCTTGCCCGGGTGGGCCCACATGAAGCCCAGGTAGGCGCGGTGGTTGGCGCGCTGCTGCCACCAGTCGCCGGGCATCTTGGAGACCAGCGCCTGCTTGCCGTGCACCACCTCGTCGTGCGAGATCGGCAGGATGTAGTTCTCCGAGTAGGCGTACACCATCGAGAAGGTCATCTCGTTGTGGTGGTACTTGCGGTGCACCGGCTCCTTGGCGATGTACACCAGCGAGTCGTGCATCCAGCCCATGTTCCACTTCAGGCCGAAGCCCAGGCCGCCGCTGTCGGTCGGCCGGGTCACCCCGTCCCAGGCGGTGGACTCCTCGGCCACCGTCAGCACGCCCGGGCAGCGCCGGTAGACGGTGGCGTTCATCTCCTGCAGGAAGGAGGCCGCGTCCAGGTTCTCCCGGCCGCCGTACTGGTTGGGCGTCCAGGCGCCGCCCTCGCGGGAGTAGTCGAGGTAGAGCATCGAGGCGACCGCGTCCACCCGCAGGCCGTCGACGTGGAACTCCTCGCACCAGTACACCGCGTTGGCGACCAGGAAGTTGCGCACCTCGGTGCGGCCGTAGTCGAACTCCAGCGTCCCCCAGTCCGGGTGCTCGGCGCGCAGCGGGTCGGCCGGCTCGTACAGCGGCTCGCCGTCGAACCGGGCCAGCGCGAAGTCGTCCTTCGGGAAGTGCGCGGGCACCCAGTCGACCAGCACGCCGATGCCGTGCCGGTGCAGGGTGTCGACCAGGAAGCGGAAGTCGTCGGGGGTGCCGAGCCGGGCCGTCGGGGCGTAGAAGCCGGAGACCTGGTAGCCCCAGGAGCCGCCGAACGGGTGCTCCATCACCGGCATGAACTCGACGTGGGTGAAGCCGAGTTCGGCCAGGTACCCGGGCAGCACCTCGGCGATCTCGCGGTACGTGGTCAGCTCCGGGCGCCAGGACGCCAGGTGCAGCTCGTAGACCGACAGCGGGGCGCGGTGGTGCACGGTGCGGGCGCGCCGCTCCATCCACTCGGCGTCCTGCCACGCGTGCCGGGAGACGGTCACCACCGAGGCGGTGTCCGGCGGGCACTGGGCGGCCCGGGCCAGCGGGTCGGCCTTCTCCAGCCGCTGCCCGTGCCGGGTGAGGATCTGGTACTTGTAGCGGTCGCCCTCGCCGACGTCCGGCAGGAACACCTCCCACACGCCCGAGGAGCCCAGCGAGCGCATCGGGTGCGCGGTGCCGTCCCAGTGGTTGAACGAGCCGATCACCCGCACGCCCACCGCGTTCGGCGCCCAGACCGCGAACGCGGTGCCGGTCACCCCGTCCACCGTGCGCACGTGCGAGCCCAGCGCCTGCCAGAGCTGCTCGTGCCGGCCCTCCCGGATCAGGTGCAGGTCCAGCTCGCCCAGCGTCGGGGCGAACCGGTAGCCGTCCTGCTGGACGAGCGGCTCGCCGCCCGGGTACGTCACCCGCAGGGTGTAGCGCGGGAAGCTCTGCCCGGTCAGCAGGCCGGTGAACAGGCCGTCCTGCTGGTGCGTCAGCTCGGCCGGGCCCAGCTCGGTCTCCACCACCACCCGCTCCGCGAACGGCCGCAGCACCCGGATCGCGGTGCCCGCGGGCAGCTCGTGCGCGCCCAGCAGCGCGTGCGGGTCGTGGTGCGCCCCGGAGACCAGCCGCTCCACCTCGGCCGGCGGCAGCGGCGCCTCGGGCAGCCGCAGCGCGCCCCCGCCGGTCTGCGGCCGCGCCGCCGCACCCGCCCGGGCGGCCTTCGCCGGAGCCTTCGCGGGCGCCTTCGCCGCGGGCTTGGCGGGCGCCTTGGCAGGAGCCTTCGCCGTCGGCTTCGAGGGGGCCTTCGCGGCGGGCCGCCCGGTGGCGGCCCCGCTGCGCGGACCGCTGCGGAACGTGGCCGGGACGGCCGGTTGGCGGTCGGCGGACGGGTCGAGCGGACCGAGCGGGGTCACGGCGGAATCCTCCAGGATCGGGTGCCTTGCGCGGGGACGCGGGAGTCGTGGTCGACTGCGGTGCGGGGAAGGGGGGTGCGGACCTGCGGGGGAGGGCGCCGTGCCCGGCCGCCCGGTGGGCGGCCGGGCACGGGTCAGACGGTGTCGGCCAGCCGGTTGATCGCGGCCAGCGGGATCGGCAGCCAGCTCGGCCGGTGCCGGGCCTCGTAGACCACCTCGTACACCGCCTTGTCGATCTCCAGGGCGCGCATCAGCTCCGGCGTCCCGGCCGGGTCGACGCCGCCGCCCGCGGTGTAGCCGGCGCAGTACGCGGCCCGGTTGCGGGCGGCCCAGGCGGAGGCGAGCAGGGCGAGCTCCGGGTCCTGGCCGGGGGCGCCGGCCAGCAGGTGGGCGGCCGCGTAGTCGAAGGACCGGAGCATCGCCGCGACGTCCCGCAGCGCGGGCTGCGGGAGGCGGCGCTCGGCCAGCGGCTTGGCGGGCTCGCCCTCGAAGTCCAGCAGCACCCAGCCCTGCGGGGTGCGCATCGCCTGGCCCAGGTGCAGGTCGCCGTGGATCCGCTGGACCGGCAGCCCGTCCAGGTGGGCCTCGGTGAGCTGCTGGAACGCGGCGCGCAGCGCCGGGCGGTAGCGCATCAGGCCGGGCACGGCGGTGACCGCGGAGTCCAGCCGGTCGGCCATCGCGCCGGCCAGCTCGGCGATCCGGGCCCGGTCCAGCCGGGCGGTGGGCATCGAGCGGGCCAGCACCCGGTGCACCTCGGCGGTGGCCCGGCCGAGCCGGTGCGCCTCGATCGCGAAGTTGCCGGGCGAGGGGTCGCCCTTGAGCCGGGCGACCTGGTCGAGGGCCAGCTCCCAGCCGTCCTCGGCGTCCGCCAGGTAGCGCTGCAGCAGGCCCAGGGTGGCGGGCTCGGAGCGCTCCAGCCGGCACTCGAACCAGGCGGCGACCCGGGGGATGCGGGTCGACCCGGCCCGGGACAGCGCCAGCGAGAGTTCCAGGTCGGGGTTGGTGCCCGGGCTGATCCGGCGGAACAGCTTCAGGATGAACTCGGTGTCGTAGATCACCGAGGAGTTGGACTGCTCGGCGGTGCACGCCCGCCCCGGCAGGTTGCCCGGCAGGCCGGGGCCCGGGGTGCGGCGGAACGACAGCGAGCCGAACCGGTCGCCGGTGGCCAGGTGCTCCAGCAGCCGGCCGGTCAGCTCCGGGTCGTGCACCGCGTCGTAGAGCGTCGCCCCGTCGTAGGTGCCGCCCGTCAGCCGGCCCAGCACCGCCATCGGGCCGACCGAGGCGGGCTGCTCCGAGCGGATGCCCAGCAGCAGCTGGTAGACGTCCCCCGGCCCGGCGGTGGCGCCGCCGTGCTCGACCCGCAGCAGCAGGTGCAGCAGGGCCGGGTCGCCGACCTGCAGCGGGGTGCCGACCACCGGGGTGAGCGCGGCGATCGGCCGGCCCTTGCCGGCGTACCAGCGCTGGGTGGGCAGCCACTCGGCGATCAGCGGCAGCGCCGCCTGGACCAGCTCGCTGACTCCGGCGGCGGTTCTCCGGACCCCCGGTGCGCGCGTGCCCACCGGTCCGGTGGCGGCGTCGGAGGGCTCACGGTGCACGTGGGCTTGAGAACGGGAGGGTTCGGACATGACTCCCTTTCCCCGGAAGCGGGCGGCTGCCCGACGAATCGTGGCCGGGCCCAGCAGTCTTCCGGATTTCGGCGGCGCGGCGGCGACGGCACGCGAGCAGCTGCTCGGTGTCACGCCTTCGTGTGGGTGGCCGTTGGGCTGTTCTCCGTACGCGGTGGTGCGAAGACCCCCGGGGGCGCGCGAGGCATTCCGCGCGCCCGCGGAGGGTGACGTCCCGTTCGGGGCCTGAGGGATCGTTACTTCGTGGACGTGCTGCGGCGATCCGGCTGCTACCGGGACCCGGACGGCTTCGTCCGGTCCTGGCGCAGCTGGAACCAGTAGAACCCGTGACCGGCCAGCGTCAGCAGGTACGGCCACTCGCCGATGGCGGGGAAGCGCACGCCGCCGATCAGCTCGACCGGGTACCGCCCCCCGTACTGCCGCAGGTCCAGTTCGGTCGGCTGCGCGAACCGCGAGAAGTTGTTCACGCACATGACCAGGTCGCCCTCGTACTCGCGCACGAAGGCCAGTACCGCGGGATTGCTGGAGGGCAGCTCGGTGTAGCTGCCGAGGCCGAACGCCGGATTGAGCTTCCGGATCTCGATCATGCGACGCGTCCAGTGCAGCAGCGAACTCGAACTGCTCTGCTGCGCCTCGACGTTGGTCACCTGAAAGCCGTACACCGGATCCATGATGGGCGGCAGACTGAGCCTGCCCGGGTCGGCGGACGAGAAACCCGCATTGCGGTCCGGCGTCCACTGCATCGGGGTGCGGACGCCGTCCCGGTCGCCCAGCCAGATGTTGTCGCCCATGCCGATCTCGTCGCCGTAGTACAGCACCGGCGAACCGGGCAGCGAGAGCAGCAGCGCGGTGAACAGCTCGACCTGGTTGCGGTCGTTCTCCAGCAGCGGCGACAGCCGGCGGCGGATGCCCACGTTGGCCCGCATCCGCGGGTCCTTCGCGTACTCCGCGTACATGTAGTCGCGCTCCTCGTCGGTGACCATCTCCAGGGTCAGCTCGTCGTGGTTGCGCAGGAAGATGCCCCACTGGCAGCCCGAGGGGATCTCCGGGGTCTTCGCCAGGATCTCGGAGACCGGGTAGCGGGACTCCCGGCGGACCGCCATGAAGATCCGCGGCATCACCGGGAAGTGGAACGCCATGTGGCACTCGTCGCCGCCGGAGCCGAAGTCGCCGAAGTAGTCGACCACGTCCTCCGGCCACTGGTTGGCCTCGGCCAGCAGCACGGTGTCCGGGTAGTTGGCGTCGATCTCCTTGCGGACCCGCCGCAGGAAGTCGTGGGTCTCCGGCAGGTTCTCGCAGTTGGTGCCCTCGCGGGCGTACAGGTAGGGCACCGCGTCGAGGCGGAAGCCGTCGATGCCGAGGTCCAGCCAGAACTTCAGCGCGGCCATCACCTCCTCCTGCACCTGCGGGTTGTCGTAGTTCAGGTCCGGCTGGTGGCTGAAGAAGCGGTGCCAGTAGTACTGCTTGCGGACCGGGTCGAACGTCCAGTTCGAGGACTCGGTGTCGACGAAGATGATCCGGGCGTCCGGGTACTGCTTGTCGTCGTCGGCCCACATGTAGAAGTCGCCGTACGGCCCGTCCGGGTCGTTGCGGGACGCCTGGAACCACGCGTGCTGGTCGCTGGTGTGGTTCACCACGAAGTCGATGATCACCCGCATGCCGCGCAGGTGCGCCGCGTCGACGAACTCCACGAAGTCGGCCAGGTTGCCGAACTCCGGGAGCACCGACTGGTAGTCCGAGACGTCGTAACCGCCGTCCCGCAGCGGGGAGTTCATGAACGGGGGCAGCCAGAGGCAGTCCACCCCCAGCCACTGGAGGTAGTCGAGCCGCGAGGTGAGCCCCTTGAGGTCACCGACGCCGTCGCCGTTGCTGTCCTGGAACGAGCGCACCAGCACTTCGTAGAAGACCGCGCGTTTGAACCACTCGGGGTCGCGGTCCCGGGCGGGGGTGTCGGCGAAGGTGTCGGGGACGGGCTCGTTGACTGTCACTGCGGGTTCCTCCGAACCGTGAGGAGGTGGGCCGGCCCGGAAGAGGGATCGAGCCGGACGTAGTTGTGACGGCCCCAGGCGTAGGTGGCGCCGGTCAGCTCGTCGTGCACCGTCAGCGGCCCCGGCGCGTCGAGCGTCACGGTGGCCTCCTGGGCGTGGTGCGGGTCCAGGTTCACGACGCAGATCACGTGGTCCTCCAGCCCGTCCTCGGTGACGGCGGTCTTGGAGAACGCGAGGATCCGCTCGTTGTCGACGGGGTGGAAGCGCAGGTCCCGCAGCTGCTGCAGCGCGGGGTGGCGGCGGCGCAGCCGGTTCAGGGCGGTCAGCAGCGGCGCGAGCGAGTCCTGCCGGGACCAGTCGCGCGGGCGCAGCTCGTACTTCTCCGAGTGCAGGTACTCCTCCGAGCCGGGCGCCGCCGCCTCGTTCTCGAACAGCTCGAAGCCCGCGTACACCCCGTAGGTCGGCGAGAGCGTCGCCGCCAGCACGGCGCGCACCGCGAACGCGGCCGGACCGCCGTGCTGCAGGTACTCGGGCAGGATGTCCGGCGTGTTGGCGAAGAAGTTCGGCCGCATGTAGGCGGCCGCCTCGCCGGTCAGCTCGGTCAGGTACTCGGTCAGCTCGGCCTTGGTGTCGCGCCAGGTGAAGTACGTGTAGGACTGGTGGAAGCCCACCTTGCCCAGGGTGTGCATCATCGCCGGGCGGGTGAACGCCTCGGCCAGGAACAGCACGTCCGGGTCGGTGCGGGCGATGTCCGCGAGCACCTTCTCCCAGAAGACCACCGGCTTGGTGTGCGGGTTGTCGACCCGGAAGATCCGCACCCCGTGGCCCATCCAGAAGCGCAGGATCCGCACCGTCTCGCGGACGATCCCGTCGAAGTCCTGGTCGAAGTTGACCGGGTAGATGTCCTGGTACTTCTTCGGGGGGTTCTCGGCGTACGCGATGGTGCCGTCCGCGCGGTGGCTGAACCACTCCGGGTGCTTGTGCACCCACGGGTGGTCCGGCGAGCACTGCAGCGCGAAGTCGAGGGCGATCTCCAGGCCCAGCGCGGCGGCCTCGGCGACGAAGTGGTCGAAGTCCTCGATGGTGCCCAGGTCCGGGTGGACGGCGTCGTGGCCGCCCTCCGGGGAGCCGATCGCCCACGGCGAGCCGACGTCCCGCGGACCGGCCGCCAGGGTGTTGCCGGGGCCCTTGCGGTGGGCCCGGCCGATCGGGTGGACCGGCGGCAGGTACACCACGTCGAAGCCCATCGCGGCCACCGCCGGCAGCCGCTCGGCGGCCGTCCGGAAGGTGCCCGACACCGGCGGCTCGACGCCCGACGGGTCGACCACCGCGCCCTCCGAGCGCGGGAAGAACTCGTACCAGGAGCCGAACAGCGCCCGCTTGCGGTCCACCTGGAGCGGCTGCGGGCGGGTCGCCGAGACCAGCTCGCGCAGCGGGTGGCGGGCCAGCAGCGCCGTCACCTCCGGGTCCAGCGCCGCCGCGTAGCGGCTCAGCGGCGGCAGGCCGGAGTCGCGCAGCGCGTCCACCGCCGCGAGCACCTGGGCCCGGCCGTCCTTCTTCGGCACCCCGGCGGCGGCGCGCTCCAGCAGCTGGGCGCCCTCCTCCAGCACCAGCGCGGTGTCGATCCCGGCCGGGAGCTTCACCGCCGCGTGCTTCCTCCAGGTCGCCACCGGGTCCGACCACGCCTCCACCAGGTACGACCAGCGGCCCGGCGCGGTCGGCGTGACGTACGCGCCCCAGCGGTCGCTGCCCTCGGACAGCTCGCGCATCGGCGTCCACGGGCCGGAGCGGCCGCGCGGGTCGCGCAGCACCACGTTGGCGCCGACCGCGTCGTGCCCCTCGCGGAACACCGTGGCCGAGACCAGGAAGCGCTCCCCCTCCACGGCCTTGGCCGGACGCCGGCCGGCGTCGACGAGCGGGGTCACGTCAAGCACGGGGATGCGGCCGATCACGGTGTCGCTCTCTGTCGTCTTGCGGGTGGGACGGGTGGCGGCGCGCTTGGCGGCCGGACGCGCGGCGGGCTCGGCGGAGCCCGCGGGGTCGGTGGGTGCCGCGGTGGTCTTCCGGGCGGGGGTGCGGGCCGGTTTCGCGGCGGCCGCGCCGTCGGACGCCGCGCTGGACCTGACGGTGGTGGTCCGTTTCGCGGCGGCCTTGCGGGGGGTGCCCGCGGCGCGCTTCACGGCCGGTTCGGCGGCCTTCCGGCGGGCCGCGCCCGCGCGCGGGGCCGGTACCGGGGGCTCGCCGGCGGACGGGGCGTCCGCCGGGAGGACCGGGGCTGACGGGGTGTCGGGTGCGTCGTCCGTCGGCACCGTGGACTGGTCCCGCGTGTCGCCGTGCATGCCAATGCTCCTGCCCGAGATCGGCGGCAGCTCCCGCGGCAGCGGCGCCGAGGGAGTACCGGGGGGACTGCTGGGGTGAGGAAGGACGTGCGGCCGGAGCCTGCCCGTGCCGACGGCCCCGGCAACCCCGCCCACCGGTCGCGGCCACGCGGTGGCGCGCCGAGCCGGACGCACGTGTCCCGGCGCGCGCCGCTCGGTGCACGCCCCCCTCGTGACCCAACCCACCGGAAAACGACCGGACAGGGAACAAGGACACGCGAAGAGGCGGCGACTGGGGCCGAATGGGCTAAGGAAAGTGAGGGTTCGTCGAACAAGACATGCAGCAGCCGAGGCAGCAGGGGGCGACCACCCGATCGCGCACCAGCGGCACTCACGACCTTGTTGCATCCTCGCACCACCGGCAAGGGCTACGTGTGGGTAGGCGCGCGGTTTCAGCCGGTATGCAACGGTGAAACAGACACCCGAAACACCTCCGTCCCCAGAAGTTCACACCCGACGGCGCTTCTTTTCCCAGCGTGCGCCCCCTGCGCGCCGGTATTTGCCACCACGCGCCCGGAACGATCTCAACACTGCTCCGAACGGGTGTGCCGCCCGCCAGTTGACGCCCCCTCAGGCGTACGCCCGGGGCTACGCTCCCTCACGTGAAGGCAATCCGCAGGTTCACCGTCCGCACCGTCCTGCCCGAACAACTGCAGCCACTGCACGAGCTCGCGCTGAACCTCCGCTGGTCCTGGCACCCCGAGACGAGGGAGCTGCTGCGCTCCGTCGACCCGGACGTGTGGGCCGCCGTCGGAGAGGACCCGGTCCGACTGCTCGGCGAGGTCCCGGCGGCCAGACTCGCCGCGCTCGCCGCGGACCGGCGCTTCCTGCGCCGCCTCGGCGACCTGTCCGACGAACTGCGCGACTACCTCACCGGCCCGCGCTGGTACCAGGGCGCGGGCGACCCCGCCGGGGCCGACGGCGACCTGCCCGCCGCCATCGCCTACTTCTCCCCCGAGTACGGCATCGCCGCCGCGCTGCCGCAGTACTCCGGCGGACTCGGCATCCTGGCCGGCGACCACCTCAAGGCCGCCTCCGACCTCGGCGTCCCGATCATCGGCGTCGGCCTGTTCTACCGGCACGGCTACTTCCGGCAGTCCCTCGACCGGGACGGCTGGCAGCAGGAGCGCTACCCCCTGCTCGACCCCGACGCGCTCGCCGTCACCCTGCTGCGCGAGGAGGACGGCACCCCCTGCCGGATCGACCTCGCGCTGCCCGGCGGCCGCACCCTGGCCGCCCAGGTCTGGCGCGCCCAGGTCGGCCGGGTCCCGCTGCTGCTGCTCGACTCCGACGTCGAGGCCAACGGCCCCGCCGAACGCGACGTCACCGACCGGCTCTACGGCGGCGGCAGCGAGCACCGGCTGATGCAGGAAATACTGCTGGGCATCGGCGGCGTCCGCGCCGTCCGCACCTACTGCCGGCTCACCGGCCACCCCGCGCCCGAGGTCTTCCACACCAACGAGGGCCACGCCGGCTTCCTCGGCCTGGAGCGGATCGGCGAACTCGTCACCGCCCACCCCGGACTCGGCTTCGCCGACGCCCTGGAGGCGGTCCGGGCCGGCACCGTGTTCACCACCCACACCCCGGTGCCGGCCGGCATCGACCGCTTCGACCGCGCCCTGGTCGGCCGGCACTTCGGCGGCGACGCCGCGCTCCCCGGCGTCCCGGTCGAGCAGGTGCTCGCGCTCGGCGCCGAGAGCTGGGAGGGCGGCGACCCCCGGCTGTTCAACATGGCCGCGATGGGCCTGCGGCTCGCCCAGCGCGCCAACGGCGTCTCCACCCTGCACGGCGCCGTCAGCCGGGAGATGTTCCGCGGCCTGTGGCCCGGGTTCGACGCGCCCGAGGTCCCGATCACCTCGATCACCAACGGCGTGCACGCCCCCACCTGGATCGACCCCGCCGTCGTCCGGCTCGGCGCCACCGAGATCGGCCAGGAGCGCGCCGAGGCCGCGATGGCCGTCGGCACCGCCGAGCAGTGGACCGGCCTGGAGCGGATCGGCAACGCCGAGGTCTGGGAGCTGCGCCGCTCGCTGCGCGCCCAACTGGTCGACGAGGCCCGCGGTCGGCTGCGCGCCTCCTGGCGCCAACGCGGCGCCGGGGAAGCCGAGTTGGGCTGGACCGAGAACGTCCTCGACCCCGACGTGCTGACCATCGGCTTCGCCCGCCGGGTCCCCTCGTACAAGCGGCTCACCCTGATGCTGCGCGACCCGGCCCGGCTGCGCAGGCTGCTGCTCGACCCCGAGCGGCCGGTGCAGATCGTCATCGCGGGCAAGGCGCACCCGGCCGACGACGGCGGCAAGCGGCTGATCCAGCAGCTGGTCGCGTTCGCCGACGACCCGGCGGTGCGGCACCGGATCGTCTTCCTGCCGGACTACGACATGGCGATGGCCAAGACGCTGTACCCCGGCTGCGACGTCTGGCTGAACAACCCGCTGCGCCCGCTGGAGGCCTGCGGCACCTCCGGGATGAAGGCCGCGCTGAACGGCTGCCTCAACCTGTCCATCCTCGACGGGTGGTGGGACGAGTGGTACGACGGCCAGAACGGCTGGGCCATCCCCACCGCCGACGGCGGCACCGGCGAGGGCGTGGTCGACCCGGAGAGCCGGGAGGCCGAGCACCGCGACGACATCGAGGCCGCCGCGCTCTACGACCTGATCGAGCACCAGGTCGCCGCCCGGTTCTACGACCGGGGCGCGGACGGGCTCCCGCACCGGTGGATCTCCATGGTCCGGCACACCCTGGTCACGCTCGGCCCCAAGGTGCTGGCCGGGCGGATGGTCCGCGAGTACGTCGAGCGGCTGTACGCCCCGGCGGCCGCGGCCGAGCGGCGGCTGGCGGGCCCGGCCGGCGACTACGCGCCGGCGAAGGAGCTGGCGGGCTGGAAGGCCGGCGTCCGGGAGGCGTGGCCCGCGGTGCGGGTCGAGCACGTCGAGGCGGACGGGGCGGGCGAGGCCCAGGAGCTCGGCGCGACGCTCGCGCTGCGGGTCCGGGTCAACCTCGGCCCGCTCCGGCCCGAGGACGTCGAGGTCCAGGTGGTCGCCGGACGGGTCGACGAGAGCGACCGGATCTCCGAGGCCGCCACGCTCGCCCTCAAGCCCGCGGGCGGCGGCACCGACCTCGACGGCCGGATCCGCTACGAGGGCCACCTCGAACTCTCCCGCACCGGCCCGTTCGGCTACACCGTCCGGATCCTGCCCACCCACCCGCGGCTCGCCTCGGTGGCCGAGCTGGGACTGCTGGCGGCGCCCGCCGAGACCGGCGGGATGGACGCGGGCGTGCTCAGGTAGCCGTCCGGCCCGGCGGGGGTGCCGGGGCCCGCGGGCCCCGGCACCCCCGCCGTCGTCGTGCCGTCAGGCCGTGCGCCAGGTGTGCCAGAGGTCGGCGTACGGGCCCCCGGCGGCCAGCAGCTCCCGGTGGGGGCCCAGGGCGGTCAGCCGGCCGTGGGCGAGGACGGCCACCCGGTCGGCGTCGTGCGCGGTGTGCAGGCGGTGGGCGATGGCGATGACGGTGCGGCCGGTGAGGGCGGCGGCCAGCGCCCGCTCGGTGTGGCGGGCGGTGGCCGGGTCGAGCAGCGCGGTCGCCTCGTCGAGGACCAGGGTGTGCGGGTCGGCCAGGATGACCCGGGCCAGGGCGAGCTGCTGCGCCCGGGCCCCGTCCAGGCGGGTCGCGGCCGGGCCCAGCTCGGTGTCCAGGCCGTCCGGGAGGTCGTGCTGCCAGCCGACCGCGTCGAGGGCGGCGGTCAGCGCGGCGTCGTCCGCGCCGGGGGCGGCGATCCGCAGGTTGTCCCGCAGGGTGCCGAGGAAGACGTGGTGCTCCTGGGTGACCAGGACGACCTGGCGGCGCAGCCGCTCCGGCGGGAGGCCGGCGAGCGGGACGCCGCCGACGGTGACGCTGCCGGTGCGGGGCCGCTCGACGCCCGCCAGCAGGCGGCCGAGGGTGGTCTTGCCGGAGCCGGAGGGGCCGACCACGGCCAGCCGCTCGCCCGGCCTCAGGTCCAGGTCGAGGCCGTGCAGGACGTCGGGCCCGTCCGGGTAGGCGTACCGGACCCCGGCGACCCGGATCCGGTCGTCGGCGGGCTCGTGCGCGGGGGCCGGGCCGCCGGCCTGCGCCGGGACGGACGCGGGCCCGGGGGCCAGCCCCTCGACCCGGGCGTACGCGGCGGTGCTGCTCTGCAGGGATTCGAGCAGGACGACGATGCTGTCGAGCGGGTCCACGACGCGCTGCAGGTACAGCGAGGTGGCGACGGCCGCGCCGAGGGTGACGGTGTGGTGGGCGACCAGGACGGCGCCGAGCGGGAGGACCAGCACGCCCGAGAGGGTGTACGAGACGTTGATGACCGCGAAGTAGCGCAGCCGCAGGTACAGGGTGCGCAGCCGGGCCCGGTGGGTGGTGGCGACGGCTTCGCGGCCGGCGGCCAGGCGCTGCCCGCCCAGGCCCAGGGCGTCGACGGTGCGGGCGCCGTTCGCGGTGGCGGAGAGCACCTCGGCGAGCCCGGCGGTCGCGGCCCGGTCGGCGAGGTAGGCGGGGCGGGAGCGCCGCAGGTACCAGCGGGAGCCGAGGGCGATGCCCAGGACGGTGAGGAGCCCGCAGGCGCCCAGCAGCGGGCTGACGGTGAGGATCGCGCCGAGGATGAACAGCACCTGTGCGCCGGAGACGAGCAGCTCGGGGGCGGCGTCCCGGAGCGTCTCGCCGACGGCGGTGGAGTCGGCGGTGCCGCGGGCGGTGAGGTCGCCGGTGCCGGCGCGTTCGGCGGTGGCGGCGGGCAGCGCGAGGACCCGGTCCAGCAGCTGCTCGCGGACCTTCGCGGCGGAGCGCTCGCCGAACCGGTGCGCCAGGTAGCGGGCCTGGCGGGCGGCCAGGATCTGGACGGCGGCGCAGCAGAGCAGCAGCAGGCCGAGCCGGTCGACGTCGCCGGTGGTGGCCCCGGTGGCGACCCGGTCGATGATCCGGCCGAGCAGCCAGGGCCCGGCCAGGCCGAGCAGGGCGGCCGCGACGTTGAGCGCGAGGACGGTGGCGAAGGCGCGGCCGTCGGCCCGGACCAGGGCGACGGCGGCCCGCCGGACCTGGCGGGTGGTGGCGATCGGGAGGGTGCTCAACTCTCCTCCTGGGCGGGGAAGTCGGGGGCGGCCGGGGTCGGTGTCCTGGTCAACTGGCCTCCTCGGCACGGGAGTCAGCGGGGGAGTCGGCGTCGCGGGCGACCAGGGCGCGGTAGTCGGGGCGGGTGCGGAGCAGCTCGCGGTGGGTGCCGGTGGCGGCGACCTCGCCGTCGATCAGGTAGTGCACGGTGTCGGCGCGGTCGAGCAGCAGGGGGGAGGTGCTGGTGAGCAGGGTGGTGCGGCCGGCGCGGGCGGTGCGCAGGCCGGCGACCATCGCGGCCTCGGTGTGGGCGTCGACCGCGGAGGTGGGTTCGACGGCCAGCAGGACCTCCGGGTCGGCGGTCAACGCCCGGGCCAGGCGCAGGCGTTGGCGCTGGCCGCCGGAGAGGTTGCGGCCGTCGGCGGCGATCGGGGCGTCCAGGCCGCCGGGCAGGGCGTCGTGGACGTCGCGGGCGGCAGCGGCTTCGATCGCGGCGAGCAGGGCGGCGTCGTCGGCCCCGGTGCGGCCGCGGACGGTCTCGCGCAGGGTGCCGGCGAACAGGGCGGCCTCGTTCTCGGCCAGGGTGATCCGGTCGCGGACGGCGGTCAGCGGCAGGTCGGTGAGCGGGGTGCCGCCCCACTCGGCGCCGGCGGCGTCGAACCGGGCGAGGCGTTCGGCGACGGCGGCGCTGTCGGCCGGGCGGGCGCAGGCCAGCACGGTGAGGGTGCCGGGGGCCAGCCGGATGCCGGACTCGGGATCGGCCAACTCGGCCCGGCCGGAGGTCGGTTCGGCGGTGCCGAGGTCGGGGTCGGGGGAGAGCGAGAGGAAGTCGACCACCCGGCGCGCGCTCACCAGGGCGCGGGCGACGTCCTGGCCGATCTCCAGCAGGAAGTAGACCGGGGAGACCAGCACGGCCGCGTACCCGAAGGCCGCGGCGAGCTGGCCGGGCGTCAACTGGCCGGAGACGGCGAGGCGGGCGCCGATCCAGGTGACGGCGGCCAGCAGCAGGACGGGCAGGCCGGTGCCGAGGGCCTGGATCCAGCTGGTGACGGCGCCGACCCGGTAGCCCTCGGCGCGCAGCAGGCGGGAGTCGTCCCGGTAGCGGCCCGCGTACACGTCCTTGCCGCCGAGGCCGTTCAGCACCCGCAGCCCGCCGGCCAGGTCCTCGAAGCGGGCGGTCAGCCGGGCCTGGCGGTCGCGGTAGCGGTTCTCGGCGGCGCGCTGGCGGGCGAACAGCGGGCGCATCGCCAGGCCGAGCAGCGGCAGGCCGAGCAGGACGGTCAGGGCCAGCAGCGGGGAGAGCGCCAGCAGCAGCACGGCGACCGCCAGGTAGCAGACCACCGCGCCGACGCCGGGGCCGACGAAGGTCAGCGCCAGGGACATCCGGATCACGTCGGAGACGCCGATGGTGACCACCTCGCCCGCGGTCGCCTGCCGGGGCAGCGCCGCGCCCAGCCGGGTGCTGTGCCGCAGCACCACGTTGACGGTGCGGAAGGTGGCGTCGAGGCGGACCAGCGTCATGGTGCGGTGCCGGAACCAGGCGAGCGCCGCGGAGAGCAGGCCGAAGCCGAGCATCGCGGCGGCCCAGCCCAGGACGACGGCGGTGCGGCCGGTGCGCAGCCCGTCGTCGACGGCGCGGGAGAGCAGGTAGGGCTGGACGGTCAGGCCGAGCATCCAGGCGGTGCCGAAGAAGGTGCCGGCCAGGGAGCGGCGGAGCTGGCTGGTGGCCAGCCAGCACAGGAAGCGGAGCGGACCGCGGACGTCTGGTTCGCCGGGGTCGCCGGCCGTCGGATCGTTCACGCGGGGAGCGTATCGGCGGGCTCCGGGGCGGCTCGAACGAATTCGGGGCCGGCGGGGAGGGGGCGGGCGGACGGGGCGGGCCCCGGCCGGTGCCGGGGCCCGCGGGACGTCAGTTGACGGCGAAGTAGTACTCGCCGTGGCTGAGCTCGATGCCGTCCTTGGTGGTCGCGTAGGACTCCAGCACGTACCAGTCGCCGGCCGGCGGGGTCCAGCTGATGTCGGCCTCGCCGTGCGGACCGGCCGGGACGGTGGTCCACTCCGCGGACCAGCCGAAGCGGTAGGTGTAGCTCGTGATCTGGGCGCCCTTGATCTTCGGGGCGAAGTGGAACGTGCCGGGGGCGCCGGCCGCGCCGCCGTAGCTCTCCGCCGGGTACTCCGCGGAGGTGACCGTCGGGGTGGTGTCGATCCCCTCCGACCAGCGGGCCAGGCTGCTCGTCCAGCCGTTGGCGCTGGTGGAGGTGACCTCCAGGCTGTCGCCCCGGGGACTCTTCAGGACCAGGGTGAGCTCGGCGGTGCCGTCCGGGGCGGCCGGGACGGTGGTCGTCTCGTACGTCGTCGTGTTGGTCACCGTGTAGCTGACCACCGGGGAGGCGGCCTGCACGCCCGGGTCCGGGGTGAGCCGGAAGGTGGCGGGCTTGCCGAACATCGGGGAGTGGGAGGTCTTGGTGACGGTCGGCGAGGTCCGGAGGATCAGCAGCTGGTAGTCGCTGGGGGAGGAGGAGTTGCCGGCCCGGTCCACGCTCTGGACCCGGAACAGGGTCGGGCCCTCGGTGCCGGCCGGCGGGACGAGGTCGACGGTGGCCGAGCCGCCGGGGGCGTCCGCCTGGACGGTGCCCGACTGGCCGGCCGGCCAGGTGTAGCGGAAGGCGACCGCGTCGGCCGTGCCGTTCGCGGTGAAGGTGAACCGCACCGGGCTGCCGCCGGCGGTCCACTGGTTCTCCGGGTAGTTGGAGGAGGTGACGGTGGGCTTGGTGGCCGGGGCGGTGTTGTCGGCCGTCAGGTGGCAGGGGGCCGACCAGTCGGAGGCCGCGCCGGTGGCCGGGTCGACGGTGCGGGCCTGCCAGGTGTAGCCCTGACCGTCGGGGAGGGTCGGCAGGTAGGTGGTGGTGGACGAGCCCGGTCGGGCGCCGTGGCGGACGACGGTGCCGACCTGCGCCGGGTCGGCGGTCGGCCAGTACGCGAACTCCTCGTCCAGCTGCCACACCGACGGGTCGCTGTGGTGCGTGGTGCCCGAGACCGAGAAGCCGCCGTAGGGGCTGTCGTGCAGCACGGCCGGGTCGGCCGGGTCGGTGGCGCAGGGGCGGCCGCCGTTCAGCAGGTCGGTCGGCGTGAGCGGGGTGCCGGTGGCGGCCCCCGCGGTGCCGGGGACGAGCAGGGTCAGGGCGACGGCGGAGGCCGCCGTCAGGCCGGCGCGCAGGCGCCGGGCCGGGGTGTGCGTCATGGATTCCCCTCCGGAAGGCCCGGGCCGGCGTGCTGCCGGCCCGGGCTCCGGGGAGCGTAACGGATACGACCGATCGGTCGAACGGAATTGTTCCGCGCCGGGCTCCGGCGCCGGACTACGAGGCGTAGACCTGGAGTTCGGCGACCTGGCCGGCCGGCCAGCCGGTGTTGGCGGTGAACACCAGGCGCAGGTGGCGGGCGCTGGTGCCGGCCGGGAGGGTGAGGGTGGCGCTGTTGCCGGTGGCCGGGTCGAAGACGCGGCCGGCGGGGGCGAGCAGGCGGGTGAAGGTTGTTCCGTCGGTGCTGCCCTGCACCTCCACGGTCTGGGTGCGGGTGGCCCAGGCGGCGGCCGGGGGGACGGAGAGGACGATCCGGCGCACCGGGAGGGTGGCGCCGAGGTCGGTCTGCAGCCACTGCGGGAAGGCGTTGTTGACGCTCTCCCAGTAGCTGTTCGGGTCGCCGTCGACCGCGTTGCCGGAGCCGTAGCCCTGGGTGTGGCCGCTCTCCGCGGTGGGGCGGTGCAGCGCCAGGTTGCCGGTGGGGACGGTGGCGGCGGAGGTGGTCGCGGTGACCTGGCCGGAGGCGGGGGAGACGTTGCCCGCCGCGTCCAGGGCCCGGACGGTGAAGCCGTACGCGGTCGAGGGGGCCAGGCCGGTGACGGTGAGCGCGGTGCCGGTGGTGGTGGCCGCGACCGCGTCGCCGAGCAGCACCCGGTAGCCGGTGACGGCCACGTTGTCGGTGGCGGCGTTCCAGGCCAGCGAGACCGTGGTGTCGCTCTGGCCGGTCACCCGCAGGCCGCCCGGCGCGGTCGGGGCGGTGGTGTCCGGTGCGGTCGGGAACGGCTGGGTCGGGCGGGCGGCCGTCACCGGCAGCTGCCCCTTGAGCATCCGGCCGCCGTCGCCGGTGAGCCGCAGGTAGTAGTCGGAGGAGCAGGCGGTGCCGTCCTCGTCCAGCGCCAGGAACCCGGACCCGGCGGGCACCCAGCTCTGGGACTCGGCGGTCTTGGCGATCTGGTTGCCCTCGTTGTACTCGTCGAACATCGAGATGTACGCGGAGGCCACCCCGGCCCGGGCCATGTTGTAGAACTGCCGCCACATGAAGTCGCCGTGCGCCCGCTGCCGGTCGCCGACCCCGCCGGGCAGCACGCACGGCTGGTAGTCGATGCCGTGCGCGTTGCACTCCGCCAGGTCCGGGACGGTCGCCACGTTGTAGAAGTTGTCGGCGTCGGCCGCGCTGCCGATCCGGCCCACCAGCCAGGGCGAGAGCATGTCGAAGGCGTGGTAGACGTCGGAGAAGCCGGCCCGGGAGTCCCGGTCGCCGGTGCGCCACCAGGTCGGTACCCCGCCGATCACGTAACAGCCCTGCGCCTTGAACCAGTTGAGGACGTCCAGGCACTGGGTGGGGGTGAACGGGCGCTGGTTGTCGTTGAAGCCGAAGCCCCAGATGCACACCACCGGCTTCCCGTTCTGCCGGGCGTACGCGGGCGAGGCGGTGTGCGCGCTCATCTTGTTCGTCCAGTCGGCCTTGATGTCCGACTGCATGGTGGTCCAGTCCGAGACGTCGTACATGATGTAGAACTTCACGCCCTGGGACTCCGCCGCGCTGCGCACCCTGCCCGCCATCGCGTCCCGGGTCGGGCCCTCGCCGCCGGTCGGGTTGAAGCGCTGCAGGGCGGCGGCGTCGATGCCGTACTGCTTCATCCAGCGGAACTGGACGTCGACCGTGGACTGGTCGTAGGACGAGAACAGCGACGCCTGTTGGCCGTTGTTCAGGTTCGCGAAGGCCGTGGCGTACGTCTTCGGGTACTCGCGGACGTCCGGCCAGGCGACGATGGACTTGTTGGTGTTCGAGGGCGCCTGGCCCCAGTTCTGCGCCCAGTGCCACCAGCCGTTGATCGGGGCGCCGTCGCCCGGGCAGGCGAACCAGCCCTGGTAGCCGACCGTCACCTTGCCGACCACGTCGCCCGCGGGGCTGGCGGCGCGGGCCGGGGCCGCGGCCAGGCCCTCGCCCAGCCCCACCGCCCCGACCACGCCCGCCGCCGCTGCCGCCTGCAGGAAAACCCGTCGCGATACCACCATGCCGCTGCCTCCGCCCGGTTGACGACGTCTTGTCAGGTCCGCGACCCGACGACCCGGGAGCGTAACGGCGTTGACATCGGGCGGCAATATATTCGACAGGTATTGCAAAAATTGGATACCTAGACTGAAAGAGTTCGACTGGCGAGGTGGGCGGCCCAGCCGCCGGCCGCGGTGACGTCCACCGCGCCCGCCAGCGCGGCCGGTTCGCAGAGGAAGCCCGGCGCCCCCGAGCCGTCCGCCAGTCGGACCGGGCCGAGCACCATCGGGGGCGGCAGCGCGCCCAGCAGCGCGCCCAGGCCGGCCGCCGGCAGCTCCCACAGCTCGCCCGGCAGGCTCGCGCCGCCCTCCGCCACCCGGACCAGGCCCGGCTTGGGCGGGAGGGTGTCCAGCGCGTACATCCGGTACTCCGGCGCGGTGCGCACCTCGGCGACGAACCGGCCGCCCAGCGCGGCCAGTTGACCGTTCAGCGGCTGCCCGGTCAGGTGCGCGCCGAACACCGCCAGCCGCACCGGCGGCGCGGTCAGCAGCCGGGCCAGCGCGGCCAGCCGCTCCTCGGTGCGGGCCGGGCCGACCAGCATCACGCCGAACGGCAGGCCGCCGACCGTACCCGCCGGGACGGCGACCGCGCACAGGCCCAGCAGGTTCGCCGAGTTGGTGAACCGGCCCAGCCGGGTGTTGGCGCCCACCGGGTCGGCGGCGACCTCGGCGAAGGTCGGGTGCCAGGTGGTGGTCGGCAGCAACAGGGCGTCCGCGTCGCCGAGTTCGGCCAACGCGGCGGCCCGCAGCCGCTCCAGCTCGACCCGGTCGGCGAACAGCCGGTGTGCGGGCACTCGCCCGGCGGCCCGGACGATGCCCGCCACCACCGGATCCAGCCCCGGATCGCCCCGCCCGGCCGCCGCGTCCGTGAACGCGCCCACCGCGGCGTACCGCTCGGCGACGAACGCGCCCCCGTACAGCAGCGCCGCCGCCGCGTCGAACGGCGCCAGGTCCGCGTCCCGCAGCTCGGCGCCCGCCGCCGCCAGCCGGCCGGCCGCCGCCGCGTTCGCCGCCGCCCAGCCGTCCGCCAGGACGCCCAGCCGGTCGGCCGCCGGGACGGCGACCCGCCACGGGCCCGGCCGGCGGCCCGGGGCGGCCGGGGCCGGGTCGGCGAGCAGCCGCAGCACGGCCTCGGCCTCGTCGACCGTGCGGGCGAACACCGAGACGCAGTCCAGGCTTGCGCAGGCCGGGACCACGCCGTCGGTCGGCACCAGGCCCGGGGTCGGCTTCAGGCCCACCACGCCGTTCAGCGCCGCCGGGACCCGGCCCGAGCCCGCCGTGTCGGTGCCCAGCGCCAGGTCCACCAGGCCCAGCGCCACCGCCACCGCCGAACCCGAACTGGAGCCGCCCGAGATCCGGCCCGGGTCGACCGCGTTGCGGACCGCGCCGTACGGGCTGCGGGTGCCGACCAGGCCGGTGGCGAACTGGTCCAGGTTGGTGGTGCCCAGCACCACCGCGCCCGCCGCCCGCAGCCGGGCCACCGCCGGGGCGTCCCGCTCCGGCCGGTAGGCGTACGAGGGGCAGCCCGCCGTGGTCGGCAGGCCCGCCACGTCGATGTTGCCCTTCACCGCGCACACCGTGCCCGCCAGCGGCAGCCGCTCGCCCGCCGCCACCCGGGCGTCCACCCCGGCCGCCTCGGCCGCCGCCTCCGCCTCGGGCCGCAGGTCGATCCACACCTCCGGCCGGTCGACCGCGGCGATCCGCGCGTACGCCCGGCGCACCCGCTCGACCGCGCTCACGCCGGGGCCCCCAGCACCACCAGCGGGCTGCCCGCCCGCACCTGGTCGCCCGAGCCGACCAGCAGCTCGGCGACCACGCCGTCCCGGTCCGAGACCACCGCGGACTCCATCTTCATCGCCTCCAGTGCCAGCAACCGCTGTCCCTTGCGCACCCGTTCGCCCGGGGCCACGTCCACCTTCCACACGCAGGCGGTGAACTCGGCCTCCACCACGCCGCCGCCCGGCGGCACCACCACCGCGCGCGGCGCGGCGGGCTCCGCGGCGGCCGCCAGGTCGGCCCGGTCGAACTCGCCGGACTCCTCCCAGGCCCGCCGCTCCGCCTCGAACGCCGCCGCCTGCACCGCCCGGAACTCCTCGATCGGACCGGCCTGGTCGGCCAGGAAGCGCAGGTGCTCGGCGAGCGCGAACTCGCCGTCCTCGATCCGCGGTTCGAACCGGCCCGCGGCCATGTCGGCGCGCAGCTCCAGCAGCTCCTCGGCCGACACCGGGTACCAGCGGATCCGGTCGAAGAACCGCAGCAGCCAGGGCGCGCCCGGCGTGAACGGGCCGCGCTGCTGCCAGCCCGACCACATCTGCACCGTCCGCCCGACGAACTGGTAGCCGCCCGGGCCCTCCATGCCGTACACGCACAGGTAGGCGCCGCCGATGCCGACCGAGTTCTCCGCCGTCCAGGTCCGGGCCGGGTTGTACTTGGTGGTGACCAGCCGGTGCCGCGGGTCCAGCGGGGTCGCCACCGGCGCGCCCAGGTAGACGTC
This sequence comes from Kitasatospora saccharophila, assembly GCF_039529925.1. NCBI lineage: Bacteria > Bacillati > Actinomycetota > Actinomycetes > Kitasatosporales > Streptomycetaceae > Kitasatospora > Kitasatospora saccharophila. The sequence goes on along the minus strand of NZ_BAAANS010000021.1, from coordinate 73,424 downwards.
GCCCAGGCCCAGCACCAGGTACTCGGCGTCGAACACCGTCCGGTACACCTCGTCCACCGAGGCCAGGCCGTTGATCCGGCGGATGAACTCGATGTTCCACGGGCACCACGGCGCGTCGTCGCGCACCCCCGCCATGTACCGCTCGATCGCCTCCCGGGTCGCCGGATCGTCCCAGGACAGCGGCAGGTGCACCGTCCGGCTGGGCACCACCAGCTGCTCGGCGGGCGGCAGTTGCTGCTCCAACTCGCGGACTAGTGACAGGAGTTCGGCCACCGGGAGGACGTCCGGATCCACGTGCACCTGGAGCGAGCGGATGCCCGGCGTCAGGTCGACCACGCCCGCCGGGCGCCGGTCGGCGACCAGTTCCGCCAGCGCGTGCACCCGCATCCGCAGCGCCAGGTCCAGCTGCATCGGCCCGTACTCGACCAGCAGGTTGTCGTCCCCGCTGCGCCGGTACGTCACCGACGGGCGGCCCGGGCCCTCGGGCAGGCGGTCCAGCACGCCGCCGTCCAGCACCGCCGGGCGCGAGGCCGACGGCACGGCGGCCGGGGCCCGGCGCAGCTCCGCCGCGTCGCCGGTGGTCACCGGCACGAAGCGGACGGTGTCGCCCGGGCGCAGCTGCCCCAGCTTCCAGCGCTGCCCGGAGACCACCGTCGCCGGGCAGACGAACCCGCCCAGCGACGGCCCGTCCGGCCCCAGCAGCACCGGCATGTCGCCGGTGTAGTCGACCGCGCCCACCGCGTACGGGGTGTCGTGGATGTTCGACGGGTGCAGGCCCGCCTCGCCGCCGTCCCGGCGCGCCCAGGCGGGCTTCGGGCCGACCAGGCGCACCCCGGTGCGGGCGCTGTTGAAGTGCACCGACCAGTCGGCGGCGTAGAACTCGGCCATGTCCCGCTCGGTGAAGAACTCCGGTGCGGCGTGCGGTCCTTCGACCGCGGGCAGCAGCCAGGACGAGGTGAACTCCGGCCGGTCGGCGACCGGCCCCGCGCCCGGGCCGAGCGGGCCGGTGCCGCCGTGCAGCACGTCCCCGGGGCGCAGCGCCCGGCCGCCGTGGCCGCCGAAGCCGCCCAGCGTGAACGTCGCCGCGCTGCCCAGGAACGCCGGGGCGTCCAGGCCGCCCGCCACCAGCAGGTAGCAGCGCAGCCCCGGACCGGCCGGGGCCGGCACGTCCAGCAGCCCGCCCGCCGGGACGAGCACCGGCTCCCACTGCGGCACCGGCGCGCCGTCCACCGTCACCGCCGTCGGGGCGCCCGTCACGCACACCCAGGTCGGGGCGGTGAACCGCAGCGCCGGGCCGAGCAGCGTGCACTCCAGGCCGGGCGCGCCCTCCGGGTTGCCCAGCGCCCGGTTGCCGAGCCGGAACGACAGGTCGTCCATCGGCCCGCACGGCGGCACCCCGACGTGCCAGTAGCCGGTGCGGCCCGGCCAGTCCTGCACGGTGGTCTGGGTGCCCGCCCGGACCACCTCGATCCGCGGCGTCGGGTCCGCCACGTGCGCCAGCGTCCCGGTGTGGTGCCCGGCCGCCACCACCTCCGCCACCGCCGGGATCGCCCGCAGCAGGCCCAGGTTGGTCTCGATGCCGTGGATCCGGGTGTCCGCCAGGGCCTTCGTGAGCCGCTCCAGCGCGTCGGCCCGGTCCGCGCCGTGCGCGATCACCTTCGCCAGCATCGGGTCGTACGCGGTGGTCACCTCGGTGCCGGTCTCCACCCAGGTGTCCACCCGGACACCGTCCGGGAAGACCACCTCGGTCAGCAGGCCCGCGCTCGGCCGGTGGTCCCGCGACGGGTCCTCGGCGTACACCCGGGCCTCCACCGCGTGCCCGCGCGGCGCACCGACCTCGCGCACCACCGCGCGCTCGCCCCGGGCCAGGCGCAGCATCCACTCGACCAGGTCGACCCCGTACACCGCCTCGGTGACCGGGTGCTCCACCTGCAGCCGGGTGTTGACCTCCAGGAAGTACGCCTCCTCGCGGACCGCGTCGTACACGTACTCCACCGTGCCCGCCGAGCGGTAGTCCACCGAGGCGCACAACTGCCTCGCCGAATCGGCCAGTTCGCGACGGACCCGGTCGGGCAGGCCGGGCGCCGGGGCCTCCTCCAGCACCTTCTGGTGGCGGCGCTGCAGCGAGCAGTCCCGGTCGCCCAGGGTCACCACCCGGCCGGCGCCGTCGCCGAACACCTGCACCTCCACGTGCCGGGCCCGCTCCACCAGCCGCTCCAGGAACACCCCCGCGGTGGCGAAGTTCGCCGCCGCCACCCGCTGCACGCCCTCCCAGGCGTCGGCCAGCTGCGCCGCGTCCCGGCAGGCCCGCATGCCGATGCCGCCGCCCCCGCCGGTGGCCTTCAGCATCACCGGGTAGCCCACCGCCTCGGCCGCCGCCAGCGCCGCGGGCAGGTCCGCCAGCAGCCCGGTGCCCGGCAGCAGCGGCACCCCCGCCGCCTCGGCCGCCGCCCGCGCGGTGTGCTTGGCGCCGAACACCTCCAGCTGGGCCGGGGTCGGGCCGACGAACGCCAGGCCCGCCGCCTCCACCCGGCGGGCGAACGCCGCGTCCTCCGACAGGAACCCGTACCCCGGGTGGACCGCGCCCGCGCCGCACTCCAGCGCGGCGGCCAGTACCGCGTCCGCCCGCAGGTAGCTGTCCTTCGCGGCGGCCGGGCCCAGCCGCACCGCCCGGTCGGCCGACCGCACGTGCGGGGCCGAGCGGTCCGGGTCGGAGAACACCGCGACGGTGGACAGGCCGATCCGGCGCGCGGTGCGGATGATCCGGGCCGCGATCTCGCCCCGGTTGGCGACCAGCAGGGTGTCGAAGCTCATCGCGGGCCGCCCTCGGTGACCGTCATCCGGACCGGCGTCGGGTCGAAGCCGTTGCAGGGGTTGTTCACCTGCGGGCAGTTCGACACCAGCACCAGCACGTCCCGCTCCGCCCGCAGCACCACCCGCAGGCCCGGCGCGGAGAGCCCGTCCACGATGCCCAGGGTGCCGTCCGCCTCCACCGGCACGTTCATGTACCAGTTGATGTTCGACACCAGGTCCCGCTTGCCCAGCCCGTGCCGGGCCCCCTCGGCCAGGAAGTTCTCCACGCAGGCGTGCTGCGACCCGGTGTGGTGGCCGTAGCGCAGCGTGTTCGACTCCTTCGAGCAGGCGCCCGCGATCGTGTCGTGCCGCCCGCAGTCGTCCTCGACCACGGTCATCAGCGGCGTGTGCTCGTTCGACATCAGCACCGTGCCGGCCGTCACGAAGACGCTGCCGGACGCCTGCAGGGTGTCGGCGGCGCTGTAGCGCACCGCGGTGTCGTGCGCGTCGTACAGCAGGCAGTCGACGGCCTGGTTGCCGTGCAGGTCGGTGACGGTCAGCCACTGGCCCGCGCGGACCACGGCGGACCAGGCGGCGCGGGCCGGGACGACCTCGTCCAGGACGGTGCTCTCCAGCAGGGTGACGTTCATCGGGCCCCCAGGGCGGCGGTGTTGAGGTGGGCGCGGTGGCGCTCGGGCGTGGCGTCCCAGTGCGGGTCGCCGGGGCCGGTCACGGCGCCCGGGGTGGCGGTGACTCGCAGCGGGGTGCAGTGCCAGGCCGGACGCGGATCCAGCGGGTGGGCGGTGTTGGCCAGCAGCAGGGTGGCGTGCTGCTCCAGCCGCAGCACCACCCGGGCCCCCGGGCCGGCCGAACCGGCGGGGCGCAGCGAACCGTCCGGGTCCACCGTGACGCCGCGGAAGAACGAGACCGGGGCGGGCAGGTCGCGCGGCGCCAGGCCCTGCTTGGCCGCGGCCAGCACCAGCAGCTCGCGGCCCGCCGGGGACGGGCCGTGCGCCGAACCGTCCCCGTAGCGGGCGCGGTTGCGGGCCGCGGTCGACGCCCCCGCGAGGGCGTCGTGCCGGCCGGAGGTGTCCTCGACCAGGGTGGCCAGCACCCGGCCCTGGTCCGAGAGCAGCTGACTGCCCGTCGCCAGGTAGGCGTTCCACTGCACCTTCACGGTGTCCGCCGGGTTCAGCCGCTCCCAGGGGCGGCCGGTCACGAACAGCACCAGGTGCGCGCAGGCGTCGCCGTCCCGGTCGGTGAGCGCGACGTGCGCGCCCGCCGGGAGCGAGAGCTGGGTGTAACCGCCGCCCGCGACGGTCTCCGACCACAACGTGCCGTCCGGTGGCGGCAGTTGCGGCATGCAGTCCACGACCGTGCCCGCCTGGGACCTGGCGTGGGCGCGGGCGGCCGTGGTGGTGGCGGTGCCGGGTCCGCCCTCGGCACGGGGGGTTTCTGTCATGCGACAGAAATTAGGGAGGGGCGGATTCGGCGTCATTGCCCCGGCGTGACGCGGGAGTTACCGTCCCCTCACGGCGCGGCGGGGCGGGGCACGGCACGGCACGGCGCGGCACGGCGCGGCGCGGCACGGCGGGGCGGAGGCGGCCGGGACGGGGGCGGACGTGCGGCGGCCGCCCGGGGTGCGGGCGGCCGTGGGAGGGGCGGAGCTCAGCGGCGTCGGCGGCGCAGGCGGTAGGCCGCGCCGAGGGCGAGGGCGGCGGCGAAGGTCAGCAGGGCGAACCAGCGCAGGTACCAGTGGCCGCCCTCCGGGTCGTAGACGGCGGCGCGCGGCCAGGCCAGGTCCACCGTCATCGCCACCCCGTACAGCAGGGCCGCCGCGTTCACCGGCAGGCCCCAGCGGCCCAGCGAGAACAGCGGGCGGCCGGTCTCGTCCGTCGCGGGCGCGCCCTCGCCGAGCGGCAGGCCGCGCAGGCGGCGGACCAGCACCGCGCCCACCACCAGCGCGTACGCCGCGTACACCAGGGCCACGCAGGTCGAGGAGAGCGCCACGAACGCCGCCGGGGCCGCCAGGTTGAGCAGCAGGAAGCCGACCGCCGGGACGCCCACCGCGAGCGCCGCCCAGCGCGGCGTCCCGCTGCCCGGGGCGACCGCGGCCAGCCGGCGCGAGCCCGGCAGCGCGCCGTCGCGGGCCATCGAGAACACCATCCGGGCGCCCGCCGTCTGCATCGCCAGGGTGCCGACGCACACCGCGACCGCGACGTCCGCGAGCAGCACCCGCCCCAGGCCGTCGCCCAGCCGGCTGGTCAGCACGTACGGCAGCCCCTCGGCCGCCAGCCGCCCGTCGGTCAGGCTCGGCGCCGCCAGCACCCCGCCGAGCAGCAGCAGCCCGCCGCTCAGCCCCGCGGCCGCCAGCGCGGTCAGGATGGTCCGGGGCGCGGTCCGGCGCGGGGCCAGGGTCTCCTCGGAGAGCTCACCGGCACTGTCGAAGCCGATCATCACGTACGCCGCGGTGAACGCCCCCACCAGCAGCGCCCACCCGCCGCCACCGCCGCCACCGCCGTCCGGCGCGGTGTGCAGGAGCGCCCCCGGCGACTGCTCGGCGTGGCTGAACAGGGCGACCACGATCAGCGCGATGCCCAGGATCTCCGCGCTCACCCCGACGCCGTTGACCAGCGTCAGCACCCGGTTGTCCACGGAGTTCAGGAAGGTGGTCAGCGCGATCAGCGCCGCACCGAGCAGGACGGCGTTCGCCGCGCCGCTCGCCGTGGTCGGGGACGGGTCGCCGCCCAGTAGTTGGAAGCCGGACCACAGGGCGGGCAGCACCACCTGCAGCGCGAGGGCCGCCGCGGCCACCACCACGACCTGGCCCAGCACCATCAGCCAGCCGGTGAACCACCCGTACACCGGGCCCGCCATCCGGCTCGCCCACTGGTAGATCGCGCCCGAGAACGGGTGGCGGGCCGCGAGTTCGGCGAAGCACGCGGCCACCAGCAGCTGGCCGAGCAGCACGACGGGCCAGGTCCAGACGAAGGCGGGGCCGGCCGCGCCGTAGCCGAAGGCGAACAGCTGGAAGACCGTGGTGAGGACCGAGATGAAGGAGAAGCCGGCCGCGAACGATCCGAACCGGCCGATGGTGCGGTGCAACTGCTGGGGGTAGTCGGCCGCGCCCCGGGCGGCGGCCGGGGGTGCGGACGTCGTGCTGGTGGTCATGGGGCACCGGCCTTCCGCAGGCGATTTCTGTCGGTTGACAGAAATTAGGGCGCTGCGGATTCCCGGGTGTTGCCCGGGAGTTGCCCGGGAGTTGCCTTCTCCTCACCGGAAGGCCCCGCCAGGGGCTCGGGGAACGGCGAGTCCGTGCTGCTGGCGGCCGGAGCCCATCGAAGGTCGGTGCTGCTGCGTGTAGTGAACAGAACCCGAAGCCGATGCGCGCTCCGGCAGTGAACCGTCAGCAGACCGGGCCTCGCCGTTCCCCGAGCCCCTGATTTCGCTCTCCCGAGCCCCTGGCGGTTCAGACCAGGCTGTCCTTCCAGGTCCGGTGGAGGGTGGCGAAGCGGCCCTCGTCGGCGATCAGGGCGGCGGGGGTGCCGTCCTCGACGATGCGGCCCTGGTCCATGACGAGGACGCGGTCGGCGATCTCGACGGTGGAGAGGCGGTGGGCGATGATCACGGCGGTGCGGCCGGCCAGGACCGTCCGCATGGCGTGCTGGACGGCCTGCTCGCCGGGGACGTCGAGCGAGGAGGTGGCCTCGTCGAGGATCAGGACGGCGGGGTCGGCGAGCAGGGCGCGGGCGAAGGCGACCAGTTGGCGCTGGCCGGCCGAGATGCGGCCGCCGCGCTTGCGCACGTCGGTGTCGTAGCCGTCGGGGAGGGCGGCGATGAAGGCGTGGGCGCCGATCGCCCGGGCGGCGGCCTCGATCTCGGCGCGGGTGGCGTCGGGCTTGCCGACCGCGATGTTCTCGGCGACCGTGCCGGAGAACAGGAAGGACTCCTGGGTCACCATCACCACGTTCGCCCGCAGGTCGGCGGTGGACAGCTCGCGCAGGTCGACGCCGTCGAGGGTGACGGCGCCGGCGGTGGGGTCGTAGAACCGGGCCAGCAGCTTGGCCAGCGTCGACTTGCCCGCGCCGGTGGCGCCGACCACGGCGGTGGTCCGCCCGGCGGGCAGCCGCAGGTCGAACGGGGGGAGGACCTGCTTGCCGCCGGCGTAGCCGAACGCGGCGGCCCGGAAGGCGACCTCGCGGCCCTTGCCGCCCGCGCCGGCCGGTGCGGCGGGCAGTTCGGCGGGCCGGGCGGGCTCGGGCACGGACGGCTCGTGGGCGAGCAGGCCGGAGATCTTCTCCAGCGCGGCGGCGGCGGACTGGTAGCTGTTGAGGAACATCGCCAGCTGGTCGATCGGGTCGTACAGCCGGCGCAGGTAGAGCACGAAGGCGGTCAGCACGCCGAGTTCGAGGCTGCCGTCGGTGACCAGGAAGGCGCCGAGCACCACCACGCCGGTGACCCAGACGTTGGCGGTCAGCCGGGACAGGAAGACGTACCGGGCCATCTCCAGCAGGCCGTCCGCGGTGGCGGTGGCGGACTGCGCGTTGACGGCGCCGAACGCCTCGTCGTTGGCGGCCTCGCGGCGGAACGCCTGCACCGGGCGGATGCCGTTCATGGTCTCGGTGAAGCGGACGATCAGCCCGGCGCTGACGGTGCGCGAGCGGCGGTAGACCCGCTGGGAGCGGCGCCGGAAGGACCGGATGACCAGGTACATCGGCAGGAAGGAGGCCAGCGCGGCCAGGCCCAGGCGCCAGTCGACGACCACCAGGACGACCGTGATGTAGCCGACCGACAGGCAGACCATCAGGAGTTCCTGCAGGCCCTCGGAGAGCAGTTCGCGCAGGGTGTCGACGTCCCCCGTGGCGCGGGAGATGATCCGGCCGGAGGTGTAGCGCTCGTGGAAGTCGAGGCCGAGCCGCTGGGCGTGCCGGAAGATCCGGCCGCGCAGGTCCAGCAGGACGTCCTGGTTGATCCGGGCGGCGGAGCGGATGAACGCCCGCTGCAGCAGGGTGGCGGCCAGCGCGCAGCCGAGGTAGGCGGCGGTGACGGCGACCAGCGGGCCCCAGTCGTGCCCGCGCAGCGCGGGCACGCCCCGGTCGATGGCGTAGGCGACCAGCAGCGGGCCGGTCTGCAGCGCGGCCTGCTGGAGCAGGACGGCCAGCACGGCGACGGCGATCCGGCGGCGGTGCGGGGCGAGCAGCGAGCGGAGCAGGGCGCGCGGGGCACCGGGCGGGACGGGGATGTCCTGGTCGTCGGCGGCCGGGGGGAGGAGGTCGTCCTCCGCGGCGACGGGTGCGGCGACGGCGGTGGTCATCGGGCCAGCGCCCCTTCCAGCTCGGGCTCGCCGGACATCAGGGCCCGGTAGGCGGGGCAGGAGCGCAGCAGCTCCTGGTGGGTGCCGACGGCGGCGATCCGGCCGTCGGCGAGCAGCGCGACCCGGTCGGCGAGCAGCACCGTGGACGGGCGGTGCGCGACGACCAGGGCGGTGGTGTCGGCCAGGACCTCCCGCAGGGCGCGCTCGACCAGCGCCTCGGTGTGCACGTCGAGCGCGGAGAGCGGGTCGTCCAGGACCAGGAAGCGGGGTTCGCCGACCACGGCGCGGGCCAGCGCGAGCCGCTGGCGCTGCCCGCCGGACAGGCTGAGGCCCTGCTCGCCGACCTCGGTGTCCAGGCCCGCGGGGAGCCTGTCGACGAAGCCGGCCTGCGCGGTGGCCAGGGCGGCGGCGACCTGCTCGGGGGTGGCGCCGGGGGCGCCCATCAGGACGTTCTCCCGGACGGTGGCGGAGAACAGGGTGGGTTCCTCGAAGGCGACGGCGACCCGGCGGCGCAGCTCGGCGCGGCTCAGGTCGCGGACGTCGGTGCCGTCCAGGGTGATCGACCCGGCGGTGGGCTCGTACAGCCGGGGGAGCAGCGCGGTGAGGGTGGTCTTGCCGCTGCCGGTGGCGCCGACCAGGGCGAGCGTCTCGCCGGGGCGCACGTGCAGGTCGACGCCGGCCAGCAGGTCGGGGGAGCCGGCCGGGGCGTCGGGGTAGCGGAAGCGGACGCCGGTGAAGCGGATGCCGCGGTCGTCCGTCGGGGCGGTGCCGGAGGGGGGATCGGCCGGCTCCGGCTCGTCCATCACCTCGAAGTAGCGGTTGGCGGCGCTGGCGGCCTCGGCGGAGAAGCCGAGCAGCCAGCCGATCGACTCGACCGGCCAGCGCAGCGCCATCGCGGTGGACAGGAAGGCGACCAGGGTGCCGACCGAGAGCTCGTCGTGGGCGACCAGGACGGCGCCGGTGGCCAGCGCGGCGCCGAGGGCCAGCTCGGGCAGGCCGACGATGACCGCCCACAGGTCGCCCAGCAGGCCGGCCTTGCGCAGCTCGGTCCCGCGCAGGGCGGCGCTGCGGTCGCGGAACTCCTCGGCCATGGTGCGGTGCCGGCCGAACGCCTTGAGGATCCGGATGCCGAGCACCGACTCCTCGACCACGGTGGCCAGGTCCCCGTTCTGGTCCTGGGCGAGCCGGGAGGCGGTCGAGTACCCGGCCTCGAAGCGGCGGGTGAAGAGCATCAGCGGGATCGCCGGGAGCACGGTGAGCAGGGCGAGCCGCCAGTCCAGCGCGAACATCAGCGCGGTGCCGGTCAGGAAGACCGTGGAGTTGACGACCAGGAAGACCAGCGGGAAGGCCAGGAACAGCCGCAGCACGAACAGGTCCGAGGTGGCCCGGGAGAGCAACTGGCCGGAGGGCCAGCGGTCGTGGAAGGAGATCGGCAGCCGCTGCAGCTTGGCGAACAGCTCGCCGCGCAGCCTGGTCTCGACCCTGGCGAGCGGGCGGGCCACGATCACCCGGCGGACGCCGAACAGGACGGCCTCGGCGACGCCGAGCAGCAGCAGGACGCCGGCCAGCGGCCACAGGCCGGACAGGTCGCGGTGGGCGACCGGGCCGTCGACGATCCGGCGCAGCACGATCGGGACGGCCAGCACGCTGAGCGAGGCGAGCCCGGCGGCGGCCATCGCGCCGAAGATCCGCCAGCGGGCCTCGCGGGCGTAGGGCCACAGGCGCAGCAGCGAGCGCACCGCGGACCGGGGTGCCGGTCCGGGTGAACCTGGTGCGCCGTCTGTTGACGGGGCGTTCGAATCCGCGGGGGTGGGCGGAGCGGGGAGCTGGTTCTCGGCCATCGCCGAGAGGGTAAGCGGTGCCGCCGACATTTCTCATCCGGTTTTTTGCCCCTGTCATCGGGAACCGGCCAAGGCCGACGCGGCGCGGCGCGGGGGTGCGCGGACACCTGGATCCCGCGCGCCGGCCCCGGGCTCAGGCCGGCCCGGGCTCAGGCCGGCCCGGGCTCAGGCCGGCCGGGGCGCGGCGGGCGCCGTCAGCAGCACCGCCGAACGGCCGGTCAGCAGCACCTCGGCGACCGGCACCGGGTCCGGCGCGCCGGCCAGCGCGGTGTCCAGCACCGGGACGTGCGGGACGGGCAGGGTGAAGTGCCGCGGCTCGGCGGCGGCGTTCAGCAGCAGCAGGAAGTCGGCGTCCCGCACCTCGCGGCCGCGCTGGTCGCGCTCGGAGATCGCGCTGCCGGACAGCCGCATCGCCAGCGCCTGCCCCGGCGAGAACCAGTCCGCGTCCGTCATCTCCCGGCCCGCCGGGGTCAGCCAGGTCAGGTCCCGCTGCCCGTCCGGCCCGGCCGGGCGGCCGGAGAAGAACGCCCGCTGCCGCAGCACCGGGTGGGCCCGGCGCAGGTGCACCAGCCGGGCGGTCAGCTCGGCCAGCGAGCGCCAGTCCGGGTCGTCCAGCAGCGACCAGTCCAGCCAGCTCGTCTCGTTGTCCTGGCAGTACGCGTTGTTGTTGCCGCCCTGGGTGCGCCCCATCTCGTCGCCCGCGGTGAGCATCGGCACCCCGCTGGAGAGCAGCAGCGTGGTCAGCAGGTTGCGCAGCTGGCGCACCCGCAGCGAGCGGACCGCCGGGTCGTCGCTGTCGCCCTCGACGCCGTGGTTCCAGGACCGGTTGTCGTCGGTGCCGTCCCGGTTGTCCTCGCCGTTGGCGCCGTTGTGCTTGCGGTCGTAGCTGACCAGGTCGCGGAGCGTGAAGCCGTCGTGCGCGGTGACGAAGTTGACCGAGGCGTACGGGCGGCGCCCGCCGCGCTGGTACAGGTCGGAGGAGCCGGAGAGCCGGGTCGCCAGCTCCCGGACGTCCGGCCGGGCGCCGCGCCAGAAGTCCCGGACGGTGTCCCGGTAGTGGTCGTTCCACTCGCCCCACAGCGGCGGGAAGCCGCCGACCTGGTAGCCGCCCGGGCCGACGTCCCACGGCTCGGCGATCAGCTTGACCCGGCTGAGCAGCGGGTCCTGCGAGACGGCGGCCAGGAACGGGTGCTCCATCTCCACGCCGTCCCCGCCGCGGGCCAGCGCGGCGGCCAGGTCGAACCGGAAGCCGTCCACGCCCATCTCGGCGACCCAGTACCGCAGCGAGTCGGTGATCAGCCGGATCACCGGCGGGCGGCGGGTGTCCAGCGTGTTGCCGCAGCCGGTGTAGTCGGCGTAGCCGCGGCGGGAGCGGTCCGGCCGGTAGTAGCCCGTGTTGTCGATGCCGCGGAAGGACAGCGTCGGGCCCATCACGCCCTGCTCGGCGGTGTGGTTGTAGACCACGTCGAGGATCACCTCGATGCCCGCGGCGTGCAGCGCCCGCACCATCCGCTTGAACTCGCCGACCTGCTGGCCCCGGCTGCCGCTCGCCGAGTAGCCGGCGTGCGGGGCGAAGTAGCCGAGCGTGTTGTAGCCCCAGTAGTTCACCAGGCCGCGGGCCTGCAGGTGGTCCTCGCTGACGTGGTGGTGCACCGGCAGCAGCTCCACCGCCGTCACCCCGAGCCGGGTCAGGTGCGCGATCGCCGCCGGGTGCGCCAGGCCCGCGTAGGTGCCGCGCAGCTCGGGCGGGACGTCCGGGTGGCGCATGGTGAAGCCGCGCACGTGCAGCTCGTACAGCACCGTCTCGGCCCACGGGGTCTTCGGCCGCTGGTCGTCGTACCAGTCGTCGTCGTCGTGCACCACCACGGCCTTGGGCACGTGCGGCGCGGAGTCCCGGTCGTCCCGGACGGTGTCCGCGACGTCCCGCTCGGGCCAGTTGCGGACGGCCCCGCAGGTCGCGTCGTGGGCGGTGTAGGCGCCGTCGACCGCCCGGGCGTACGGGTCGAGCAGCAGTTTGGCGGGATTGTGCCGGGCGCCGGTCCACGGGTCCCACCGGCCGTGCACCCGGAAGCCGTAGCGGGTGCCGGGCAGCACGCCCGGCAGGTAGCCGTGCCAGGTCTGGTACGTCTGCTCGGTCAGCCGGTGCCGGCTCTCCCGGCCGCGCTCGTCGAACAGGCAGAGGTCGACCGCCTCGGCCTGCGGCGCCCAGAGCGCGAAGTTGGTGCCCCGGCCGCCCTCCGGACCGGTGCGGAACCGGGCGCCCAGCGGTTGCCAGCCGCCCGGCCACGGCTCGGCGCCGCCGGGCCGGGGCGCCGAGCCGTTCCACCGGACGGCCGGGCGCGTCCGGCCGTCCGTGCCCGTACCCAGCTCCTGCCACGCCGTCATGGCGACCCTCCCAGCAATCCGGGGGCCCGTCCCCGTTCTTCCGGTTGTTCCCTGTCCGACGGCCCTCGTCACCCCAGGTCGGGATGAGTGACGCACCGTGATCGATCATGTGCCCAGTGCAGCCGGGTGCGGAAACCATTCGGCCGTGTCCGAGGGGCGGAATCGCTCGTTGTGTCCGTTATCGGGTGGTAGCGGACGAAAACGGGAGGACGGCATGCGCGCCGCGGGACGGCTCTGGGCACGGCGGGCGGCGACGGCGGCCGCCCTGGCGCTGCTGGCCGGCTGCTCCGGCGGGGGCGGCGGGGACGGGCGGGCGGGCGGCGACGCGGCCCCGCCGGTCTCCCGGGCCCAGCTCGCGCTGCGGCCCGGCGACGGCGCGCAGGACGTCCCGGTGGACGCCCCGGTCCGGGTCGAGGCCGCCGGGGGCAGGCTGCTGACCGTCCGGCTGGCCGACGACCGGGGCGCGCCCGTCCCCGGCACGCTCAGCGCCGACCGCACCGCCTGGACGGCCGACCACCGGCTCGCCACCGCCACCGCCTACACCCTGGACGCGGTCGCCGAGGACGCCGGGGGCCTGCGCGCCGTCCAGCACGCCGGCTTCACCACCGTCGCCCCCGAGCACACCTTCGTCGGCTTCTTCACCCCCGAGGACGGCTCCACCGTCGGCGTCGGGATGCCCGTCTCGCTGCGCTTCTCGCACCCGATCGCCGACCGGGCCGCGGTCGAGCGGGCCGTCGCGGTGGTCTCCGACCCGCCGCTGGAGATCGCCCCGCACTGGTTCGGCGACCAGCGGCTCGACTTCCGGCCCCGGGAGTACTGGCCGTCCGGCACCCGGGTCACCCTGCTGCTGCGGCTCAAGGACGTCGAGGGCGCCCCCGGCTACCTCGGCACCCAGGACAAGGACGTGCACTTCACCGTCGGCCGCTCACTGGTCGCCGCCGTCGACCTGGACGCCCACACCATGACCGTCCGCCGGGACGGCCGGGTGCTGCGCACCCTGCCGGTCAGCGGCGGCGGCCCCGAGCACTCCACCTACCTCGGCACCATGGTGGTCTCCGAGCGCTTCGAGGTGACCCGGATGAACTCGCGGACGGTCGGGCTCGGCGACGAGTACGACATCAAGGACGTCCCGCACGCGCTGCGGCTGACCGCCTCCGGCACCTTCGTGCACGGCAACTACTGGACCGACCCCGCGGTCTTCGGCGCCGCCAACACCAGCCACGGCTGCATCGGCCTGCCCGACGCCAAGGGCGGTTCGGACGACTCCCCGGCCGGCTGGCTCTACCGGCACACCGCGGTCGGCGACGTGGTGGAGGTGCGCGGGTCCCGCGGCGAGCGGGTCGCCCCCGACAACGGCCTCTCCGACTGGAACCTCGACTGGGCGCGCTGGAGGGCGGGCGGGGCGGTTCACTGAACCGGCACCCCGCTCCCGCCGAACTTTCACCCGGACGGGCCGGTTATCCTGACCGCGCGCCCGGGCCCGGACCGGAACCGGAGGCCGGGCGCGCCCGATCCGGTGGAACCGGGTCCGGGCGCCAGCACGTGATAGTCGCCGGGAATACCGGGAGGGGAGCAGCGGGGTGGAGACGGTTCGTACGACCGGAGCGGTGGCGGGGCGCGGACGCCGGGCCAGGCGGTCCGCGGCGGCCCTGCTGGTGGGCGGGGCGCTGCTGCTGGGCACCGCGGCCTGCAACGACGACAACGGCGGGAGCAACGGCTCCGCGGACGCCAAGGCCACGGCCGGCGGCGGGAGTTCGGCCTCGGCCCCGGCCGACACGGCCCCGAAGACCTCGGCGGCCCGGCTGACCGTCACGCCCGCCGACGGCGCGACCGACGTGCAGCCCAAGGACGGCCTGCAGGTGGCGGTGGCCGGCGGCAAGCTCACCACCGTCACGGTGACCGACAAGAACGGCAAGGCGGTCGACGGCAAGGTCTCCGGCGACGGCCTGAGCTGGAAGCCCAGCGGCCAGCTGACCGTCGGCACCAGCTACACCGTCTCCGCCCAGGCGGTCGACGCCGAGGGCCTGGTCTCCGCCTCGACCAGCACCTTCACCACGCTGACCCCGGCGAAGACGGCCGGCACCAGCGACAACATCGCCGACAACGGCACCTACGGCGTCGGCATGATCGTCTCGGTGACCTTCGCCAAGCCGATCAAGAACAAGGACGCGGTGCTGGCGGGCATCACCGTCACCAGCTCCGACGGCAAGACCGCCAAGGGCCACTGGTTCGGCGACAAGCGGGTGGACTTCCGGCCCGAGGACTTCTGGACGCCGAACAGCAAGGTGACGGTCAAGTACCGGCTGAAGAACGTCGAGGTGGCCCCCGGCGTGTACGGCGACGTCGACAAGGACGAGCCGTTCGGCATCGGCCGCTACCAGGTCTCGACGGTGGACGCGGCGGCCCACACCATGACGGTGGACCACGGCGGCGGCAAGACCGAGACCCTCCCGATCACGGCGGGCAACGACGACAACCCGTCCTGGAACGGCACCATGGTGATCTACTCCAAGGAGGTGGTCACCCGGATGAACTCGGCCACCGTCGCCAACGTGAAGGGCGCCGAGTACGACGTCCAGGACGTGCCGCACGCGATGCGCCTGACCCGCAGCGGCACCTACGTGCACGGCAACTACTGGAGCAGCGCCTTCGGCAAGACCAACGCCAGCCACGGCTGCGTCGGCCTGGCCGACGCCAAGGGCGGCAGCGACACCTCCAACGGCGGGAAGTTCTTCAAGTCCTCGATGATCGGGGACGTGGTGAAGATCAAGAACTCCAAGGGCAAGACCGTCGACGCGGACAACGGCCTGAGCGGCTGGACCGTCCCGTGGAGCAAGTGGTAGCACCCCGCGCGCGAGCCGTGACGGCCCGGTGGTCACCCGACCGCCGGGCCGTCGGCCGTTCGTGACCGTACCGGGACACTTCCCCCGCAACGTTTCCGTCCCCCGGTCCGTCATATCAACCGAAAGACCCGTCATCCGACGGGCAGGTGCGTGGGGAGTGCGGAACGTGAAGGCGAAGCGCGGGGGTTACGCGGTGGGGGCGCTCGCGGGCGCCCTGGTGCTGATGGTCACGACGGCCGGCTGCAGTACCAGCCCGGCCAAGGCGGACAGTCCCAAGAGCCCGGTCGCCGGCTCCGGCGCGGCCTCCGCCGACCCGACCCCCGCGGTGTCGGCCGCGACCATCGCGATCGAGCCCGCCAACGGCGCCACCGGCGTGAAGCCGGCCGGCGAGGTCAAGGTGTCGGCCGGCAACGGCAAGCTCACCTCGGTCAAGGTCACCGGCCCGGACGGCATCGAGGTGCCGGGCGACCTCAGCTCCGACGGCACCGGCTGGACGCCGAAGGCCGGCCTGGCGGTCAGCACCGCCTACACCGTCGACGCGCTGGCCCAGGACGCCAAGGGCGTGGTCGTCAACGCGCGCTCCACCTTCACCACGCTCACCCCCGACAAGGAGGCCGGCACCGGCGACAACATCGCCGACAACGGGGAGTACGGCGTCGGCATGATCGTCTCGGTGTCCTTCAAGCGGGCGGTGAAGAACAAGGACGCGGTGCTGGCCGGCATCACCTTCGAGGCGTCCGACGGCACCGTGGTCAAGGGCCACTGGTTCAACGAGAAGCGGCTGGACTTCCGGCCGGAGAACTACTGGACGCCCGGCACCAAGGTCACCATCCACTACAAGCTGAAGAACGTGGAGACCGCGCCCGGCGTGTACGGCGACGTGGACAAGGACGAGCCGTTCACCATCGGCCGCTCGCAGATCTCCACCGTCGACGTCGCCACCCACAAGATGGCGGTGGTCCGGGACGGCCAGCAGGTCGACAGCGTCGCGTTCACCGCCGGCAAGGCCGGGTACGACACCTGGAACGGCGTCATGGTGGTGGAGGCCAAGGAGGGCACCACCCGGATGACCTCGGCCGGCGTCACCAAGGAGGGTTCCGGCGACGAGTACGACCTGGTGGTTCCGCACGCCATGAGGTTGACGGACAGCGGCACCTACGTGCACGGCAATTCGTGGAGCGGGAGCGCGATCGGCCGCTCCAACGCCAGCCACGGCTGCATCGGCGTGACCGACACCACGGCCGGCAGCCCGAGCACCCCGGCGGGCAAGCTCTACGACTCCAGCCTGGTCGGGGACGTGTTCAAGGTGGTCAACTCCAAGGGTCCGGTGGTCTCCGCGGACAACGGACTGGGCGGTTGGAACCTCCCCTGGGGGCAGTGGTGACGCTCGGGCGTCCGTTCGGTTGCTGACGGCATATGCCAAATGAATAGTGATCGTTTGCTCATTGTCCGTACGCACTTGCTCGCGTTCCGCAATGATGGGGCGCATGGCGGCATGGGGCGAAGCGGAGCGGTCATCACTTCCACCTGCCGGCACGCGTGGTGACGAACCGTCAGGGTTCGGCGCCGGCGTGGTGCTGGCCGATCTGGAGCGGCTGACGCCGGAGGAGATGGAGCACCTCTTCTTCGGCGTGCTCAGCGATCCCGACGCCGCGGAGGAGGTGCGGCTGCCCTCCCGCCCGCAGTCGGCCGGGGTGGCCAGGCGGCTGGTGCTCTCGGTCTTACGGACCTGGAAACTCCACCAGCTCCTGGAGGCGGTGGAGTTGCTCACGGGTGAACTGGTGGCCAACGCCGTCCGGCACACCGGCGGTCGGATGATCGGACTGAAGGTGACCCGCCGCCCCGGGTGGCTCCGGATCGAGGTGCGGGACTCCTCGCGCGCCCTGCCCTGCCTGATCCAGGCCACCGAGGTCGGCTACCAGAACGGCCACGGCCTGCGCCTGGTGGAGTCGATCGCCGACCGCTGGGGCGCGGACCTGCTGCCGCGCGGCAAGGGCGTCTGGTTCGAGATGAAGATCCGCGAACGGGCCGCCACCGGCGGCTGAACCGCCCCGGACCGCCCCTGGATCGCCCTTGAGCCGGCCTTGGATCGCCTCCGTGTATGGCCGCCTGGCATCCGAAGGTGAACTCAAGCACACGCCTTGGTTTCGATTTTGTCCGCCCGCACACAGCGTGCGATAGTCATGCAAGTCGGGCAGCACAACCCGGCACTTCCCACCCGGCGGCACGCACCCCCTTGGCCACCGGAGGACGCAGGGGGCCCCGGACCGCGAAACCACCGCGGACAGGGGCCCCGTACCGTTTCCGGGGGCGTTCAGCGGCGGTTCAGCACTCGATGACGTTGACCGCGAGGCCGCCGCGCGAGGTCTCCTTGTACTTCACCTTCATGTCGGCCCCGGTCTCCTTCATGGTCTTGATCGCCTTGTCGAGCGAGACGTGGTGCCGGCCGTCGCCGCGCAGGGCCATCCGGGCCGCCGTGACGGCCTTCACCGAGGCCATGCCGTTGCGCTCGATGCAGGGGATCTGGACCAGACCGCCGACCGGGTCGCAGGTGAGGCCGAGGTTGTGCTCGATGCCGATCTCGGCGGCGTTCTCGACCTGCTCGGGGCTGCCGCCGAGGACCTCGGCGAGGCCGCCCGCGGCCATCGAGCAGGCGGAGCCGACCTCGCCCTGGCAGCCGACCTCGGCGCCCGAGATCGAGGCGTTCTCCTTGAAGAGCATGCCGATCGCGCCCGCCGCCAGCAGGAAGCGGACGATGCCGTCTTCTTTCTCCCATTCGGGGGCCGCGCCCGGAACGATGAAGTTCAGGTAGTAGTGCAGGACCGCCGGGATGATGCCCGCCGCGCCGTTGGTGGGGGCGGTGACCACCCGGCGGCCGGAGGCGTTCTCCTCGTTGACGGCCATCGCGTAGAGGGTGACCCACTCCATCGCGTTGCCCGGGCCGATGCCCTCGGCGCGCAGCGCGCGGGCCGCGCTCGCGGCCCGGCGGCGGACCTTGAGGCCGCCCGGGAGGATGCCCTCGCGGGACATGCCGGCCGCCACGCACTCCTTCATGACGGCCCAGATCTCCAGCAGCCCGGCCCGGATCTCCGCCTCGGTGCGCCAGGCCTTCTCGTTTTCCAGCATCAGGCCGGAGATGGACAGGCCGGTCTCCCGGGTCAGCCGGAGCAGTTCCCCGCCGGTCCGGAACGGGTGCCGCAGCACGGTGTCGTCGGGCTTGATCCGGGCCTCGCCGAGGGCGTCCTCGTCGACCACGAAGCCGCCGCCGACCGAGTAGTAGGTCTTCTCCAGCAGCGTCTCGCCGGAGGCGTCGTACGCCCACAGGGCCATGCCGTTGGCGTGGTACGGGAGGGCCTTGCGGCGGTGCAGGACCAGGTCGTGGTCGGGGTCGAAGGGGATCTCGCGGCGGCCGAGCAGGCTGAGCCGCTTCTCGGCGCGGATCCGTTCGACGTCGAGGTCGGCGCGGTCGACGTCGACCGTGCGCGGGGAGTGGTTCTCCAGGCCGAGCAGGACGGCCTTGGGGGTGCCGTGGCCGTGCCCGGTGGCGCCGAGCGAGCCGTACAGCTCGGCCCGGACGGTGGCGACCCGCTCCAGCAGGCCCTCGGAGTCGAGGCGGCGGGCGAACATCCGGGCCGCGCGCATCGGGCCCACGGTGTGCGAGGAGGAGGGGCCGATGCCGATGGAGAAGAGGTCGAAGACGCTGATGGCCACGGGGTGACGTCCTTGTCCGGTCTCGTGGTGGTGCTGGGTCCCGTCTCGTGAACGGGGCGCGGCATGGAACGGGGCACCGCGCGCACGTCTTCCAGTGTGCGCGGTGCCCCGGGAAAGCTCGGGTGGGCCGCCGGTCGGGCGGCCGGACGAGCGGGGTCCTGCTTACAGCTCCGGGTAGAGCGGGTGCTTGGCGGCCAGCGCGGTCACCCGGGCCTTGAGGGCCTCGGCCTTGGCCTCGTCGAAGCCCGGCAGCAGGGCCTCGGCGATGACGTCGGCGACCTCGCGGAAGTCCTCGGCGCCGAAGCCGCGGGTGGCCAGCGCCGGGGTGCCGATGCGCAGGCCGGAGGTGACCATCGGCGGACGCGGGTCGTTCGGGACGGCGTTGCGGTTGACCGTGATGCCGACCTCGTGCAGGCGGTCCTCGGCGTCCTGGCCGTTGAGCTCGCTGTTGCGCAGGTCGACCAGCACCAGGTGCACGTCGGTGCCGCCGGACAGCACGGAGGCGCCGGAGGCGGCCACGTCGTCCTGGAGCAGGCGCTCGGCGAGGATCTTCGCGCCCTCCAGGGTGCGCTGCTGGCGCTCCTTGAAGCCCTCGGAGGCCGCGACCTTGAACGCGACGGCCTTGGCGGCGATCACGTGCTCCAGCGGGCCGCCCTGCTGGCCGGGGAAGACCGCGGAGTTGATCTTCTTGGCGTGCTCGGCCTTGGAGAGGATGACGCCGCCGCGCGGGCCGCCCAGGGTCTTGTGGGTGGTGGTGGTGACCACGTCCGCGTACGGCACCGGGGAGGGGTGCAGACCGGCGGCGACCAGGCCGGCGAAGTGCGCCATGTCGACCATCAGCAGGGCGCCGACCTCGTCCGCGACCCGGCGGAACTCGGCGAAGTCCAACTGGCGGGGGTAGGCGGACCAGCCGGCGATGATCAGCTTGGGCTGGTGCTCCTTGGCGAGGCGCTCGACCTCGGCCATGTCGACCTGGCCGGTCTTCTCGTCCACGTGGTAGGCCACCACGTTGTAGAGCTTGCCGGAGAAGTTGATCTTCATGCCGTGGGTCAGGTGACCGCCGTGGGCCAGGTTCAGGCCCAGGATGGTGTCGCCCGGCTGGATCAGCGCGAACATCGCCGCGGCGTTCGCCTGCGCGCCGGAGTGCGGCTGCACGTTGGCGTGCTCGGCGCCGAACAGCTCCTTGATCCGGTCGATGGCGATCTGCTCGACCACGTCGACGTGCTCGCAGCCGCCGTAGTAGCGGCGGCCGGGGTAGCCCTCGGCGTACTTGTTGGTGAGCACCGAGCCCTGGGCCTCCATGACCGCCACCGGGGCGAAGTTCTCGGAGGCGATCATTTCCAGGGTGGTCTGCTGGCGGTGCAGCTCGGCGTCGACCGCGGCGGCGATCTCCGGGTCGAGCGCGTGGAGGGACTGGTTGAGGACCGTCATGAGGGGGTCTCCCGGTCAGGCGCCGGTGAAGGCGGTGTAGCCGTCGGCGTCGAGCAGCTCGTCGGTCGCCTCGACCCGGACCTTGAACAGCCAACCGCCCGCGAAGGGCTCCGAGTTGACCAGGGCCGGCTCGTCGATGACGGCCTGGTTGACCTCGGTGACCTCGCCGGTGGCGGGGGAGTAGAGGTCGCTGACCGACTTGGTGGACTCAAGCTCGCCACAGGTCTCACCCGCGGTGACGGTGTCACCCACCGCCGGGAGCTGGACGTAGACGATGTCGCCGAGGGCGTCGGCCGCGTGCGCGGTGATGCCGACCGTCGACACCCCGTCCACGGCGGCGGTCAGCCACTCGTGCTCCTTGGTGTACTGCAGGTGCGTGGGGTTGCTCATGGCGTCATTCTCCAGGATCGCGGGAGGGGAGGGCGCGGCCGTCCGCTGTGCGGACGAACCGGAAGAGGACTTCCAGGGGTCAGCGGCGCGGGGTCAGCGGGCGCGCTTGTAGAACGGCAGGGCGACGACCTCGACCGGCTCGGCCCTGCCCCGGACGTCCACCGCGACGGCGGTGCCCGGCTCGGCGTGCGCGGCGTCCACGTACGCGATGGCGATCGGCTTGCCCAGGGTCGGGGACGGCGCGCCGGAGGTGATCCGGCCGATCGCGGCGCCCTCGGCGTCCACCACCGCGTACTCGGCGCGCGGGACGCGCTTGCCCTCGGAGACCAGGCCGACCAGCTTGCGCGGGGGGGCGCTCTCGGCCGCGGCGGCGGCCTCCTCCAGGGCCTTGCGGCCGACGAAGGCGCCGCCGTTGGTGGTCTTGTCGAAGCGCACCACCCGGCCCAGGCCGGCGTCGAACGGGGTCAGGTCGGTGGACAGCTCGTGCCCGTACAGCGGCATGCCCGCCTCCAGGCGCAGCGTGTCGCGGCAGGACAGGCCGCACGGGACCAGGCCCTCGGCGGTGCCGGCCTCGGTCAGCGCCGTCCACAGGTGCGCGGCGTCGGCGGGGGCGCAGAACACCTCGAAGCCGTCCTCGCCGGTGTAGCCGGTGCGGGCCAGCCAGACCCGGCGGTCGGCCACGGTGGCCGGCAGCAGGGCGTAGTACTTGAGGCCGGGCAGGTCGGCGTCGGTCAGCTTGGCCAGGATGCCGTTCGCCTCCGGGCCCTGGACGGCGAGCAGCGCGTAGGCGTCCCGGTCGTCGCGGACGGTGGCGTCGAAGCCGGCCGCGCGCTCGGTCAGCGCGTCCAGCACCACCTGGGCGTTGGAGGCGTTGGCGACCACCAGGTACTCGTCCTCGGCGGTGCGGTAGACGATCAGGTCGTCCAGGATGCCGCCGTCCTCGCGGCAGATCATCGTGTAGCGGGCGCGCAGCACGCCGAGCGCGGAGATGAAGCCGACCAGGGCGTGGTCCAGCAGCTCGCCGGCCTGCGGGCCGGAGACGGTGATCTCGCCCATGTGCGAGAGGTCGAACAGGCCCGCCCGGGTGCGGACGGCGAGGTGCTCCTCGCGCTCGCTGCCGTAGCGCAGCGGCATGTCCCAGCCGGCGAAGTCGGTCATGGTGGCGCCGAGCGAGCGGTGCAGCGCGTCGAGCGCGGTCAGGCGGAGGGACACGACAGGACTCCCGGGATCTGGAAACGGGCAGGCTGGGGCGAATCTCCCCATCTGTCGTCGAACCTGAGAGCTTCACCGCCTTCCAACAGGATGGCGGCTTGCACCGTGGGTGGGCGCACGGCGCGGCCGTGTCCACTTTCCAGATCTGCCTCGCCCGGGCGGTAGGGGTGCCTGAGAGATTCCGGGGAGGACTTGCTCCTTCGGCGCCGGTCGCGGCCCAGCGGGCCGTTCCGGCTCTCCCGCGCGGGTTCGAGCGGCCGGTATGAAGTTTGACTTCGAGCGGGCCCATCATGGCACGCCCGGGGCCGCGCGCGGGAGAGGGGTCCGATCACCGGCGCACCCGGGCACCGCGCCGGTGCGCCGGGCCGCCGCACCGGTGCGCCCCCGCGCGCCGCTAACCTGATCGCAACTGCTGACGTGGAGGGGCGACATGGGGTTCCCGCTGGGTGGGGTGCCGGAGGGCGGGGCCTGGCCGGCCAACGAGCTGGAGCGGGTGCTGACGGCCGCGCTCGGCGACCCCGGGGCGACGCCCCGGGTGATCGAGGTGCTGGCCCGCAGCCAGGTGTGGATCCCGCTGCCGTCCGGCACCGCGCCGGACGCCGAGGCGCTGGACCTGCCGACGCTGGAGCTGGCCGGCGCCCCCTACGTGCCGGTGTACTCCTCGCAGGAGCAGTACCTCCGGCACTGCCCGGGCATCCCGTTCGCGATCGCCCCGATGTGGGAGTTCGCCCGCGGGCTGCCGCTGGGCATCGGCATCGCGGTCAACCCGGAGGCGCCGGTGGGCATCCCGGTGCCGCCGGAGGGCGTGGGCGAGCTGCGGCGCGGGCCGCGCGGCGAGGAGTGGGAGGCGCAGGGCGTCACCGAGGGTGCCCGGGTGGCGCTCAAGGAGCCCGAGCCGCACCAGGAGCCGTTCGCCTTCCTGGCCGCCGCGACCGGCGAACTCATGGGCCTGCCGGGCGTGTTGACGGCCCGTCGGGCGCTGGCCCGGGTGGAGGGCGAGCCGACCCTGCTGTACGTCGGCGTGCAGCTGGACCCGGCGGCCCCCGCCGACCCGGCCGAGGTGAACACCGCGCTCGGCCGGGCGCTCGGAACCGCGCCGCCGAGCTGGGGCGTCCACCTGGTGCTGCTCGACCTGGTCGCGGATCCGGTGGTGGACTGGCTGCTGGGGCGGGTACAGCCCTTCTACGTGCGTCCGTGACCGCTGCCGGTCCGCCGGCCCGGTCGGCCGCGCGCGGTACGGCGGCATGACGACCGTCGGGTGCGCCCCATAGGGTTGCCCCGGCACACCGGAGCACGGTGGCGAGCGGACGAGAGAGTAGGGCGGCGACGTGACGGGAGCAGCCGGCGACCCGGGGGCGGTCGAGCACGCCCTCGCAGCGGTCGCACCGGAGCGCTGGGAGGCGTACGAGGGCCTGCTGCGCGCCCTGGCCGGCGGGCAGGTCTGGATGCTGCTGTGGCACGGCAGCCCCGGCAGTCCGGACGCCCAGTACGGGAACATGGACATCGGCGGCCACGGCTACGCGCCCTGCGCGACCTCCCCGGCCCAGCTCGCGGCCAGCGGCTGGACGCGGGCCCACGAGGTGGTCTCCGGGCCGGAGATCGCCGCCTCGCTGTACCGGTCGCGCTGGGGCCTGTGGCTCGACCCGCACCGCCCCGGCGGCGGCGTCGGCGTGCCCTGGGCCGACCTGCGGCGGATCGCGCTCGGCCTGGACCGGATGCCCGCCGGGCCGCTGCGGATCTCCGAACCCCCGGGCCTGGCCGCGCAGTTCTTCGCCGTGCTGGAGCAACAGGCGGGCGAGGTGCGGCCGTTGCGCTCGCTGCGCCGGGCCTGGGTCCAACCCGTGCTGGGCGAGGCGTACTTGGCGATCGGGCTCGACCTGTACGACACCTCGCCGCCGGCCGTGGAGGCGGCCCGGGCGCTGGTGCAGCGGGCCGCCGCGCAGGCGCCCGAGGGGCCCGGCGTGTCCACCGTGATGATGGCCGACGAGTTCGACCCGGTGGCGATGTGGATGTGGGCCAACGCCCGCCCGTTCTTCGACCGGCAGGGCCCTGCGCAGGCCCACCCGACCGGCTTCGGTTACGCAGCGCAACCGCCGGCCGGGCCCACCCAGGGGTGGCCGCAGGCCCCCTGGCCGGGCTACCCGGGCCGTTGAACCTACCCTGACGCTCTACCCGAAAACCCCCGCCCCGGTCTTTTCTCCGGTCGGCGGGGGTTTTTTGCCAGCTTTTGCCAGCTCATGATCTACGCGCGAAACCCCTTGTGCCACCTGGCGTTTTCCCGTCAGTGGCGGGGTACCGCCAGTGCTCCTCTTGACGGACACGTAACAGCTGTGTGAAGAGCGATATGCGACCCGGACGATCTTGCATGCCAACAGATCACAGTTAGGCATCCTTCGTGATCGAGGTCTTCCGCCCGACGCTCCCCATGACGGAGAGTGCTGCGCAATGCGGAGCGCGGCGCCTTCGACCGGAGGCGGGCGCGCCACCGCCGGCACCAGAACCGCCCGGGGCACCGCCCCGCACGGGCACCCGGCAAGCCTGCTGTCCCGGCTCCACCCGTTCGTGTCGTCCGCACCACCCGCACCACGCACTGCCTGCTCACCACGCACTGCCTGCTCACCACGCACTGCCTGCTCACCACGCACCGCCTGCTCTTCACGCACCGCACCGCACCGCAGCACGCACCGCAGTCCGCAGCACCGCCCCCCGCGCACGGCACCGTCGGCCCACCACGGCCCGGCGGTGTCCGGGGCACCCGCACACCCGCAGCACGGCACGCCGGCACCACCGCACCTGCCCCAGGCAACTCCGCACCGCACGCGACTCCGTAGACCGGCCACCGCCGGCGAGGGGGACGGAACGACTCATGACCACACCCATCGACACCTCCGGCCCGGCGGCCGGCGAGCAGCCCGACGCTGCGTCAACTCCGGCTCCGGCCAAGCAGATCGAAGGCCGCTCGCCGGGGCGCATCGCCTGGAGCCGGCTCAAGCGCGACAAGGTCGCGCTGGCCGGCGGCGCCGTCGTGGTCCTGCTGGTGCTGGCGGCGGTCCTCGCCCCGGTGCTCACCGCACTGTTCGGGCACCCGGTCGACGAGCCGCACCCGGACCAGATCGACCCGGACCTGCAGATCCCCAAGGGCGCGTTCGGCGGCATCAGCAGCGAGTTCCTGCTGGGCGTCGACACCCCGTTCGGCCGCGACGTGTTCTCCCGGGTCCTCTACGGCGCGCAGATCTCGCTGCTGGTGGCGCTCGGCGCGGCCGTGCTGTCGGTCACCATCGGCGTGGTGATGGGCGTCATGGCCGGCTACTTCGGCGGCTGGGTCGACTCGGTGATCAGCCGGATCATGGACGTCCTGCTGGCCTTCCCGCAGCTGCTGTTCAGCATCGCGCTGGTCTCGGTGATGCCCACCTCCGCCTTCGGCATCCCGGACAAGTGGCTGCGCGTCGCCGTCCTGGCCGTGGTGATCGGCTTCTTCGGCTGGCCCTACATCGGACGCATCGTCCGCGGCCAGGCCATGTCGCTGCGCGAACGGGAGTTCGTGGACGCCGCCCGCAGCCTCGGCGCCGGCCGCGCCCACATCCTGTTCCGCGAACTGCTGCCCAACCTGGTGGCGCCGATCCTGGTCTACGCGACCCTGATCATCCCCACCAACATCCTGAACGAGGCGGCGCTCAGCTTCCTCGGGGCCGGCGTCCGGCCGCCCACCCCGTCCTGGGGGCAGATGCTCTCGGACGCGGTCAAGATCTACCAGGCCGATCCCATGTACATGGTGATCCCCGGTCTCGCCATCTTCATCACCGTGCTCGCCTTCAACCTCTTCGGTGACGGCTTGCGTGACGCTCTCGACCCCAAGGGCAACTGAGCCCGCAACTCTGGAGGTTCCCCGACCCATGAAGCGAAACAGGACGCTCGCCGCGGCCGCCCTGGTGGCGGCCCTCGCCCTCACCACCGCGGCCTGCGGCGGCAAGGGCAGCTCCGGAGGCGACAACGCCGGTGCCAAGAAGGGCGGTGCTGCGGGCTTCAACGCCGCCGTCGACAAGGTGGTGAACCCGTCCGAGAAGAAGGGCGGCACCCTCAACCTGTGGAGCAGCACCGACGTCGACTCGCTCGACCCCGGTCGCGCGTACTACGCCTCGGTGTGGAACTACGAGCGCTTCTACACCCGCACCCTGCTGGCCTACGACGGCAAGCCCGGCAAGGCGGGCCTGGAGCTGGTGCCCGACCTGGCCGCCGCCAAGCCCGAGATCTCCGCCGACGGCAAGACCTACACCTTCAAGCTGAAGCCCGGCCTGAAGTTCGAGGACGGCTCGGTCATCACCTCGAAGGACATCAAGTACGGCATCGAGCGGATCTTCGCCCAGGACGTGGTCTCCGGCGGCCCGACCTACCTGATCAACGAGCTGGACCAGGGCCAGGGCTACAAGGGCCCCTACACCGACAGCGACCCGGACAAGCTCGGCCTCAAGTCGGTGCAGACCCCGGACGACACCACCATCGTCTTCACCCTGGCCAAGCCGAACTCGACCTTCCCGTACCTGCTGGCGATGGGCTCCGCCGCCCCCGTCCCGCAGAAGGGCGACACCGGCACCAAGTACGGCGACAAGCCGGTCTCCTCCGGCCCGTACAAGTTCAAGACGGTCGAGCCGGGCAAGGGCTACGAGCTGGTCCGCAACGAGAACTGGGACCCGGCCTCCGACCCGTTCCGCAAGGCGCTGCCGGACGTCGTCAAGCTGACCATCACCACCAACGCCGACGACATGGACTCCCGCCTGCTGGCCAACACCGCCGACCTCGACTGGGGGCAGACCGGCCTGTCGCAGGCCGCCCAGGTCAAGGTGCTGCAGGACCCGTCGCTCAAGGCCAACACCGACGACCCGTACAACGGCTTCATCCGGTACGTCTCGATCGCCCCGTCGGTCGCCCCGTTCGACAACGTCCACTGCCGCAACGCGGTCCTCTACGCGGCCGACACCACCGCCCTGCAGACCGCCCGCGGCGGCTCGGTGGCCGGCTCGGTGTACGGCTCGATGCTGCCCCCGAACATCCTCGGCTCCGACGACTACGACCCGTTCGGCCTGACCAAGGGCAAGCCGAACGTGGCCAAGGCCAAGGAGGAGCTGGCCGCCTGCGGCCACCCGGAGGGCTTCAACACCACCATCGCGGTGCGCGGCAACAAGGCCAAGGAGGTCAACTCCGCGGTGGCCCTGCAGACCGCGCTCAAGGCGGTCGGCATCACCGTCACCGTCGACCAGTACGACGGCAAGCTGATCTCCTCGGTGATCGGCGCGCCCGACGTGGTCAAGTCCAAGGGCTACGGCCTGATCGTGATGGGCTGGGGCGCCGACTACCCGACCGGCTCCGGCTACCTGCAGCCGCTGGTCGACGGCCGGTTCATCGCCCAGAACGGCAACAACAACTACTCCGAGATCAACGACCCGGAGATCAACGGCTGGTTCGACCAGGCCGCCCAGGAGAGCGACCCGGCCAAGGCCGCCGACCTCTACAAGAAGATCAACCACAAGGTGGTCGACGGCGCCTACTACCTGCCGATCGTCGCCGACAAGGCCCTGAACTGGCGCAACCCGCGCCTGACCAACGTCTACATCACCGACGCCTTCGGCGAGGTGGACTTCCAGGCGCTCGGCGTCTCCGACGGCAAGTGACCTGACCCGCCCCTTAGTTCTCACCGCTAGTCCGAAGGGCAGGTGAAGGCCCTGCCCGGGCCGGCCGGGTCGCCCCCACCGGGGCGCCCGGTCGGTCCGCGGCAGGGTCGACCGCAGTGCTCGTGTATCTCGTCAGGCGGCTGTTCAACGTCGCCTTCATGCTGTTGGTGATCGCCGCGGTGACCTTCGGCATCTTCTTCATGGTGCCGAAACTGACCGGGACCGACCCCGCGATGCTCTACGTGGGCAAGATCGCGGACCCGGCGGCGATCGAGGGCATCCGTCACAAGATGGGCCTCGACAAGTCGATCATCGAACAGTTCTGGCTCTTCCTGCGCGGGGTGTTCGTCGGCCGCGACTACAACGCCGGCGTCGACATGACCCACTGCGCGGCCCCCTGCCTGGGCTACTCGTTCAAGACCGAGCAGGCGGTCTGGCCGCTGCTGCTCAGCCGGGTCGGCGTCGACATCTCGCTCGCCGTCGGCGCCTCGCTCATCTGGCTGGTCTTCGGCACCGCCACCGGCGTCGTCTCCGCGCTGCGCCGCGGCACCGCGCTGGACCGCCTCACCATGGGTGTCGCGCTGGCCGGCGTCTCGCTGCCGATCTACTTCACCGGCCTGGTCGCGCTGGCGCTGTTCGTCAGCCAACTCGGCTGGTTCCCCAGCGACTACGTGAACTTCACGGACGACCCGGTGTCGTGGTTCCAGGGGCTGGTCCTGCCCTGGGTGACGCTGGCGTTCCTGTTCGCCGCCACCTACGCCCGGCTCAGCCGCGCCACCCTGCTGGACGTGCTCGGCGAGGACTACATCCGCACCGCCCGGGCCAAGGGCCTCAGGGAGCCCGTGGTCATCGGCAAGCACGCCATGCGCTCCACCCTGACGCCGATCCTGACCATCTTCGGCATGGACCTCGGCGGTCTGCTCGGCGGCGCCGTGCTCACCGAGTACACCTTCAACCTGCGCGGGCTCGGCTACGAGGCGGTCACCTCGATCCAGTCCAGCGACCTCCCGGTGATCATGGGCGCCACCCTGTTCGCCGCGTTCTTCATCGTCATGGCCAACCTCGTGGTTGACCTGCTGTACGCCGTCGTCGACCCCCGGGTGAGGCTGACATGAGCAACACCGAGAAGCCTTTCCTCTCCGTGCGCGACCTGAAGGTGCACTTCCCCACCGACGACGGGCTGGTCAAGTCCGTCAACGGGCTGAGCTTCGACCTGGAACGCGGCAGGACGCTCGGCATCGTCGGCGAGTCCGGCTCCGGGAAGTCCGTCACCTCGCTGTCGATCATGGGCCTGCACCGCACCGGCACCAAGCGCGGCGCCCCGCGGATCAGCGGCGAGATCTGGCTGGACGGCGAGGACCTGGTCGCCGCCGACCCCGACCGGGTGCGCAGGCTGCGCGGCCAGAAGATGGCGATGATCTTCCAGGACCCGCTGACCGCGATGCACCCCTACTACACGGTCGGCGCCCAGATCGTCGAGGGCTACCGGGCCCACCACCCCGGCGCCTCCAAGAAGGACGCCCGCAAGCGCGCCGTCGAGATGCTCGACCGGGTCGGCATCCCGCAGCCCGACAGGCGGGTCGACAACTACCCGCACGAGTTCTCCGGCGGCATGCGCCAGCGCGCCATGATCGCGATGGCGCTGGTCAACGACCCCGCGCTGCTGATCGCCGACGAGCCGACCACCGCCCTCGACGTCACCGTCCAGGCGCAGATCCTCGACCTGATCCGCGACCTGCAGAAGGAGTTCGGCTCGGCGGTCGTCATCATCACCCACGACCTGGGCGTGGTCGCCGAACTCGCCGACGACATCCTGGTCATGTACGGCGGCAAGCCCGTCGAGCGCGGCCCCGCCGCCACCATCTTCGAATCCCCCGAGCACCCCTACACCTGGGGCCTGCTCGGCTCGATGCCCCGCCTCGACCGGGAGCTCCAGGACCGGCTGATCCCGGTCAAGGGCACCCCGCCGAGCCTGATCAACGTGCCGTCCGGCTGCGCCTTCCACCCGCGCTGCCCGTACGCCGAGCTCACCGGCGGCCGCTCCACCACCGAGGTGCCCGCGCTCGTCGAGGCCGCACCTCGGCACCACGCCGCCTGCCACCTGCCGATCGCCGAACGCCACCGGATCTTCACCGAAGAGATCGCGCCCCGGCTGTGAGCACGTACCACCCACTTGGAGAGCAGTCATGACGGACAGCCAGGCGGCGGTGCCGCAGCTCGCGAAGGTGCCCGCGCAGGCGCCCGGACCCGACCGCGAACCCCTGCTGAGGGTCACCGGACTGACCCGGCACTTCCCGGTCACCAAGGGACTGCTGAAGCGCCAGGTCGGCGCGGTGCGGGCGGTCGACGGCATCGACTTCGCGGTCAACGCCGGCGAGACCCTCGGAGTGGTCGGCGAGTCCGGCTGCGGCAAGTCCACCATGGGACGCCTGGTCACCCGGCTCGACGAACCCACCGGCGGCCGCGTCGAGTTCGAGGGCACCGACATCACCCACCTGGGCACCGCGGCGATGCGGCCGTTCCGGCGCGACATCCAGATGATCTTCCAGGACCCGTACTCCTCGCTGAACCCCCGGCACACCATCGGCACCATCGTCGGCGCCCCCTTCCGGCTCCAGAAGGTCGCCACCGAACACGGCGTCAAGCGGGCCGTCCAGGACCTGCTGGAACTGTGCGGACTCAGCCCCGAGCACTACAACCGCTACCCGCACGAGTTCTCCGGCGGCCAGCGCCAGCGCATCGGCATCGCCCGCGCCCTGGCGCTGCGCCCCAAGATGATCGTGGCCGACGAACCGGTCTCCGCGCTGGACGTCTCCATCCAGGCCCAGGTGGTCAACCTGCTGGACGACCTGCAGAAGGAGCTCGGCCTCACCTACCTGATCATCGCGCACGACCTCTCGGTGGTCCGGCACGTCTCCGACCGGGTCGCCGTCATGTACCTCGGCAAGGTGGTCGAGATCGCCGACCGGGACGCCCTCTACACCCGGCCGATGCACCCCTACACCAACGCCCTGATGTCCGCGGTGCCCGTCCCCGACCCGCGCCGCAAGGAGCGCCGCGAACGCATCCTGCTCACCGGCGACGTCCCCTCCCCGCTCAACCCGCCGTCCGGCTGCCGCTTCCGCACCCGCTGCTGGAAGGCCCAGGACGTCTGCGCCGCCCAGGAACCCCCGCTCGCCACCACCGGCACCGGGCACCAGGTGGCCTGCCACTTCCCGGAGAACGCCGCCGAGTAGCGCTCCCGTCCGCGCGGCCCGCCCCGCCCCGTCCCGCCCGGAGCACGGGTGACGGTGGCGGGTGACAGGCTGGGCCGCATGCTGGAGATCGCGGTGCAGGACAGGTCGGGGCGGGTCGGGGTGCGGGTCTCGGAGGACGAACTCCGGGACGCGGTACGGGACATGGGGCAGTGGAAGGGCTCCTTCCTGGTGCTCCAGCGGGTCCCCGACCTGCCGGACACCTACGCGCAGGCGTGCCCGGAGGACGGGGCCTGGACGGTCGAGTACCGGGACGGCGCGCGGTCGCGGCACTTCGGGGCGCGGGTGGGCGCCTTGGAGCGGGTCGCCGAGCTGCTGGTCGGCTGGGCCCGGGAGGACGCGGACTGGGCGGCGGGGGAGGAGTGGGAGCGGATCGACTTCGGGCCCGACCCGGAGCCCGCCCCGCTGGAGCTGCCGGAGGAGGACGAGGAGCTCCTGGTCACCGAGGTGCGCACGCTGCTGGTGGGCGGGTACGCGACGCTCGCGCAGGCGGCCGAGGTCGCCGAGGAGTGCCTGGTGGACGGGGAGCACCGGCCGGTCGGCAAGGAGCAGGCCCGGCAGCTGGCCGAGCGGATGTGGCTGGAGCGGGTCGCCGAGCAGCGCGGCTGGGCCGGCGAGACCGACCCGGAGCGGCTGGCCCGGGCGTTCGCGGCGCTGGACGCGGCCGGGATCACCGCCCGGGAGGACTTCACCTGCTGCGGCGGCTGCGGCTACGCCGAGATCGGGGCGCAGGCGGCGCCGGGCGCCCGCGGCTTCGTCTTCTTCCACTCCCAGAGCACCGGCGGCGCGGCCCGCGGCGGCGACCTGTGGCTGCAGTACGGCGGCTTCGACGGTTCGGCGGAGACCACCGCCGCCGTCGGCCGGGAGGTCGTCGCGGCGCTGACCGGGGCGGGCCTGACGGCCGTCTGGAACGGGGGGCCGGACGACGCGATCCGGGTGACCGGCCTGGACTGGCGCCGCCGCCTGGTCGGCTAGGGCCGCGCCCCGCTCCCGCGGCCGCCGCGCCCCCGCAAGGTCAGGCTGTCCTTCGTACGGCGCAGCCCCGCGGCCGAGCTGTTGCCGGGGGCGGGGGCGGTGCCTTGACTGGAGCGGAACGTCCCGGCTCCCGCGCGAGGGTAGGTCACCATGCTGTCGGCCCGCAGTCTGTTCCAGGAGATCCACGACGACGACCAGGCGTTCCGGCTGTTCTGCTCGATCGCCGCGAAGGGCGAGGACCAGGGCGGCTGGGAGAACGGCCGGATCGCCCGGCTGGTGCCGGACGAGGTGCTGGCGCCGAAGGTGGCCCGGCACGGGGCGGACGAGGACAAGCACGGCCGGATCTTCAAGGCGCTGATGCACAAGCGCGGCCTGCGGGAGCGGGACGTCCCGGACGACACCGACTACACGATGATCCTGGAGCGGCAGGGCATCGGCCTGGCGCACGCCCGGCTGCGCCGGGACGAGCCGCTGACCGAGCGGGACGTGATCACGTACCTGGCGCACAGCCGGGTGACCGAGCAGCGGGCCGCCGAGCAGATGCTGATGCTGAAGAAGGTCTTCGGCGACCACCCGGAGCTGGGGCGGGCGGTGCGGATGATCTCCAACGACGAGGACAACCACCTGGCGTTCTGCCACGAGGAGCTGCTGCGGCTGGCGTACCACGGGCACGGCCGGGCGATCCTGGAGACCCTGCAGGCCACCGCCCGGGCGGAGATCCGCACGTACCGGGACGTCAGCCTGGCCGTGATGGCGCACCTGGGGGAGCTGCTGCGCTGGTCGGGGGCGAAGTCGGCGGCGCTGGCGGCGGGCATCCACGCGGTGTACGCGTACGAGCGGGCGGGCGGCTGGCGGCGGATGACCACGCTGAAGATGCCGGCCCGGCTGAACGCGCTGGGCGGGCCCGCGCCGCACGAGCAGTTCGCCTGACCGCCCGGCGGCCGGCCGCGGGAGGCCGGTGTGCACACTGACCAGGTGACCTCCGAGATCTTCCCGCACAACGTCCAGCAGGTCCTCGACCTGGTCGGCATCTTCGTGTTCGCGCTGTCCGGCGGGCTGATGGCGGTCCGGAAGAACATGGACATCTTCGGGATCTGCGTGCTGGCCGAGGCCACCGCGCTGGGCGGCGGCGTGCTGCGGGACCTGGTGATCGGGGCGCTGCCGGTGGCCGCGTTCACCAACTTCGGGTACTTCCCGACCCCGCTGGTGGCCGGGGTGGTGGTGTTCTTCCTGCACCCCGAGGTGGAGCGGATCACCCGGGCGGTGATGGTGCTGGACGCGGCGGGCCTGGGCCTGTTCTGCGTCACCGGCACGATCAAGGCGCACACCTACGGGCTGGGCGCCGTCCCCTCGGTGGCCTGCGGCATGCTGACCGCGGCGGGCGGCGGCGTGATCCGCGACCTGCTGGCGATGGAGCCGCCCTCGCTGCTGCGCTGGGACCGCGAGATATACGCCGTCCCGGCGCTGGTCGGCTCGGCCGTGGTGGCGGTGCTGATCGGCATCGGGCAGCTGACCCCGTTGAACGCCTCGCTGGCCGCCGTGGTCGCGTTCGCGATGCGGATGCTGGCGCTCAAGTACGGCTGGCGCGCACCTCGTGCTTGGCACCGCAACGGTTCTCGCACCAGCGAGGAGTAGGGGAGCCGCCGTACGCCAGCGAGATCGCCTCGACCGTGCAGAGCAGTTCCGGCAGCAGCTTGCTCAGCTCGGTCACCGAGGCGATCCGGACCGGGGCGGAGATCGAGCAGGCGGCGATGGCGGTGCCCTCGGTGCCGGCGATCGGGGCGGCGATGCAGTTCACCGACTCCTGGTACTCGGCCTGGTCCACCGCCCAGCCGCGGCGGCGCACCTCGGTCAGCTCGGCCCGGAACTCCTCCGGGCCGCGGATCGACTGCGGGGTGCGGGCCGGGAAGTCGGCCCCCTCCAGGAAGGCGGCGAGCCTGTCGGCGGGCAGGTCCGCCAGCAGCACCTTGCCCGCCGCGGTGGCCACCGCGGGGGCGCGCTTGCCGATCCGGCTGGCCTCGCCGAGCCAGCTGCGGCCGTGGTCCGGGTACTTGGCCTCGACCTTGTCGAGGTACAGCACCTCGTCCTCCTCCAGCACGGACAGGTGCACGGTGTGCCCGTAGCGCTCGTTCAGCACCGCCAGGTACGGGGCGGCCACCTGCCGGATGTCGATGCCCTCCAGCGCCTGGTGGGCGAGCGCGAACAGCCGCCCGCCGAGCCGGTAGCGCTGGTCGGACTGCCGGTGGACGAAGCCGTGCTCCTGCAGGGTGCGCAGCAACCGCAGCGCGGTGGACTTGTGCACCCCGATCTTCGCGGCGGCCTGCTCCAGCGACGCCGGGCCCTCGCCGAGCGACGCCAGGATGGTCAGCGCGCGGTCGACCGTCTGGGACACGGCCCCTCCCTCTCACATCGGCGTGGCCGGAAGGCTAACGGCGCGTTGCAGAGGGTGCAATGGCCAAATCGTGACTCTTCCGCCGCCTACACTGGTTCCCGCTATGGCATACCTCGACCACGCCGCCACCACCCCGATGCTGCCCGAGTCGGTCGCCGCGATGACGGCGCAGTTCGGCGTCGTCGGCAACGCCTCCTCGCTGCACGCCGCCGGCCGGCGGGCCCGCAGAGTGGTCGAGGAGTCCCGGGAGTCGCTCGGCGAGTCGCTGGGCGCCCGCCCCAGCGAGATCGTGCTCACCGGCGGCGGCACCGAGTCCGACAACCTGGCGGTCAAGGGCCTGTACTGGGCCCGGCACGACGCCGACCCGGCCCGCCGCCGGGTGCTGAGCAGCCCGGTCGAGCACCACGCGGTGCTGGACGGGGTGCACTGGCTGGCCGAGCACGAGGGCGCCGAGGTCGAGTACCTGCCGGTGGACGGGCTCGGCCGGGTGCACCCCGAGGCGCTCCGGGAGGCGATCGAGCGGGATCCGGGGACGGTCGCGCTGGTCACCGTGATGTGGGCCAACAACGAGGTCGGCACCGTCCAGCCGATCCGCGAACTCGCGGCCGTCGCCGCCGAGTTCGACGTGCCGATGCACTCCGACGCGGTGCAGGCGCTCGGCCAGGTGCCGGTCTCCTTCGCCGACTCCGGGCTGACCGCGCTGACCGTCACCGGCCACAAGGTCGGCGGCCCGTACGGGGTCGGCGCGCTGCTGCTGGCCCGCTCCGCCAAGCCCGTCCCGCTGCTGCACGGCGGCGGCCAGGAGCGCGACGCGCGCTCCGGCACGCTGGACGTGCCGGGCGCGGCCGGCTTCGCGGTGGCCGCCGCGCTGGCCGTCGAACGGCAGCCCGGGTACGCGGGCGCGGTCGGCGCGCTGCGCGACGAACTGCTGGCCGTGGTCGGCTCGGCCGCGCCGGACGCGGTGCTCAACGGCGACCCGGGCGCGGACGGGCGGCTGCCCGCCAACGCGCACTTCTCCTTCCCCGGCTGCGAGGGCGACGCGCTGCTGATGCTGCTGGACGCGGCGGGCGTCGAGTGCTCCACCGGCTCGGCCTGCTCGGCGGGCGTCCCGCAGCCCAGCCACGTGCTGCTGGCGATGGGCGTCGACCCCGAGCTGGCCCGGGCCTCGCTGCGCTTCTCGCTCGGCCACACCTCCACCGCCGCCGACGTGGCGGCGCTGGCCGCCGCGCTGCCCGGCGCCGTGGAGCGGGCCCGCCGGGCCGGGCTGGTGCGGGCGGCCCGCTGAGACAGGTTCCGCACGGAACCTTCTGCTTCCGGACGTATTCTGGGGGCATGAACGCACCCCTGCCCGAGCGCACCGTCCGCGACCTGACCGGGATGCTGGTCCAGGCCGCGCACGCGATGAACACCCGGCTGTCGCTGGCGCTGGCCGAGATCGACAGTTCCCCGCGCAAGCACTGCGTGCTGCTGCACGCCCTGGAGGCCGAGCGCACCCAGTCGCAGCTGGCCGCGATCGCCGGGCTGGACAAGACCACCATGGTGGTCACCGCCGACGAACTGGAGCGGGACGGCCTGGCCGAGCGCCACGCCTCCGCGACCGACCGGCGGGTGAAGGTCATCCGGGTCACGCCCGCGGGCGCCGAGCTGGTGCGGCGCGGCGAGGTGATCGTCGACCGGGTGCACGGCGAGGCGCTGGGCGAGCTGTCGGCGGGGGAGCGGCAGGTGTTCGTGGACGCGCTGGACCGGCTGCAGCAGGCGGCGGAGTTCCCGATGGTCGGCGAGGGCGGCGTGGTGCGCAAGCCGCGGCGGGCCCGGCAGGGGTAGCTCCGCGGACCGTCCCGCTTTAGATCGTCTATTACAAAACTATCTGCTACGGTCTCTCTTGTCGGGAGAGCGCGTCCGCGCATCCCCGGGGAGGGAGAGAACCGTGTCCGAGAACCCGTCACGCACCCGCTGGCTGGCCCTCGCGGTGGTGTGCGCCGGAATGCTGATGGTGATCCTCGACGGGTCCATCACCACCGTCGCGCTGCCCGCCATCCAGGCCGACCTGCACATCGGAGCGGCCGGACTGGCCTGGGTGGTGGACGCCTACGTGGTCGCCTTCGGCGGACTGCTGCTGCTCGCCGGACGCCTCGGCGACCTGCTCGGCCGCCGCCGGGTCTACCTCGCCGGGATCGCCGCCTTCACCGTCGCCTCCGTGCTCTGCGGCCTCGCCGTCAACGCCGGGACGCTGATCGCCGCCCGCTTCCTGCAGGGCGCCGGCGGCGCGATGGCCTCCGCCGTCGGCCTCGGCATGGTGGTCGCGCTGTTCCCCGACCCCGCCGAGCGGGCCAAGGCGTTCGGCGCCTTCGGCTTCACCGGCGCGGTCGGCGCCTCGCTCGGCCAGGTGCTCGGCGGCGTCCTCACCGAGGGCCTCGGCTGGCACTGGATCTTCTTCATCAACCTGCCGATCGGCGCCGCCGCCCTGCTCGCCGGGGCCCGCCTGCTGGCCGACGACCGCGGCCCCGGCCTGAAGGCGGGCGCCGACGCCCCCGGCGCCGCCCTGGTCACCGGCGGCCTCATGCTCGGCGTCTACACCATCGTCGAGGGCGGCCCGGCCGGCTGGACCTCCGCCCGCACCCTGGCCACCGGCGCCGCCGCGCTCGTCCTGCTCGCCGCGTTCCTGCTCCGGCAGCGCCGCACCGCCACCCCGCTGCTGCCGCCGCGGATCCTCGCCCGGCGCACCACCGCGCTCGCCAACCTGGTCCAACTGCTCATGCTGGCAGCCCTGTTCGGCTTCCAGATCCTGCTCGCCCTGTACCTCCAGCAGGTCCAGCACTACGGCGCGCTGGCCACCGGCCTGGCCATGCTGCCCGCCGCCCTCACCATCGGCACCGTCTCGCTGCTGCTCGCCGCCCGCGCCATCGCCCGGTTCGGCGAACGCCGCACCCTGCTGCTCGGCCTGGCCCTGCTCACCGTCGGCATCGCCCTGCTCACCCGGCTCCCGGCCGGGCAGCTGAACTACGCCGCCGACGTGCTGCCCACCATGCTCAGCTCCGCCGGGTTCGGCCTGGCCGCCACCGCCCTCACCGCCCTCGGCATGGCCGACGCCCGCCCCGAGGACGCCGGACTGCTCTCCGGCCTGCTCAACACCACCCAGCAGGTCGGCGCCGCGCTCGGCGTCGCCGTCCTCACCGCGCTGGCCGCCGGCCGCGGCACCGGCGGCTTCCACCTCGCCTTCGGCACCGGCGCCGCCCTGCTGCTCGCCGCGTTCCTGCTGGCCCTCGCCCTGCCCCGGCACCGGGGGGCCGCCGAGGCCGCCGACGCCGAACCGCCCGTCCTGGTGCACGGCTGATCCGCCCGCCCGATCCGCCCGCCCCCGGGGCCCGGCCGCGTCCCCGACGCCCGACGGGCCCCCGTTACGCTTGAGGCACCATGACTGACTTCCCCGGCGCCCCGACCACCCCGTCCACCGGCCGTCTGCGCGTGCTCGCCGCGATGTCCGGCGGCGTCGACTCCGCCGTCGCCGCCGCCCGGGCCGTCGAGGCCGGCCACGAGGTGACCGGCGTCCACCTGGCGCTCGCCAGCAACCCGCAGTCCTTCCGCACCGGAGCCCGCGGCTGCTGCACCCTGGAGGACTCCCGGGACGCCCGCCGCGCCGCCGACGTGATCGGCATCCCGTTCTACGTCTGGGACCTGGCCGAGCGCTTCCGCGAGGACGTGATCGACGACTTCGTGGCCGAGTACGCCGCCGGGCGCACCCCCAACCCGTGCCTGCGCTGCAACGAGAAGATCAAGTTCGCCGCGCTGCTCGACAAGGCGATCGCGCTCGGCTTCGACGCCGTCTGCACCGGCCACTACGCCCGGATCGTCGACCACGCCGACGGCACCCGCGAACTGCACCGCGCCGTCGACGCCGCCAAGGACCAGTCCTACGTCCTCGGCGTGCTCGACGCCGAACAGCTAGCCCACTCGCTGTTCCCGCTCGGCGACACCACCAAGGACGTCATCCGCGCGGAGGCCGAGCGGCGCGGCCTGGCCGTCGCCAAGAAGCCCGACAGCCACGACATCTGCTTCATCACCGACGGCGACACCCAGGGCTTCCTGGCCGAGCGCCTCGGCACCGCCCCCGGCGACATCCTCGACACCGACGGCACCAAGCTCGGCGAGCACGACGGCGCGTACGGCTTCACCATCGGCCAGCGCAAGGGCCTGCGGCTCGGCCGCCCCGCCGCCGACGGCAAGCCCCGCTACGTGCTCGACATCTCCCCGGTGAACAACACCGTCACCGTCGGCCCGGTCGAAGGGCTCGACGTGCACGCCCTGACCGCGATCCGCCCCCGCTGGTGTGGCACCCCCGCCGCGGGCGAGGGCCGCTACACCGCCCAGCTGCGCGCCCACGGCGAGGAGGTGCCGGTCACCGCGGTGCTGGACGGGGACGAACTGCGCGTCCGGCTCGACGCCCCGGCCCGCGGCATCGCCCCCGGCCAGGCCGTGGTGCTGTACGACGGCACCCGGGTGGTCGGCTCGGCGACCATCGCGAGCACCGAGCGGGCCGTCGCGGCGAGCCCGGGCGGTCCGCAAACGGTTTGACCCGGGCGCCCCGGGCGGTGGTAGGACTGGGAGCACTATGAACATCACGGTCTTCTGCTCCGCCAACTCCCTCGACGCCAAGTACACCGCCCCGGCGGCCGAGTTCGCCCGCCTGCTCGGCGAGGCCGGGCACACCCTGGTGTGGGGCGGCTCGCACGCCGGACTGATGGGCGAGCTCGCCGACGGGGTCAAGGCCGCCGGCGGGCGGCTGGTCGGGATCTCGGTGGAGTTCCTGCGCCACAAGGCGTACGAGGGCGCGGACGAGCTGGTGACCATGCCGGACCTGCCGACCCGGAAGGCCGAGCTGCTGGCCCACGGGGACGCGCTGGTGGTGCTGGTCGGCGGGATCGGCACGCTGGACGAGATCACCGAGGTGCTGGAGCTGAAGAAGCACGGCCTGCACGACAAGCCGGTGGTGGTCCTGGACAGCGAGGGCTTCTACACCGGCCTGCGCCTCCAGCTGGAGCGGATGGACGCCGAGGGCTTCCTGCCCCGTCCGCTCGCCGAGCTGGTGGCCTTCGCGCGGACCCCGGCCGAGGCGCTCGCCCACCTGTCCGCACACCAGCCCCAGTAAGGAAGACCGTCTTGGGTGTCCACCTGATCACCGGTGCCGGCTCCGGCATCGGCGCCGTCGTCGCCGACAAGCTCACCGCCCGCGGCGAGGAGCTCTGGCTGCTCGTCCGCGACGCGCGCCGGGCCGCCCAGCTGCGCGAGTGCTACCCCGCCGCGAGGACCCTGGTCGGCGACCTGGACGACCCGGCCAAGCTGTCCTGGGCCTTCGGGCACCAGGCGCTGCCGGTCGAACTCGACTCGCTGCTGCACGTCGCCGGGGTGGTCGAACTCGGCACGGTCGCCGAGACCCCGGTCAAGGCGTGGCAGCACCAGCTCAACGTCAACGCGGTCGCGCCCGCCGAGCTCACCCGGCTGCTGCTGCCCTCGCTGCGGCTGGCCCGCGGCCACGTGGTGTTCGTCAACTCCGGCGCCGGGCTGCGCGCCGACCCGACCTGGGGCTCGTACGCGGCCAGCAAGTTCGCGGTGCGCGCGCTGGCCGACGCGCTGCGGCAGGAGGAGCACGCCAACGGCGTCCGGGTGACCAGCGTCTACCCGGGGCGGACGGCCACCCCGATGCAGGCCAAGGTGCACCAGCAGGAGGGCCAGCCGTACGACCCGGAGCGCTGGATCGCGCCGGAGTCGGTGGCCACCGCCGTCCTCACCGCGATCGACCTGCCCAGGGACGCCGAGATCACCGAGATCACCGTCCGGCCCGGCAGGTAGCCGGGACGCCGGGGGCGCGGGTCGTTTCCCGCGCCCCCCGCGCGCCTCGTAGGCTCTCCCCGTGACTGACGTGGACGTTTTCGCGGAGCTGTCCGGTGCGGCGACCGGAGTCGGGTCGATGCCCGGCGGTGACGCCCGGGACATGGCCCGCGGCGTGATGGCCGAGCTGGAGCAGCTGCCGCACCTGCCCGAACTGCCCGGGCGCGGGCCGGGCGCCGACATGATCGGGCGCGGCGCCGGACTGCTGACCGAGCTGTTCGTGCAGACCGAGCCCAGCGGCTGGCGCTTCACCGACCACCCCGGGCGGGACACCAAGCGGGCGGTGTCCTGGCTCGGCGAGGACCTCGACGCCCTGGAGGAGCACACCCA
Source organism: Kitasatospora saccharophila (assembly GCF_039529925.1). Taxonomy (NCBI): domain Bacteria; kingdom Bacillati; phylum Actinomycetota; class Actinomycetes; order Kitasatosporales; family Streptomycetaceae; genus Kitasatospora; species Kitasatospora saccharophila. The sequence continues at coordinate 33,001 of NZ_BAAANS010000021.1, read as the reverse complement.
GGGCTACGCGGGCCCGCTCAAGGTGCAGGCCGTCGGGCCGTGGACGCTGGCCGGCTCGATCGAACTGCGGCACGGCGAGAAGGCGCTCAGCGACCCCGGCGCCTGCCGGGACATCGCCGGCTCGCTCACCGAGGGCCTGCGCCGCCACCTCGCCGACGTCCGCCGCCGGGTCCCCGGCGCCACCGTCGTCCTGCAGCTCGACGAGCCGCTGCTGCCCGCCGTCCTCGCCGGGTCGGTGAAGACCGCCAGCGGCTTCCAGCGGCTGCGCGCGGTCGACCGCCAACTCGCCGAGCACGCCCTGCGCGAGCTGATCCGCGGCCTGGACGCGCCCGTCCTGGTGCACAGTTGCGCGCCCGGGGTGCCGATCCCGCTGCTGCGCCGGGCCGGCGCCGCCGGGATCAGCCTGGACTTCGGCCTGCTGACCGAGCGCGACGACGACGACCTGGGCGAGGCGGTCGAGGGCGGCACGCTGCTCCTCGCCGGTGTGGTGCCGTCCACCGACGTCGAAAGGTCGGACCCGGCCGGTAGTGTCCAGGGTGTCAGGACGCTGTGGCGCAGGCTCGGTCTGGCCCCCGAACTGCTGGGCCGCCGAGTGGTGGTGACGCCGACGTGCGGGCTGGCGGGGGCCTCCCCGGCGTACGCGCGGCGGGCGCTGGCCACCGCGGTCCGCGCCGCCCGGAGCCTGGTGGACAACCCGGAGTAGCGAGACGAGGAGGACGGCACGGTGGCGGCTGTGGAGGGCTGGGAGGAGATCCCGGCGGAGGTGCGGACGCGGCACGCCGAGCTGGCGACCGAGATCGAGGAGCACCGCGCCCGGTACTACGAGCAGGACGCCCCGGTCGTCACCGACGCCGAGTTCGACGCCCTGATGCGCGAACTGGAGGCCCTGGAGGCCGCGCACCCGGCGCTGGTGACGCCCGACTCGCCCACCCAGAAGGTCGGCGGCGCCCCGACCGTGCTGTTCGCCCCGGTCGAGCACCGGGAGCGGCTGCTCAGCCTGGACAACGCGATGGACGACGAGGAGCTGGCCGCCTGGGCCGAGCGGGTCGCCACCGAGCTGTCCGGCATCGACTACCACTACCTGTGCGAGCTGAAGGTCGACGGCCTGGCCGTCAACCTGACGTACGAGCACGGCGTGCTGGTGCAGGCCGCCACCCGCGGCGACGGCCGGGTCGGCGAGGACATCACCCCCAACGTCCGCACCATCGCCGAGATCCCGCACCGGCTGCACGGCGAGGACCTGCCGGAGCTGGTCGAGGTCCGCGGCGAGGTCTACTTCCCCACCGAGGAGTTCGACGCGCTGAACGCCTCCTTCGCGGCGGAGAACGAGCGCCGCCGGCAGGAGAACGAGGAGCGCGCCAAGGAGGGCAAGCGGCCCCGGGCGATGATCCGGCTGTTCATGAACCCGCGCAACGCCGCCGCCGGGTCGCTGCGGCAGAAGGACCCGCTGGTCACCGCCGCCCGCCCGCTGCGGATGGTGGTGCACGGCATCGGCGCCCGGCGGGGCTTCGACATCGACTGCCAGTCGCACGCGTACCAACTGCTGCACGACTGGGGCCTGCCCACCGCCAAGCACAACAAGGTGGTCGGCACGCTGGACGAGGTGCGGGCGTTCGTCAAGCACTTCGGCGAGCAGCGGCACTCGGTCGAGCACGAGATCGACGGCGTGGTGGTCAAGGTCGACGAGATCGCCCTGCAGGGCCGGCTCGGCGCCACCTCCAAGTCGCCGCGCTGGGCGATCGCCTGGAAGTACCCGCCGGAGGAGGTCACCGGCAAGCTCGCCGCCATCGAGATCGGCATCGGCCGCACCGGCCGGGCCACCCCGTACGCGGTGCTGGCCGAGCCGGTGAAGGTGGCCGGCTCGATGGTGCAGTACGCCACCCTGCACAACCAGCAGGTGGTGAAGGCCAAGGACGTGCTGATCGGCGACACCGTCGTGCTGCGCAAGGCGGGTGACGTGATCCCGGAGATCCTCGGCCCGGTCTACGACCTGCGGGACGGCGCCGAGCGGGAGTTCGTGATGCCCGCGCGGTGCCCGGAGTGCGGCAGCGGGCTGCGCCCGATGTCCGAGGGCGACATCGACCTGCGCTGCCCCAACGCCCAGCACTGCCCGGCCCAGATCCGCGAGCGGATCGCCTTCCTCGGCGGCCGCCAGTGCCTCGACGTCGAGGGCCTCGGCTACGTCGCCGCCACCGCGCTCACCCAGCCGCTGCCGCCGGTCGAGCCGCCGGTGCGCGACGAGGGCGACCTCTTCGGCCTGACCGAGGAGCAGCTGCTCCCGATCAAGGTGCTGGTGCGCGACCCGAAGACCGGCATGCCCAAGCCGGACGAGCGGACCGGCCGGGAGAAGGAGGTGTTCTTCTTCGCCAACAACGCGGGCGCGCCGAAGAAGAACACCGGCGTCCTGCTGGAGAACCTGGCCAAGGCCAAGGAGCGCCCGCTGTGGCGCTTCCTGAACGGCCTGTCGATCCGGCACGTCGGCCCGGTCGCCGCCCAGGCGCTGACCCGCGAGTTCCGCGACCTGGACCGGGTGTTCGCCGCCGACGAGACCGAGCTGGCCGCGGTCGAGGGCGTCGGCCCGATCATCGCCCGGGCCGTCAAGGAGTGGTACGCCGAGGACTGGCACCGCGAGGTGCTGGAGAAGTGGCGCGCCGCCGGGGTGGTCTTCACCGAGGAGGGCGCCGAGGAGCAGGGCGAGCGCCCGCTGGAGGGCCTGACCGTGGTGGTCACCGGCACCCTCGCCGGGCACACCCGGGACGGCGCCAAGGAGGCGCTGACCTCGCGCGGCGCCAAGGTCACCGGTTCGGTGTCGAAGAAGACCCACTTCGTGGTGGTCGGCGACAATCCCGGCTCCAAGCACGACAAGGCGCTGCAGCTGGGCGTCCCGGTGCTGGACGACGAGGGCTTCGCCGTCCTGCTGGAGCGGGGCGCGGACGCGGCCCGGGCGCACCTCGGGCTGGAGCCGCCGGAAACCCCCGCGGAGGTGCCCGGAAAGGGCGCGCAGGAGGAGGCGGGCGCCGCCGCGGGAGCGGAGGCGGCGGCTCCGCAGGGCGGCGGGTCCGGTGCGAACGAAGCGGACCAGGTGGGGGAAAATGTCGGAGAAGGGGCGGAGAAGAAGGTTTCCTGACGCGTCGTTATCGTCCTGATGCCGCGTCAGTCGGGTGTTCGAGAAGGAAATCGGGCATTGTGTCACTGAACAACGCGCGGATATGACGTTGCACTCAGAGCTGGCCCGAAAGTGCGCCCAGGTGGGGCACCCCGGCTTACCCTGGGCGCTACGAACTGTCAGCAGGAGTGTGTGGCAACGGTCTTCCACCGCGGCCCCGGGGACACGACCTCGTCTGACGTCCACCGGCACCTCTGCGGAGAGGGGTGCCTCACCGTGAGGCGGCCCCGCCGGGGGGCGGGCCCGACGGAGGACTGGGCTTATGGATCGTACGACCGGCGGCGCGCCCACACGCCCGCCGCAGGGGGTGGCAGGGGCGGTCCTGCTGCTCGGCGTGCTGCTGGCCGGGGCCGCGCCGCTCATCCCGCTGGCCGTCCTGGTGTACCGGTACGAACCCGAACTGCTGCCGCTGTTCTCGGTTCCCCTGGCGGTGCTGGTCGCCGCCTGGCGGATCGCCCGCGACCGGGCGCGCGACCAGCTCACCGACCCGCTCACCGACCTGCCCAACCGGCAGGCCCTGCTGATCGCCACCCAGGAGGCGCTGGCCAGGCACCGGGACGAACCCGGCCACCGGGACGAACCCGGCCACGGGGTCGGCCTGATCCTGCTCGACCTGGACCGCTTCCGCTCCCTCAACGACGCCCTCGGCCACACCGCCGGCGACCGGCTGCTGGTGCACATCGCCCGCCGGCTGCACCGCGCCCTGCGCACCGGCACCGGCCACCCCAGGGAGGACGAGGACGGCACCGCGCTGCCCCCGCCGGTGCGGCGCGGCGAGCGCCCGGTGGTGGCCCGGATGGGCGGCGACGAGTTCGCCGTGCTGCTGCCGGGGGTGGGCAGCACCGAGGTGCTGGAGCGGACCGCGAAGGCGCTGATCGCCGAACTCGCCGCGCCGATCCGGCTGGACGGCCTGCTGCTCGTCCTGGAGGCCAGCGCCGGCGTCTGCGCCTACCCGGCCAACGCCGAGGATGCAGAATCGCTTCTGCGCCGGGCCGACGTGGCGATGGGCCACGCCCAGCACAGCCGCAGCGGCGTCGAGCGCTACGACGAGGCCCGCGACCTCGACACCCCGTACCGGATCGGCCTGCTCGGCGACCTGCGGCGGGCCATCGAGATGAACGAGGTCCAGTTGCACTACCAGCCCAAGGTCGCCTTCGACGGCACCGTCGTCGGCCTGGAGGCGCTGGTCCGCTGGGACCGGGCCGGGCAGGGGCGGGTGGCGCCGGACGAGTTCATCGCGCTCGCCGAGTCCTCCGGGTTGATGCCCCGGCTCACCGACTACGTGCTGGAGAGCGCCGTCGGGCAGATCGCCCGCTGGCGCAACCAGGGCCTGATGGTGCCCGTCGCCGTCAACGTCTCGCCGCGCGACGTCCTCAACCCCGGCTTCGCCGCCCGGGTCGCCGGACACCTCGCCCGGCACCAGGTCCCGGCCGCCGCCCTCCAACTGGAGATCACCGAACGGCTGCTGCTCGACGACAGCCGGCGGGCCGCCGACACCCTGGCCGAACTGCGCCGCTACGGCGTCCGGATGTCCCTGGACGACTTCGGCACCGGCCACTCCTCGCTGGTGCGGCTGCGCAGCCTCCCGGTCGGCGAACTCAAGATCGACCGCTCCTTCGTCTCCCGGATGGTCGCCGACGACCACGACGCCGCCGTGGTCCGCTGCTCCGTGGAGCTCGCCCACTCGCTGGGCCTGACCGTGGTCGCCGAGGGCGTCGAGGACGACGAGACCTGGGAGCGGCTGCAGGACATGGGCGTCGACGCCGTCCAGGGCTGGCTGGTCTCCGCGGCGCTGCCCGCCGACCAGGCCACCGCCTGGCTGCTGGTGCGCCGCAACGACGCGCCGCCGGTGGAGTCGCTGCCGCGCTGACCGGGCGGGCGGGAGGGCCGTCCTGGGAGCCGTCCCAGGACGGCCCTCCCGCGTCTGCCCATAGGATGGCCCCTTAGGACCGAAAGGACGGGTGTGCCCAGGGGGCAGCCCGGTCCACCAGAACTCACCCTTGAGGATCGCTGCATGCCTGGCATCACGCGCGAGGAGGTCGCCCACCTCGCCCGGCTGTCGCGTCTGGAGTTGCAGGCGGAGGAGTTGGACCACTTCGCCGAGCAGCTCGACGTGATCATCGGCGCGGTCGCCCGCGTTTCCGAGGTCGCGGGGCAGGACGTCCCGCCGACCTCCCACCCGCTCCCGCTCACCAACGTGCTGCGGGCGGACGAGGTGCGGCCGTCGCTGACCCCGGAGCAGGCGCTCTCCGGCGCCCCGGCGAGCGAGGACCAGCGTTTCCGCGTGCCGCAGATCCTCGGGGAGGACTGACCGAGATGACCGAACTGATCAAGTACACGGCGGCCGAGACGGCCGGCGCCATCGCCAAGGGCGAGGTCACGGCCGTCGAGGTCGCCCAGGCCCACCTGGACCGGATCGACGCCGTCGACAAGAAGGTCAACGCCTTCCTGCACGTCGACCACGAGGGCGCGCTGGCCGCCGCCCGCGCCGTCGACGCCAAGCGCGCCTCCGGCGCCGAGCTGGGCCCGCTCGCGGGCGTGCCGCTCGCGCTCAAGGACGTCTTCACCACCCGGGGCATGCCGACCACCTGCGGGTCGAAGATCCTGGAGGGCTGGGTCCCGCCGTACGACGCGACCCTGACGAAGCGTCTGAAGGACGCCGACGTCGTCATCCTCGGCAAGACCAACATGGACGAGTTCGCGATGGGCTCCTCCACCGAGAACTCCGCGTACGGCCCCACCGGCAACCCGTGGGACCTCACCCGGATCCCCGGCGGCTCCGGCGGCGGCTCGGCGGCCGCGCTGGCCGCCTTCGAGGCCCCGCTCGCCATCGGCACCGACACCGGCGGCTCGATCCGCCAGCCCGGCGCCGTCACCGGCACCGTCGGCGTCAAGCCCACCTACGGCTCGGTGTCCCGCTACGGCCTGGTCGCCTTCTCCTCCTCGCTCGACCAGGGCGGCCCGTGCGCCCGCACCGTGCTCGACACGGCGCTGCTGCACGAGGCCATCGCCGGGTACGACCCGCTGGACTCCACCTCCATCGACGCGCCGGTCCCCGCCGTGGTCGCCGCCGCGAAGACGCGCGACGTGCGCGGCATGCGGATCGGCGTGGTCAAGGAGTTCGCCGGCGAGGGCTACCAGGCCGGCGTCATGCAGCGCTTCGAGGAGTCCGTCGAGCTGCTGCGCGAACTGGGCGCCGAGGTCGTCGAGGTCTCCTGCCCGTCCTTCACGCTGGCGATGCCCGCGTACTACCTGATCGCCCCGTCCGAGGCGTCCTCGAACCTCGCCCGGTTCGACGCCATGCGCTACGGCCTGCGGGTCGGCGACGACGGCACCCGCTCCGCCGAGCAGGTCACCGCGCTCACCCGCGAGGCCGGCTTCGGCGCCGAGGTCAAGCGCCGCATCATCCTCGGCACCTACGCGCTGTCCTCCGGCTACTACGACGCCTACTACGGCTCGGCGCAGAAGGTCCGCACCCTGATCTCGCGGGACTTCGACGCCGCCTTCGCCGGCGTGGACGTGCTGGTCTCCCCGACCACCCCCACGACGGCATTCCCGCTCGGCGAGCGGGCAGACGACCCGCTGGCGATGTACCTCGCCGACCTGTGCACCATTCCCTCGAACCTGGCGGGCAACGCGGCCATGTCGCTGCCCTGCGGGCTCGCCCCGGAGGACAATCTCCCGGTCGGCCTGCAGATCATCGCCCCCGCGATGGCGGACGACCGCCTCTACCGCGTGGGCGGCGCCGTCGAGGCCGCGCTCAACGACAAGTGGGGCCACGCCCTGCTGGAGGAGGCACCGGCACTGTGAGCAAGATCGAGAAGGCCAAGGGCTGGAAGCACTCGAAGCCCGGCCTGTGGCTGTCCATCGGCACCAGCGCCTTCGGCGCCGTCTCCATCGCCAAGGACGTCCGCAAGGCCCGCGAGGAGAACGACACCCTCAAGCTGGTCAACGCCCTGGTCGGCGTCGCCGCCCTGATCACCGGCACCGCACTCCTCGTCCGCGAGCTCAAGCGTCTCGGCGACGACGACGTCCTGCTCGGCTGAACACCCATGATGGAAGAAGGGACGCTGTGAGCGTCATGAGCCTGGTCTCCTACGAGGAGGCTCTCGCCTCGTACGACCCGGTGATGGGCCTTGAGGTCCACGTCGAGCTGGGTACCAAGACCAAGATGTTCTGCGGCTGCTCGACCGAGCTGGGCGCGGAGCCGAACTCGCAGACCTGCCCGACCTGCCTGGGGCTGCCCGGGTCGCTGCCGGTGGTCAACGCGGTCGGCGTCGAGTCGGCGGTGCGGATCGGCCTCGCGCTGAACTGCGAGATCGCCGAGTGGTGCCGGTTCGCCCGGAAGAACTACTTCTACCCGGACATGCCGAAGAACTTCCAGACCAGCCAGTACGACGAGCCGATCGCCTTCAACGGCTACCTCGACGTGCAGCTGGAGGACGGCGAGGTCTTCCGGGTGGAGATCGAGCGCGCCCACATGGAGGAGGACACCGGCAAGTCCACCCACGTCGGCGGCGCCACCGGCCGCATCCACGGCGCGGAGTACTCGCTGCTGGACTACAACCGGGCCGGCATCCCGCTGATCGAGATCGTCACCAAGCCGATCGAGGGCGCGGGCCACCGCGCCCCCGAGGTCGCCAAGGCGTACGTCGCCGAACTGCGCGAGCTGATCAAGGCGCTGGGCGTCTCCGAGGCTCGGATGGACAAGGGCCAGATGCGCTGCGACGTCAACCTGTCGCTGCGCCCCAACGGCACCGAGACCTTCGGCACCCGCAGCGAGACCAAGAACGTCAACTCGCTGCGCAGCGTCGAGCGGGCCGCCCGGTTCGAGATCCAGCGGCACGCCACCGTCCTCACCGACGGCGGCACCATCGTCCAGGAGACCCGGCACTTCCACGAGGAGGACGGCTCCACCACGGCCGGCCGGATCAAGGACAACGCCGAGGACTACCGGTACTTCCCCGAGCCCGACCTGGTGCCGGTCGCCCCGGCCCGGGAGTGGGTCGAGGAACTGCGGGCCTCGCTGCCCGAGCTGCCCCGGGTCCGCCGGGCCCGGCTGCAGGCCGAGTGGGGCCTGACCGACAAGGACATGCAGTCGGTGCTCAACGCCGGTGCGGTGGAGCCGATCTCGGAGACCATCGCGGCCGGCGCCCCCGCCGACCAGGCCCGCAAGTGGTGGATGGGCGAGCTGGCGCGGCGCGCCAACGAGACCGGCACCGAGCTGTCCGAGCAGCCGATCACCCCGGCCCAGGTGGCCCGGGTGTGCGCGCTGGTCGCCGAGGGCAAGCTCAACGACAAGCTGGCCCGCCAGGTCATCGAGGGCGTCCTCGCGGGCGAGGGCGAGCCGGACGACGTGGTCGCCAAGCGCGGCCTGGCCGTCGTCTCGGACGACTCCGCGCTCGGCGCGGCCGTCGACCAGGCCATCGCCGACAACCCGGACGTCGCCGCGAAGATCCGCGACGGCAAGGTGCAGGCGGTGGGCGCGCTGGTCGGCGCGGTCATGAAGACCACCCGCGGGCAGGCCGACGCGGCCAGGGTGAAGGATTTGATCCTGGAGCGGCTTGCCGCGTAAGGACCATCGAGCCCAGCCTGGAGAAGCTGGCCTGAGGTTCCTAAGGCGGTGCGGCGGGGCCTAAGGAGGCTCCTTAGGCCCGCCGAGCACGGTGCCCGTCCCCCGCCGGGGGCGGGCACCGCCGTTTTCGCGGCCGGTGGCCCGCGGAGATCGGGCAGGCTCCCGATGTGGCGCACCCCCCTGGGGGCGGAGGCTGGACACAGCACGCAACGAGGGGAAGTCACCGTGTACGAGTACGAGTTGTTCAAGGTGCGGGAACGCGAACTGCACAGCCGGGCCGCCGCCGAGCGGCTGGCCCGCGAGGCGGCCGGCGGGCGGACCGGTCTGGTCGAGCGGCTGGCGCGGCTGGTCCGGCGGGAGGCCGCGCCGCGCACCGGGCCGGTCGCGGAGCAGGGCCGTCCGGGGGCCGCGGCGGGCTGCGCGGGATGACCGGCGGGGCCGGGCCGTCCACCGCTCGGGATAACCGTTCGGCGGGGTCCGGGCCCTGTGGCATGCTCGCGGACATGGAGCAGACAGTCAGCCCGGTGTTCGTCGGACGCGGCCGGGAGACCGGCCTGCTCACCGCGGGACTGGACCGGGCGGGGGCGGGGGAGCCGCAGGCCGTGCTGGTCGGCGGGGAGGCCGGGGTCGGCAAGACCCGGCTGGTCGAGGAGTTCCTGGCGCGGGCCGAGGCGGCCGGGGCGGTGACCGCGCTCGGCGCCTGCCTGGAGGTCGGCGCCGAGGGCCTCCCGTACGGGCCGCTGTCGGCCGCGCTGCGCCGCCTGCACCGCCGGCTCGGGCCCGAACTGGACGCCGCCGCCGCCGGGTTGGAGGGCCGGCTGGCCCGGCTGCTGCCGGACTTCGGGGAGGCCGACGGCGAGGGCAACGACGAGTACGGCCGGGCCCGGCTGTTCGAGCACACCGCCCGGCTGTTCGAGCGGCTGACCGAGGGCCGGACGCTGGTCCTCGCCGTCGAGGACCTGCACTGGTCCGACCGCTCCACCCGGGAACTGCTCGCCTACCTGGTCCGCACCCTGCACCGCTCCCGGGTGCTGATCGTCGCCACCTACCGCACCGACGACCTGCACCGCCGCCACCCGCTGCGCCCCTTCCTGGCCGAACTCGAACGGCTGCGCACCGTCCAGCGGCTCGAACTCGAACGCCTCGACCGGCCCGAGGTGGCCGCCCAACTCGCCGGGATCCTCGGCCCCGAGACCCCCGGACGGGACGTGGTGGACCGGATCCACCGCCGCTCCGAGGGCAACCCGTTCTTCGTCGAGGAACTCGCCACCGCCTACCGCAACGGCTGCCTGGCCTGCGTCACCGAATCCCTGCGCGACATCCTGCTGGTCCGGGTCGAGGCGCTCCCCGAGGAGACCCAGCGGATCGTCCGGATCGCCGCCGAGGGCGGCTCCCGGATCGAACACGCCCTGCTCGCCGCCGTCGTCGCCGAGAGCGGCCACGGCCACGGCCCCGCCGGGGAGGACGCGCTGATCTCCGGGCTGCGCACCGCCGTCGGCGCCAACATCCTGCGCCCCGACACCGACGGCGAGGGCTACCGGTTCCGGCACGCCCTCGTCCGCGAAGCCGTCTCCGACGACCTGCTGCCCGGCGAACGCCAGGCCATCAACCGGCGGTTCGCCACCGTCCTGGAGGCCGACCCCGAACTCGTCCGGGCCGAACAGCGCACCGCCCGGCTCGCCGACTACTGGTACCGCGCCCACCAGCCCGCCCGCGCCCTGCCCGCCGCCCTCGACGCCGCCCGGGGCGCCCGCCGCCGCAACGCCTTCGCCGAACAGCTCAAGATGCTCGAACGCGCCCTCGAACTCTGGGACGCCGTCTCCGAACAGACCCTCGCCGCCACCCCGCGCCCCCACGACCGGGCCGACACCTACCCGCCCTGCGGCTGCGCGGACGGCGACCACGACGGCTGCGACCGCCTCCAACTCGTCGACGTGCTCGCCGAAGCCGTCGACGCCGCCCGCCGGGCCGGCGACCGCGACCGCGGCCAGAGCCTGGCCCGCCGCGCCCTCGGCCTGGTCGACGAGCACCGCAACCCGCTGCGCGCCGCCTGGTTCCGGCTCCAGCGCGCCAAGATGCTCGACCAGCTCAAGCGCGGCGGCGGCCTGGAGGAGATCCAGTACGCGCACCGGCTGGTGCAGGACCTCGGCCCGTCCGCCGTCCAGGCCGAGGCCCTCGCCCTCGAAGCCGCCCACGGACTGCTCCGCAACCCCGGCCCCGCCGCCGTCGCCGCCGCCGAACGCGCCGCCGACATCGCCCGGCAGGCCGGCGCCCCCTCCATCGAAGTGCACGCCCGGGTCACCCTCGCCGGACTCCTCGGCGACTTCGACGACGGCGAACGCGCCCTCGCCCTGCTCGCCGAAGCCGTCGAACAGGCCCGCCCGCTCGGCAACGACGACGTCCACACCCGCGGCCTCAACAACCTCGCCAGCCTGCTGCTCTCCTACGGCCGCGCCGAAGAAGCCGTCACCGCCGCCCGCACCGGCCTCGACGCCGCCCGCCGCAGCGGACTCCTGCTCAACACCGGCCCCATCCTCACCGGCAACCTCGCCGAAGCCCTCCTCGCCGCCGGCCGCACCCGGGAAGCCGCCGCCGTCCTCGCCGACTGGGACGACAAGCCCGAAGCCGACACCCACGGCGAATTCATGGACCGCCTGCGCGGCGAACTCGCCCTGCTCCGCGGCGACACCGACGAAGCCGAAACCCACTGGGCCGCCGCCCACGCCAGCGGCGGCAACGGCGCCCAACCCCAGCACGTCCTGCCCACCGCCGCCCTCGGCGTCCGGGTCGCCGTCCGCCGCGGCCGCCCCGACCAGGCCCGCGCCCGGCTCGCCGAAGCACTCGACGGCACCGCCCTCACCGGCCAGGACGGCCACCTCCTCCCGCTGCTCACCCACGCCGCCGAAGCCGAAGCCGACCAGCACCCGCGCACCCCCGACGGCGAAGCCGCCCTCGCCCGGATCGGCCGCCTCGCCGAAGGACTCGCCGCCCGCTGCGCCCTCCAACGCGGCTGGGCCGCCCTGCTCGCCGGCGAACTCGCCCGCGCCGCCGGCCGACCCACCACCGAACACCGGCGCACCGCCGTCACCGAACTGCGCGCCGCCGCCCTGCCCGGACCGCTCTCGCACGCCCTGCTGCGCGCCGCGGAGGACGCCGCCGCGGCCGGAGCACGCGACGAAGCCGCCGCACACCTCCGCGAAGCCGCCGAACTCGCCCGCCGGCGCGACGACCTCAGCACCCGCCGGGACGCCGAACTGCTCGCCGAACGACTCGGCCTCGGGCAGCGGGACGCCCCCGCGAACGGTTCCGGCGACGGGCTCGGCCTCACCCCGCGCGAACGGGACGTCCTGCGCCAGCTCGCCCTCGGCCGCAGCAACCGGCAGATCGCCGAACAGCTCTTCATCTCGCCGAAGACCGCCAGCGTGCACGTCTCCAACATCCTGGCCAAGCTCGCGGTCGGCGGCCGGGGGGAGGCGGCGGCGCTGGCCCATCGGCTGCGGTTGTTCCCGGAGGGGGAGGGGGTCTGACGGGTCGGGGGGCGGGGCGTGGTTCGGCGGCCGGGGGAGGCGGCGGCGCTGGCTCACCGGTTGCGGTTGTTCCCGGAGGGGGAGGGGGTCTGACGGGTCGGGGGGCGGGGCGTCCGCCTCTCACGCGGGGGCGGGGGCCGTGGCGGCCGTGGTGGCGCGGTGCTTGCGGTGGGCCCGGGTGAGGACCGCGGTCGGGACCGCGGCGACGGCGGTCACGGCGACCACCCACCAGTGGGTGTAGCCGAAGGCGGCGGTCAGGTGGGCGGCGCTCGGGGCGCCGAGCCGGGTGGCGCGGGCCTGGAAGAGCACGGTGAGGATCGCGGTGCCGAACGAACCGCCCACCCGCTGGAGCATGTTGAGCAGCGGGGTGGCGTGCTGGATCTGCTGCCGCTCGATCACCGAGTACGCGGTGGACATCGCGGGCATGGTGGCCAGGCCGATGCCGAAGCCGCGCAGCACCAGGACGGCGGAGAGGTACCGGAGGTCGTCACCGCTGCCGACCACGGCCAGCGGGACCGTGCCCAGCAGGGCGACCGCGAGGCCGGCCAGGATCACCGGGCCGCCGCCGACCCGGTCGGTCAGCCGGCCGGAGAGCGGCAGCGCCAGCACGGTGCCCAGGCCCTGCGGGGCCATCAGCAGACCGGCCGTGACGATGCTCTCGTGCCGGACCCGCAGGTAGTAGAGCGGCAGCACGATCAGCGCGCCGAAGAGCGCGGCGCCCAGGCAGAAGGTGCTGACGCAGGCGGAGGCGAACGCGGTGTTCCTGAACAGCCGCAGGTCGAGCAGCGGGTCGGCGCTGCGCAGCTCGTGCCGGGCGAAGAGGGCCAGCAGCAGCACGCCGGTGAGGGTCGGCAGCAGGCCGGCCGGGTCGGTGAAGCTGCCCAGGTGGGCGATCTCGGCCACGCCGTAGGTGACCAGCGGCAGGCCGAGCGCGACCAGCACGGTGCCCGGCACGTCGAGTCGGCCCGCGTCCTGCGGGGTGGAGCGCGGCAGCAGCCTGGTCCCGGCGACCAGGCCGACCAGGCCGAACGGGACGTTCACCAGGAAGAGCCACTGCCAGCCGAGGTGCTGCAGCAGCAGCGCGCCCAACGAGGGGCCGAGGACGGGAGCCAGCACGACCGGGATGCCGACGATGCTCATCACCCGGCCCATCCGCTTCGGGCCGGCCGCCGCGGCCAGCATCATCTGCCCGGTGGGCACCAGCAGTCCGCCGGCCAGGCCCTGCAGCAGTCGCAGTCCGATCAGCAGGTGGATCGAGCCCGCCGCCGCGCAGGCCGCCGAGCCGAGCGTGAAGACCGCCAGGGCGCCGAGCCAGAGCCGGTCGGCCCCGATCCGCTTGGCCGCCCAGCCGCTGAGCGGGATCGCGGCGGCCAGCGCGATCAGGTAGCCGGTGGCCACCAACTGAACGGCGTTCATCGATGCGGTCAGCTCGGCGCTCAGGGTGCCGAGGGCCACGTTGACGATCGTCGTGGTCAGCGTCGACATGAAGGCACCGACCACGATCACCCCTGCCAGCAGCCAGATGTCGCGGGTGACCCGGCTGTCGTCGGCGGCCGCTCCGGTGCTGTCGGAGGCCCCGGCGACCGCCGGGCCTGCGGAGGTGCTTCCCATCGCCATCTCCTTAACGGTGTTCAATTTAACGGTGTTCAGTTTGGCTCGGCGCGCGCTGCCAGGTCAAGCGGGTGTGGGAAAATCGGGCCGCCCGGAATCAGCTGAACGGCGTTAGCCTGTGAGTCCCCGCTCCCGGAAGGAACCCTCGATGGCCCTGCGACAGGACACCGTGGTGCGCACCGCCCTGCGCCTGCTGGAAGAGGTCGGCCTGGACGGGCTCAGCCTGCGGCGCCTGGCCAAGGTGCTCGGCGTCCAGCCCGCCGCGCTGTACTGGCACATCAAGGACAAGCAGGAACTGCTCGACCTGATGGCCGAGGAGATGCTGGCGGGCGAGTTCGCCGCGCTGCGCCCCCCGGCCCCGGACGAACCGTGGCAGGACTGGCTGCGCGACCTGGCCTGGCGGCTGCGCCGCTCGCTGCGCACCCACCGCGACGGCGCCCGGATCTTCGCCGGCGCCCGCCCGGTGCGCGGCACCCTCCAGGTGCTGGACCAGCTCGCCGCCGTCCTGCTGCGGGCCGGCTTCAGCCCGCAGGACGCGCTGCGCAACGGCGGCGTGGTGGTCGGCTACACCCTCGGCTTCGTGCTCGACGAGCAGGCCGCACTGGCGCTCGCCGCCGAGGGCACGACGCCCGAGGGCGTCGGCTCGGCCCTCGCCTCCGGCGAGTACCCGGTGCTGAGCGAGGTGCTCGCCTCGGTCGGCCGCCCCAGTCCGGACGCCGACTTCCGGCACGGCACCGAGCTGATGGTGGCCGGGATGTCCGCGCTGTCCGCCGCCGCGGCCGGACGCTGACCCGGCCCGGCCCGGCCCGGCCCGGCCCGCCCCCGCCGCCGCCCCCGCGTCCCGCCCCGTCCCGGTCTGAGCCGAACGGGCGATCCCGGCCCCAACCCGCTTCGCGCCACCTGCGGTTCATTACTCTAAGTTGAGAGTGCGTGCCAGTGCGTGACGGAAGTGGTGTAGGGTCCGAAGCGGGAAGACCGGTACGGCCGCTGGCCGGAGGGGGAGATGTCGATTGAACTCCACCGAGTCGGTGCCGCCTGCCCGAGCCCCGCGCCGCCGGGTCACCGCCGTCCTGCTCGCGGTGCTCTGCGCCGGGTACGCCGCGGGCGCCGCGGTCGGCTGGGGTTCGAGTGAACTCGCGCTGGTGATGGGGGACTTCGGTCTCGCCGGGGCGGCCCTCGCGGCCGCCCTGTCCTGTCTGGCGCACGGCATCGCGGTGGGGGGCCACACCCGCCCGGCCTGGCTGCTGTTCGGCCTCTCCTCGGCCATGGTCGCCTTCGGCAACGGCGCCTGGGGCTGGTACGAGGTGGTGCTCCGGCAGCCGCTGCCCCAGGACTCCTACGCGGACTACGCCTTCCTGCTGTTCGCCCCGCTGGCCATCACCGGCCTGCTGGTGCTGGCCCAGCGCCCGCACACCCCGGCGGGCTGGCTCTGCCTGCTGCTGGACGGCTGGCTGGTGGCCGGCTCGCTGTTCACGCTCAGCTGGAGCCTGGCGCTGGGCCGGGTCGCGGCCGGGGACGGCGACGACCCGCTCAAGCTGGCCCTCGCCCTCGGCTACCCGGTGCTGGACATCCTGCTGGTCAGCCTGGTGGTCGGCCTGCGCTTCCGGGGCCGGGACGGCAACCGGGCCGCCGTGCACACCGCGATGATCGGCCTGGCGCTGACGGTGGTCTGCGACGCGCTGTTCACCACCCCGCAGTTCCACAGCGACTACCACTCCGGCGAACTGCTGGACGCGGGCTGGTTCGCCGGTTCGCTGCTGCTCGCCTGGGCCCCCTGGCAGCACGCCCGCCGCCCGTCCCGCGAGCACCCCTCCGCGCAGGGCTCGCCGCGCCGCCGGGTGGCGTCCACGTTCAGCGCGCTCACCCCGTACGCGGCCGCCGCGGTCTGCACCGCCGGCATCCTCTACAACGCGCTCGGCGGCCGTCCGCTGGACCGGGTGATGCTGGCCGCCGCCAGCACGGTGGGCCTGGCGCTGATCGTCCGGCAGGGCGTGATGCTGCTGGACAACCTCTCGCTGGCGCAGGAACTCGCCACCAAGGAGGCGCACTTCCGCTCCCTGGTGCAGGGCTCCAGCGACGTCATCATGATCGCCGGGCCGTCCGGGGCGCTGTCCTACGTCAGCCCCGCCGCGCTGCGGGTCTACAACCGGGACCCGGAGGACCTGGTCGGCGGCAACCTGCTCAACCTGGTCCACCCCGAGGACGTCGACCGGGTGCTGGCCGAGGTCCGCCGGATCCTGGCCCGCACCAGGGGCGCCCGGTTCAGCAACGGCGAGCCCTCGGCCCGGGTCGAGTGCCGGATCCGCTCCGGCGAGGGGGACTGGCTGCACGTCGAGTCCACCGTCAACCCCTACCGCGACGGCCTGATCCTCAACAGCCGGGACATCACCGAACGCGTCCGGCTGCAGGCCCAGTTGCAGCACAACGCGTTCCACGACCCGCTCACCGACCTGCCCAACCGCGCCCTCTTCGCCCACCGGGTCCGGGCCGCGCTCTCCGCGCAGGGCCCGGCCGGCACCACCGTCGCCGTGCTCTTCCTCGACCTGGACGGCTTCAAGGCGGTCAACGACACCGCCGGGCACCAGGTCGGCGACGAACTGCTGGTGCAGGCCGCCCGCCGGCTGCAGGCCGCCGTCCGCAGCGAGGACACCGTGGCCCGGTTCGGCGGCGACGAGTTCGCCGTCCTGGTCCGCGGCCGGCTCGGCCACCCGCAGGTCCGCGACCTGGCCGAGCGGATCCGCGGCGCGCTCTCCGAGCCGTACTGGATCGGCGGCGCCGAACTCGGCGTCGCCGCCTCCATCGGCATCGCCTTCGGCCCCGACACCCCGCCGCCGGTGCCCGAACCCGCCCCCGCCGCCCCCGCTGAACCCGCCGGGCCCGAACCCGCCGTACCCGCCGCCGTACCCGCCGCCGGGCCGGAACCCACCGGGCCCGAAGCCGCCGGGGCCGCCGCCGACGAACTGCTGCGCGACGCCGACCTGGCGATGTACCAGGCCAAGTCCCGCGGCAAGGGCCGGGTGGTGCTCTACACCCCGGCGATGCGGGCCGAGATCGACCGCCGCGGCGAACTGGAGGAACGGCTGCGGGCCGCCGTCCGGGAGGGCGCCTTCACCCTGCTCCACCAGCCCGTGGTCGAACTCGCCGGCGGCCGGCTCACCGGCGTCGAGGCCCAGGCCCGCTGGCGCTCGGCCGGCGGACTGCTGCTCACCCCCGCCGAGTTCCTGCGCACCGCCGACTCCGGCGACGCCGCCACCCGCTTCACCCGCTGGCTGCTCACCGAAGCCGTCGCCGCCGCCGCCCGCCGCCGCGCCGACGGCCCCGCCGCCCCGCCCGTCCCGGTCACCGTCCGGCTCGCCGCCGAACGGATCTGCGCCCCCGGCACCTACGAGACGCTGGCCGGCGCGCTGCGCGACACCGGACTGCCGCCCGGACTGCTGGTCGTCGAGGTGGCCCGGACCGGCCCGGACGCGCTGGCCGACGAACTCGGCCGCCGGCTCGCCGCGCTGCGCCGCCTCGGGGTGTCCACCGCGCTCGCCGGGTTCGGGGCCGGCGCCGGCTCGCTCGGCGCCCTGGTCCGGATGCCGTTCGACGCCCTCAAGCTCGACCGCAGCCTGGTCCAGGACCTCGCCGACTCCGCCCTCACCCGCGCGCTGGCCGGCCACGCGCTGCGGCTGGGCCGCGACCTCGGACTGGTCACCGGCGCCGACGGCGTCGACCACCCCCGGCAGGTCGCCGTCCTGCAGGAGCTCGGCTGCCGGCGCGGCCAGGGACTCGCCTTCGACCGGCCGCTGGACGAACTGCGGCTGCGCCGCGCGCTGCTGCGCCGCGGCTACCCGGTGCCGCGCCAGCCGCAGGGCGGCCCGGGCCGCCGTCCGCCACGCACCCCGGACCCGCGGCCGGCTGGTCTGGCCGAGGCCGCCACCGCCCGCCCCGGCCCGCCGCACACCGGTCTCGACCTGCCGCAACGCCACGCGGTGGGCGGTCCGGGCGGTGGCCCGCATGGTGAGACGCCGGTCCCACCAGCTTGACACTCGCCACTGCGTGGGAGGAAGGTCGATGCCATGACCACCCGAATTCTCGTACTTGGCGGGCGCGTCGGCTGAACCCAGCCCGACGCGCCTCCCCCTCGCATGCCCTTGGCACGAGGGGTTTTTTGTTGCACGAATGCTGGTGGGCCATCGCACCACAACTGGCCTCGACCACCTGAAATCCGGACGATTGAGGCAGAGCCGGAGAACCGGCCGGGACCGTTCGCCGCCCGGACCGACACCCCCCGAGCAGAACCCGAGAAGAGACAGGCAGATGACTGAGCACGCCGCAACCCCCCGCCGCGGGGACCACCCGGCCGCCCACGCTCCGGGTCCCCAGACCACCGAGACCATGACCGGCGCGCAGTCGCTCATCCGCTCGCTCGAAGCCGTGGGGGCCGACACGGTGTTCGGCATCCCCGGTGGTGCGATCCTCCCCGCGTACGACCCGCTGATGGACTCCACCAAGGTCCGCCACATCCTGGTCCGCCACGAGCAGGGCGCCGGCCACGCCGCGACCGGCTACGCGCAGGCCACCGGCCGGGTCGGCGTCTGCATGGCCACCTCCGGCCCCGGCGCCACCAACCTGGTCACCCCGATCGCCGACGCCTACATGGACTCGGTGCCGATCGTCGCGATCACCGGCCAGGTCGCCTCCAAGGCGATCGGCACGGACGCCTTCCAGGAGGCGGACATCTGCGGCATCACCATGCCGATCACCAAGCACAACTACCTGGTGACCGACCCGGCCGAGATCCCCCGGGTGATCGCCGAGGCGTTCCACATCGCCGCCACCGGCCGCCCCGGCCCGGTCCTGGTCGACATCGCCAAGGACGCCCTGCAGGCCCAGACCGTCTTCCGCTGGCCGGTCGAGGCCGCCCTGCCGGGCTACCGCCCGGTCACCAAGCCGCACGCCAAGCAGATCCGCGAGGCCGCCAAGCTGCTGGTGAACGCCAAGCGCCCAGTGCTGTACGTCGGCGGCGGCGTGCTCAAGGCCAACGCGGGCGCCGAACTGCGCATCCTGGCCGAGCTGACCGGCGCCCCGGTGGTCACCACCCTGATGGCGATCGGCGTCTTCCCGGACAGCCACCCGCAGCACCTGGGCATGCCCGGCATGCACGGCTCCGTCCCCGCCGTCACCGCGCTGCAGAAGACCGACCTGCTGTTCACCCTGGGCGCCCGCTTCGACGACCGGGTCACCGGCAAGCTCGACTCCTTCGCCCCGAGCGCCAAGGTCGTGCACGCCGACATCGACCCGGCCGAGATCGGCAAGAACCGCCCGGCGGACGTCCCGATCGTCGGCGACGCCCGCGAGGTGCTGGCCGACCTGATCGTCGCCGTCCAGGCCGAGTTCGACGCCGGCCACCGCGGTGACTACACCGAGTGGTGGACCCGGCTGAACGAGTGGAAGAAGACCTACCCGCTGGGCTACGAGCCCGCCCCCGAGGGGCAGTTGTCGCCCCAGCAGGTGATCGAGCGGATCGGCCAGCTGGTCGGCCCGGACGCGATCTACGCCGCGGGCGTCGGCCAGCACCAGATGTGGGCCAGCCAGTTCATCCAGTTCGAGAAGCCGGCCACCTGGCTGAACTCGGGCGGCGCCGGGACGATGGGCTACGCCGTCCCCGCCGCGATGGGCGCCAAGGCCGGCAAGCCGGACGTCCCGGTCTGGGCGATCGACGGCGACGGCTGCTTCCAGATGACCAACCAGGAACTCACCACCTGCACCCTGAACAACCTGCCGATCAAGGTCGCGGTCATCAACAACGGCTCGCTCGGCAT
This sequence comes from Kitasatospora saccharophila, assembly GCF_039529925.1. Classification (NCBI taxonomy): domain Bacteria; kingdom Bacillati; phylum Actinomycetota; class Actinomycetes; order Kitasatosporales; family Streptomycetaceae; genus Kitasatospora; species Kitasatospora saccharophila. The sequence continues at coordinate 13,315 of NZ_BAAANS010000021.1, read as the reverse complement.
GGTCCGCCAGTGGCAGACCCTGTTCTACAACCAGCGCTACTCCAACACCGTGCTGCACTCGGGCCCGGGCCACGACGGCGTCGAGCCGCCCGCCCAGGGCACCCGGATCCCGGACTTCGTGCTGCTCTCCGAGGCGATGGGCGCGGTCGGCCTGCGCTGCGAGCGCCCCGAGGACCTGGACGACGTGATCAAGCAGGCGATGGAGATCAACGACCGCCCGGTGGTCATCGACTTCATCGTCCACCAGGACGCGATGGTCTGGCCGATGGTCGCCGCCGGCACCAGCAACGACGAGATCCAGTTCGCCCGGGGCGCGCGCCCCGACTTCGGCGACGACCTGGACTGACGGACCCACGGACCCGAAAGCGATGACCACCATGTCCAAGCACACCCTGTCCGTCCTGGTCGAGAACAAGCCCGGCGTGCTCGCCCGGATCGCCGCGCTGTTCTCCCGCCGCGGCTTCAACATCGACTCGCTCGCGGTCGGCCCGACCGAGCACCCCGACATCTCCCGGATGACCATCGTGGTCAACGTCGAGGAGCTGCCGCTGGAGCAGGTCACCAAGCAGCTCAACAAGCTGGTCAACGTGATCAAGATCGTCGAGCTGGACCAGTCCCAGGCCGTCCGGCGCGAGCTGGTCCTGGTCAAGGTCCGGGCCGACGCGGAGAGCCGCTCCCAGGTCACCGAGATCGTCCAGCTGTTCCGCGCCAAGACCGTCGACGTGTCGCCCGACGCGGTGACCATCGAGGCCACCGGCTCCTCCGACAAGCTGGAGGCCATGCTGCGGATGCTGGAGCCGTACGGCATCAAGGAGTTGGTGCAGTCCGGCATGGTCGCGATCGGCCGCGGCGCCCGCTCCATCACCGACCGCTCGCTGCGCGCGCTGGACCGTTCCGCCTGACGCGAGCCGCCCTCCCGTCGCCCACCACCACCCTCAGACGGCGCGCTCCGCGCGGCACCACCGTCTTACAACCTGAGCACTGCCATCGAAGTCCGCCGGGTGCGCCTACGGTAGGAACCCCGGCATCACCATCACGCAAGGAGATGTGCCCCCGTGGCCGAGCTGTTCTACGAAGACGACGCCGACCTGTCCATCATCCAGGGCCGCAAGGTCGCGGTCATCGGCTACGGCAGCCAGGGCCACGCCCACGCGCTGTCGCTGCGCGACTCGGGCGTGGACGTCCGCGTCGGCCTGCTGGAGGGCTCCAAGTCCCGCGCCGCGGCCGCCGAGGCCGGCCTGCGCGTGGTCACCCCGTCCGAGGCCGCGGCCGAGGCCGACGTCATCATGATCCTGGTTCCGGACCCGATCCAGGCCGACGTCTACAAGGACGCCATCGAGCCGAACCTGAAGGCGGGCGACGCCCTGTTCTTCGGCCACGGCCTGAACATCCGCTTCGGCTTCATCCAGCCGCCGGCCGACGTCGACGTCTGCATGGTCGCCCCGAAGGGCCCGGGCCACCTGGTGCGCCGCCAGTACCAGGAGGGCCGCGGCGTCCCGTGCATCGTGGCCGTCGAGCAGGACGCCACCGGCAAGGCCTTCGACCTGGCGCTGTCCTACGCCAAGGGCATCGGCGGCACCAAGGCCGGCGTCATCAAGACCACCTTCACCGAGGAGACCGAGACCGACCTGTTCGGTGAGCAGGCCGTCCTCTGCGGTGGCACCGCCGCCCTGGTGAAGGCCGGCTTCGAGACCCTGGTCGAGGCGGGCTACCAGCCCGAGATCGCCTACTTCGAGTGCCTGCACGAGCTCAAGCTGATCGTCGACCTGATGTACGAGGGCGGCCTGGAGAAGATGCGCTGGTCGGTCTCCGAGACCGCCGAGTGGGGCGACTACGTGACCGGCCCCCGCATCATCACCGCCGACACCAAGGCCGAGATGAAGAAGGTCCTCGCCGAGATCCAGGACGGCACCTTCGCCAACACCTGGATCGCCGAGTACAAGGCGGGCCTGCCGAAGTACAACGAGTACAAGAACGCGGACAGCGAGCACCTGCTGGAGACCACCGGCAAGAAGCTGCGCAAGCTGATGAGCTGGGTCGACCAGGAGGCCTGAGCCTCCCCGTCCCGGTTGTACAACAAGGCTGCTCCCGTCCGGGTGATTTCGCCGGACGGGAGCAGTCCCCGCACCGCCCCGCCGATAGACTCCGAACCACGCGTCAGGCCCACAGCGTCGTGCGTCTAGCTACGCGACATGCCACCTTCCCCCGCCCTGTGCGCGCCACCTCCGCGCGGCGGGGTGAACCGGACAGTTAAGGACACACTGTCGTGAGCACTGTGACACCCAAGAGCGCTGTCGTACTGATCGCCGAAGAGCTGTCGCCCGCCACCGTCGACGCGCTGGGCCCCGACTTCGAGATCCGCCACTGCAACGGCGCCGACCGCGCCGAGCTGCTGACCGCGATCGCGGACGTCGACGCCATCCTGATCCGCTCCGCCACCAAGGTGGACGCCGAGGCGCTGGCCGCCGCCAAGAAGCTCAAGGTCGTGGCCCGGGCCGGCGTCGGCCTGGACAACGTGGACGTGGCCGCCTCCACCAAGGCCGGCGTGATGGTCGTCAACGCGCCGACCTCCAACATCGTCACCGCCGCCGAGCTGGCCTGCGGCCTGCTGATCTCGGTCGCCCGCAACATCGCCCCCGCCAACGCCGCGCTCAAGGGCGGCGAGTGGAAGCGCAACAAGTACACCGGCGTCGAGCTCAGCGAGAAGACCCTCGGCGTGGTCGGCCTCGGCCGGATCGGCGTGCTGGTCGCCCAGCGGATGTCCGCCTTCGGCATGAAGATCGTCGCGTACGACCCCTACATCCAGGCCGCCCGCGCGGCCCAGATGGGCGTCAAGCTGCTCTCCCTGGAGGAGCTGCTGGAGGTCTCGGACTTCATCACCGTCCACCTCCCGAAGACCCCGGAGACCATCGGCCTGATCGGCGACGAGGCGCTGCACAAGGTCAAGCCGACCGTGCGGATCGTCAACGCCGCCCGCGGCGGCATCGTCGACGAGGAGGCGCTGGTCCGGGCGCTCCAGCAGGGCCGGGTCGCCGGCGCCGGCCTGGACGTCTACTCCAAGGAGCCGTGCACCGACTCCCCGCTGTTCGCCTTCGACAACGTGGTGGCCACCCCGCACCTGGGCGCCTCCACCGACGAGGCGCAGGAGAAGGCCGGCATCGCGGTCGCCAAGTCGGTGCGCCTGGCGCTGGCCGGCGAACTGGTGCCGGACGCGGTCAACGTCCAGGGCGGCGTGATCGCCGAGGACGTCCGCCCGGGCCTGCCGCTGGCCGAGAAGCTCGGCCGGATCTTCACCGCGCTGGCCGGCGAGGTCGCCGTCCGGCTGGACGTCGAGGTCCGCGGCGAGATCACCCAGCACGACGTGAAGGTGCTCGAACTGTCGGCCCTCAAGGGCGTGTTCGAGGACGTGGTGGCCGAGACGGTGTCGTACGTCAACGCCCCGCTGTTCGCCCAGGAGCGCGGTGTCGAGGTGCGCCTGACCACCTCCAGCGAGTCGCCCGAGCACCGCAACGTGATCACCGTCCGGGGCACCCTGGCCGACGGCGGCGAGGTGTCGATCTCCGGCACCCTGTCCGGCCCGAAGCAGACCCAGAAGATCGTCGGGGTGGACGGCTTCGACGTCGACGTGGCGCTCACCGACCACATGGCGTTCTTCCACTACGAGGACCGCCCCGGCGTGGTCGGCACCCTCGGCCGGATCCTCGGCGACGCGGGCATCAACATCGCGGGCATGCAGGTCGCCCGGGACGGCGACAACGCGCTGGCCTCGATCACCGTGGACAGCGAGGTCTCCCAGGAGGTCCTGGCCGAGATCGCCGCCGCCATCGGCGCCAAGTTCGCCCGCTCGGTGAACCTGGGCTGACGCCCCGCGGCACCCGCAGACGGCCCTTCCGACCTTGAGGCGGAAGGGCCGTTCGCATGCCCCGGAGTGAACCCCGTCTCAGATACTAGGAAATCCAAGTAAATCTGCTGCCCTCGCGGCCACTTCGCCGTACCGTGGAGTAGTCCTACGGTGAGCCACCCCCGCAACTCCGGGGCGCGTGGCCCGTCGGCCCGTACGCGGTGCGGCAGGCGATCCCTGCTCGGCGTACCCCTCACCCCTTCCGCGCGCCGCTGCGCCCCCGCACCAAGGAGCCCGGTATGCCGTTCGTCGCAGACCGCACCACCGCCCCCGCCACCACCACGACCTCCGCCGCCGCGGTCGCCGCGCCCCCGCGCCGCCGCCGCGCCCTGCCGGCCGATCCGCGCACCGCCGCCGCCCTGCAGCGCGCCCTCGACCGCCGCGACAACAGCGCCCCGATCGGCGACTGAACGCCAACACCCGCGCTGGGCCGGACGGGTGACGGAGCGTCACCCAAGGAGTGAACCTCCGCCCCCGTCCCGCCGGCGGCTCCTACCTTGGGGCGGTGCGCACCCCCCTCGGCCTCCTCGCCGCCCTCGCCCTGCTCGCCCCGGCCACCGCCCCCGCGCTGGCCGACGACCGACCCGCCGACGGCCCGAGCACCACCGTGTTCCTGGAACTCGGCACCGAGCCCGCCGCCACCGCCTGGCAGCGCGCCCGGGACGACGCCCGCCGGCAGCTGCGCACCCCCGACCAGACCCGACGCGCCGCCGCCACCGCGGGGAGCACCCAACGGGCCGTCGCCGACCGCTCGTTGGACGCGCTCACCGCCGCCCTGCGGCACGCCGTCCCCGACGCCCACCCGCTCTACCGCACCCGCACCCTGGTCAGCGGCCTCGCACTGCGGCTGCCCGCCGCCGAACTGCCGCGGCTGACCGGCCTGCCCGGCGTCCGCGCGGTGCGCCCGGTCGCGCTCAAGCGGCGCGCCAACGGTCACTCGGTGCCGCTCACCGGCGCCCCGCAGGTCTGGGACGGCCCCGAGGGCCACACCGGCGAGGGCGTCCGGATCGGCATCGTCGACTCCGGCATCGACTACACCCACGCCGACTTCGGCGGCCCCGGCACCCCCGGGGCCTACCGCGCGGTCGACGGCGCGAAGCCCGCCCCCGCCGGGCTCTTCCCGAACGCCAAGGTGGTCGGCGGCAAGGACCTGGTCGGCGACGACTACGACCCCGACCCGGCCGCCGCCCACCCCCAGCCCGACCCGCACCCCGACGACAACCCGCTCGACTGCGCCGCCAACGGCCACGGCACCCACGTGGCCGGCACCGCCGCCGGGTACGGCGTCACCGCCGACGGCAAGCCCTACCGCGGCCCCTACCGGCCCGGCCTGGACCCGGCCGGTTTCGCGGTCGCCCCCGGCGCGGCCCCCGGCGCCCAGCTCTACGCGATCAAGGTGTTCGGCTGCGAGGGCTCCACCGACCAGCTCGCCGCCGCCCTCGACCTGGCCGCCGACCCGAACGGCGACGGCGACCTCGCCGACCGCCTCGACGTGGTCAACCTCTCGCTCGGCAGCCCCTACGGCCGCCCCGGCGACGCCGACGCGCTGGCCGCCGACCGGCTCGCCGCGCTGGGCACCGTGGTGGTCGCCGCCTCCGGCAACGAGGGCGACGTGTACGGCGTCGGCGGCAGCCCCGGCACCGCCGCCCGGGTGCTCACCGCCGCCGCCTCGGTCGACCCGCACGGCGACGCCGACGGCATCACCGTGCTCGCCCCCGCCGCGCTGGCCGGGAACGTCCCCGCGCACTGGAGCAGCAAGTACACCCACTGGGACGACACCGAGGTCGGCGGCGAACTCGCCGTCCCCGCCGACCAGTCGGACGGCTGCGCGCCCTTCACGCCCGCCGACGCCGACCGGCTGCGCGGCAAGGTCGCGGTGCTGCGCTGGACCACCAAGGACCCGGACCGGGCCTGCGGCTCCGCCCCGCGCGCCGACCACGCCGCCGACGCCGGAGCCGTCGGCGCGCTCTACGCCGCCGACGGCGACAACCTCGGCGAGATCGCCGGGGACGACCGGATCCCCGCCGCGATCCTGGCCCGCGCCGACGGCGAGCGGCTGCTGGCGGCGCTCGGCGCCGGCCCGGTCACCGTCCGGCTCGCCGCCCCCGGCAACCCGCTGCACGGCGCCGTCCCGCAGGACCAGCCGCAGCGCACCGACACCCTCACCTCCTTCACCTCCCGCGGCATCGGCGTCGACGGCGTGGTCAAGCCCGACCTGGCCGCCCCCGGCGAGACCATCTGGTCCGCCCGGGTCGGCACCGGCAGCGGCGGGATGCGCGAGGACGGCACCTCGATGGCCACCCCGCACCTGTCCGGCCTGGCCGCGCTGGTCCGCTCCGCGCACCCCGGCTACGACGCCGCCGAGGTCAAGGCCGCGCTGATGGACACCGCCACCGACACCTACCTGCACGACGGCCGCACCGGCCCGGTGTACGGCCCCGAACGCACCGGCAGCGGCCGGGTCCGGGCCGACGCCGCCGTCCGCACCCCCGTGCTCGCCTACGGGACGCAGGCCGAGGGCGCGGTCGGCGTCTCCTTCGGCGTGGTCGAGGCCACCGGCGCGGCCACCGCCACCCGCGAGGTGACCGTCCGCAACCTCGGGGACCGCCCGCTGACCTACGCCACCGGCTACGCGCCGGCCACCGCGCTGCCCGGCGCCGCCTTCGGGATCTCGCCCGCCCGGGTCGACCTGCCCCCGCACGGCAGCGCCACCGTCACCGTCACCCTCCGGCTCGGCCCCGACCTCGGCCGGGCCCCCGACCCCACCCTCGACCTGCTCCAGGCCGGGCACCCCCGCAGCTACCGCGGCGAACTCTCCGGCCGGCTCACCCTCACCCCCGGGGACGACACCCTGCCGCCGCTGCGCGTCCCGCTGTTCGCCGCCCCGCGCGCCGCCTCCGACGGCACCGCACTCGGCACCGCCGCCACCTTCGCGGTCTCCGGGAACCCCCGCCCCGGCCTGCTCAGCGCCCTCCAGCCGGGCGGCGAGGGCCCGCGCTGGCCCGACTGCCCCGCCCCCGACGCCGAGATCTGCGTCGACGACCCCGCCGAGCGCTCCGCCGACCTGCACTACGCGGCCGCCGCCGTCGACGGCCGCGGCACCCTCTACCTGGCCGCCGTGCTGTGGGCCCCCGCCCCCACCCCTGCCGGCCCGCTGGGCGTCCGCGCCTCGATCGACGCCGACGGCGACGGCACCCCCGACGCCACCGTGGTCGCCGACCGGCTCAAGGGCAGCGACGTGCTGGTCGCCCGCACCCTGGACGCCCGCACCGGCGCCGAACTCGACGTCCAGCCGCTCAACGGCCGCTGGGGCGACACCGACACCGCCCTGCTCGACTCCGACACCCTGCTGCTGCCCGTCCGCCTCGCGGCGCTGCCGCCGCTCACCCACCCCCGCTACACCGTCTGGACCGGCGCCTCCGACGACCCCGCCGACGCCCTCGCCACCCTCGGCCCCTTCCCGCTCGACCCCGCCCGGCCCACCCCCGTCCTCACCCCCGTCCACCCCGGCCAGGTGCTGCACACCCCGCTCGCGAACGCCCTGGTGATCCACCACCTCAACCCGGTCGGCAACCGAATCCAGCTCCTCACCCCGAAGGGTGACCCCGGACGGGAAGGGGCCCGGTAGCCTGGTCGGACAGGCCGGAATCCCCACCATGGGAGCACTGATGAGCGTCGACCAGGACCCGTACCCGGACTGGCTCCGCCCGCCAGTCGGCGGCTACACGGCCGACGACCTGGACCGGCTGCCGGACCTCCCGCCGCACACGGAGTTGATCGACGGGAGCCTGATCTTCGTGAGTCCGCAGACGTTGTTCCACATGCGTACGCTCCGGCTCCTTGAACGAGCGCTGGCGGACGCTGCTCCGGCCGGGTGGGAGGTGTGGCGGGAGATGAACGTCAAGCTCAACCGGCGCAATCGTCCCGAGCCCGACCTGATGGTCGTGAACCAGCAGGGCGTCACCGGTCCGAAGCAGACGTACTGCGAACCGGAGGACGTCATGCTGGCGGTCGAGGTGGTCTCGGAGGAGTCGGAGGAACGCGACCGGGAGACCAAACCGCGGAAGTACGCCGCCGCAGGCATCCGACACTTCTGGCGGGTGGAGAGCGACAACGGCCGACCCGTCGTCTACGTATACGAGTTGGACCCGGCGACCAAGGGCTACGGGGTGGCAGGAATCCACCACGGAGTCCTCAAGCTCGATGTGCCGTTCCCGGTCGAGGTCGAACTCGCCTGACACCTCGTCCGGATCGTGGACGGTCCGTGCCCAGGCCGTGGGACGGGTTGTACTGTCCGAGTATGTCTCGCACCATTCGTCTCGCAGTGATCCCGGGTGACGGCATCGGCCAGGAGGTCGTGGCCGAGGGCCTCAAGGTGCTCCGCGCCGCCCTGCCCTCCGACACCAAGCTGGAGACCACCGAGTACGACCTCGGTGCACGGCTGTACCACCGCACCGGGGAGACCCTCCCCGACGCGGTGCTGGAGGAGCTCAAGGGCCAGGACGCGATCCTGCTCGGCGCCATCGGCGACCCGAGCGTGCCGTCCGGCGTGCTGGAGCGCGGGCTGCTGCTCAAGCTCCGCTTCGCCTTCGACCACCACATCAACCTGCGCCCCGGCAAGCTGCTCCCGGGCGTGAAGTCGCCGCTGGCCGGCGAGCCGAGCATCGACTTCGTGGTGGTCCGCGAGGGCACCGAGGGCCCGTACGTCGGCAACGGCGGCACGCTGCGCACCGGCACCCCGCAGGAGGTCGCCACCGAGGTCTCGCTGAACACCGCGTTCGGCATCGAGCGGGTCGTCCGCGACGCCTACCGCCGCGCCCAGGCCCGCCCGCGCAAGAAGCTCACCCTCGTCCACAAGAACAACGTGCTGGTGCACGCCGGCCACCTGTGGACCCGGATCTTCGAGCAGGTCGGCCGGGAGTTCCCCGAGGTCACCACCGACTACCTGCACGTCGACGCGGCGACGATCTTCTTCGTCACCCAGCCCGAGCGCTTCGACGTGATCGTCACCGACAACCTGTTCGGCGACATCCTGACCGACCTCGCCGCGGCCGTCACCGGCGGCATCGGCCTGGCCGCGTCCGGCAACATCAACCCGAGCGGCGACTTCCCGTCGATGTTCGAGCCGGTGCACGGCTCCGCCCCGGACATCGCCGGCCAGGGCAAGGCCGACCCGACCGCCACCGTGCTGTCGGTCGCCATGCTGCTGGAGCACCTCGGCTACGCCGCCGAGGCCGCCGCGGTCGAGGCCGCGGTCGCCGCGGACCTCACCGAGCGCTCCGGCGCCCGCTCCACCTCCGAGGTCGGCGACGCGCTCGCCGCCCGAGTAGCCGGCTGACCGGCCGGACGACCCCCTCCGGCCACTGGGCCGGTTCACAGCGAGCAACAGCCTCCCGGCTGTTCGGCACGGCCCCCTGGATGCGAGTATCGACAGTGGGCCGTGCCGTCATGCGTTCCCCCCGCCCGACGGTGAAGGCCCAGCCCAACCCCACGGTGAAGGACAGAAAGTCATGAGCACGCCCACCCAGTCGCCGATAGCGTTCGACCTCAAGCCCTCCGCGCACCCCCTGTCCGACGAGGAGCGCGAGGCCCGACTGGCCGATCCCGGCTTCGGCCGGGTCTTCACCGACCACATGGTGACCATCCGCTGGACCGAGGGCCTGGGCTGGCACGACGCCCAGCTGGTCCCGTACGCGCCGCTGGAGGTCGACCCGGCCAACATGACGCTGCACTACGGCCAGTCGATCTTCGAGGGCCTCAAGGCGTACCGGCAGCCCGACGGCTCGGTCGCGACCTTCCGCCCCGAGGCCAACGCGGCCCGCTTCCGGGCCTCCGCCCGCCGCCTGGCGATGCCCGAGCTGCCGGACGAGACCTTCGTCGAGGCCGTCGAACTGCTGGTCCAGCAGGACCGCGCCTGGGTGCCCGGCAAGCCCGAGCAGAGCCTCTACCTGCGGCCCTTCATGTTCGCCACCGAGGTCGGCCTGGGCGTGCGCCCCGCCAACTCCTACCTCTTCATGATCATCGCCTCGCCGGCCGGCGCCTACTTCTCCGGCGGCGTCAAGCCGGTCTCGGTCTGGCTCTCCGAGGACTACGTCCGCGCCGCCCCCGGCGGCACCGGCGCCGCCAAGTGCGCCGGCAACTACGCCGCCTCGCTGGTCGCCCAGGCCGAGGCCGCCGCCAAGGGCTGCGACCAGGTGGTCTGGCTCGACGCCGCCGAGCACAAGTGGGTCGAGGAGATGGGCGGCATGAACCTCTACTTCGTCCTCGGCGAGGGCGCGGACGCCACCGTCGTCACCCCCGAACTCTCCGGCTCGCTGCTCCCCGGCATCACCCGCGACTCGCTGCTCGCCCTCGCCGCCGACCTCGGGTACGGCACCGAGGAGCGCAGGATCTCCACCGACGAGTGGAAGCGCGGCAACGCCGACGGCACCATCACCGAGGTCTTCGCCTGCGGCACCGCCGCCGTCATCACCCCCGTCGGCCAGGTCAAGTCGGTCGGCGCCGACTGGACCGTCGGCACCGGCGAGCCCGGCCCCGTCACCCTGCGCCTGCGCGAGGCCCTGCTCGCCATCCAGGGCGGCCAGGCCCCCGACACCCACGGCTGGATGCACACCATCGCCTGACGCCGGACCGTGGGTCCGGGCATTTCATGGCGGAATGCCCGGGCCCGGTAGCCTCGGAAGCGCTCACTCGTTGAACGACCCGGATAGGAGGGAGGGACCATGACCGCCGAGATCTACGACGCCGACGTCTGGCGCAGCCCGGAGGATGACCTCCTCGACGCCTTCCTGGCCCTGGACACCCCGCAGGGGTTCAAGGCCGAGATCATCGAGGGAGAGATCATCGTGACACCGCCACCGAACGGCGAGCACGAGACCGTGATCGGACGGATCGTCCGGCAGGTCTTTCGGCAGGCTGCTGCGGACCTCGACTTCGCGCCGGGAACGGGGGTCGTCGTGCCGAACGGACGGTACATCCCGGACGGCGCGTTCTCGGCTCGCGGCGCGATGATGAGCCGTGAGTCGTGGGCCAAGCCCGACGGGCTGCTGATGGTGGTCGAGGTGACCTCCGGGAACCCGGTCAAGGACCGCGAGTCCAAGCGCAAGGGCTACGCCGCGGCGGAGATCCCGCTGTACCTTCTGGTGGACCGGAGAGCAGGCCAGGTGGTGCTGTACAGCAGTCCGGCGAAGGACGACTACACCGCGACCGCCACCGTGCTGGTGGGGAAGCCCCTGCCGCTGCCCGAGCCGTTCGGGTTCGAGCTCGACACCGGCGACCTCTTCGCCTGACCCGTTCCGGATGGCGAGACGGGCCTCCCGTCCGGCGGGGCGTGTGCAAGACTGCGAGGGTGTCCTCGCTCTCGCTGATTATTAGCAGCAGGCGCGCCGGTCCGCAGTGACCGCTTCCACGGCAACACCCTGACCGCGGAGCGACCACCAGCGTCCAGACCCGCGCGCAGACCTCTCGCACCCGCGAGGGGTCTTTTGTTTTGCCTCCGGACCGGCACCGGGCCCCCACAAGGGGACGGAGACACCGGGGACGCGCGCGGGATGCTGGACAGTGGAGCCGGATTCCGATCCCGGCAGACAGCAGTAACTCCACCGAACGGAGAACCCAGGGCCATGACCGAGGCCAACAGCCGCCCCAGCGACGGCTTCCACGTCTTCGACACCACGCTCCGCGACGGCGCCCAGCGCGAGGGCATCAACCTCACGGTGGCCGACAAGCTGGCGATCGCGCGCCACCTGGACGAGTTCGGGGTCGGCTTCATCGAGGGCGGCTGGCCCGGCGCCAACCCCCGGGACACCGAGTTCTTCGCCCGGGCCCAGGCCGAGCTGGAGTTCAAGAACGCCCAGCTGGTGGCCTTCGGCGCCACCCGCCGGGCCGGCGGCAAGGCCGCCGAGGACCCGCAGCTGGCCGCGCTGGTGGCCTCCGGCGCGCCGGTGGTGACGCTGGTGGCCAAGTCGCACGACCGGCACGTGGAGCTGGCGCTGCGCACCACGCTGGAGGAGAACCTGGAGATGGTCCGGGACAGCGTGGAGTACCTGCGCGCCCAGGACCGCCGGGTGTTCATCGACTGCGAGCACTTCTTCGACGGCTACAAGGCCAACCCGGAGTACGCCCTCGCCGTGGTGCGCACCGCGCACGAGGCGGGCGCGGACGTCGTGGTGCTCTGCGACACCAACGGCGGCATGCTGCCCTCGGGCGTGCGCGAGATCGTCGCCACCGTGCTCGCGGAGACCGGCGCCCGCATCGGCATGCACGCCCAGGACGACACCGGCTGCGCGGTCGCCAACACGCTGGCCGCCGTGGACGCCGGGGCCACCCACGTGCAGTGCACCGCCAACGGCTACGGCGAGCGGGTCGGCAACGCCAACCTGTTCCCGGTCGCGGCGGCGCTGGAGCTCAAGTACGACCGCCGGGTGCTCCCGGCCGGGGCGCTGGCCGAGATGACCCGGATCTCGCACGCCGTCGCCGAGGTGGTGAACCTGACGCCGTCCACCCACCAGCCGTACGTGGGTTTCTCGGCGTTCGCGCACAAGGCGGGCCTGCACGCCTCCGCGATCAAGGTCGACCCGGACCTGTACCAGCACATCGACCCGGAGCTGGTCGGCAACACCATGCGGATGCTGGTGTCCGACATGGCCGGCCGGGCCTCGATCGAGTTGAAGGGCAAGGAGCTGGGCTACGACCTGTCCAGCGACCGCGACCTGGCGGGCCGGGTGGTGGCCCGGGTGAAGGAGCAGGAGAACCTCGGGTACACCTACGAGGCGGCGGACGCCTCGTTCGAGCTGCTGCTGCGCGACGAGGTGAACGGCGGCGAGCGGCAGCGGTTCTTCGAGCTGGAGTCCTGGCGGACCATCAGCGAGCAGGGGCCGAACGGTTTCGCCGGCAACGAGGCGACCGTGAAGCTGTGGGCGAAGGGCGAGCGCAAGGTGGCCACCGGCGAGGGCAACGGCCCGGTGGACGCGCTGGACAAGGCGCTGCGGACGGCGCTGGAGCCGATCTACCCGGCGCTGGCCAAGCTGGAGCTGGTGGACTACAAGGTCCGGATCCTGGAGGGCCAGCACGGCACCGGCTCGAAGACCCGGGTGCTGATCGAGTCCACCGACGGCACCGCGACCTGGTCGACGGTCGGCGTCGCGGACAACGTGATCGCCGCGTCCTGGGTGGCGCTGGAGGACGCGTACACCTACGGGCTGCTGAGGGCCGACCAGCAGCCGTAACGGCGCTCGGTGCGCGGAAGTGCCCAGGGGGCGTGCGGAAGGCTCCGCACGCCCCCTTCTGGCGTGTTCATTACCCCTTCGGGGCCCCCGTCACCGCAGTCGGGCGAGGAGGGCGTGTTCGACGAGGGTGATGAGGGCGCTCTTGGCGCTGTCCCGGCGTCGGGCGTCGAGGGTGATGATGGGGATC
>NZ_BAAANS010000020.1:0-135194 GCF_039529925.1 Kitasatospora saccharophila | reverse complement strand
ATCCGTCAGGTCCGACGGATACCCGCCCCAAACACCGCTCACAACAGGCTCAACGACCACTCCAGCCCGGCGACACGGCAGATCTCAAACACGGTCTCAGGGGCGGGTGTGCCGCGGCGACAGGTGCCGGGCCAGGACGTCGAGCGCCGCGGTGACCTCGGCGAGTCGTGCGGGGTCGGGGTCCGGGCCGAGCGCGGCGGCGAGCGCGGCGTCGACGCCGGCGGTGCGGACGGCGGCGACCCGGGCGGAGGGGCGTTCGGCGGGGCGGACCAGGGTGCGCCGCCGGTCGGCCGGGTCCGGTTCGGTGCGCACCGCGCCGGCCTCCTTGAGGCGGGCCACCGCCGCGGAGATCTGGCTCTGCGGGAGTCCGGTGCGGGCGGCGGTCTCGCCCACGGTGGTGCCGGGGTGGGCGCTGATGTCGCTGGCCGCGATCAGTGTGTTGCGGGTGCTGCCGGGGTGGCGGCCACCGCCGGGGGGTTCGGGCAGGGCGTCCTCGCCGATCTTCATCAGGGCGCGGCCGAGCAGGAACAGTTCGACTCCATCCACGGCCCCGATGCTACATCGAACTAGATGCATCTATCTTGATGTATCTAGTTCGATGGATTAGCGTGAGGGGAGAGCGGCGGACCGACCGCCGCGGAGGGGGATCCCGATGTCCGTCACCGGCACGCTCGCCGTCCCCGGCGCCGTCCTGCACCACCGCACCGAGGGCACCGGCCCGCTGCTGCTGATCGCGCAGAGCGGCGAGGGCGACGCCGACCGCACCGTCGACCTCGTCCCGCACCTGGCCGACACCCACACCGTGCTCACCTATGACCGGCGCGGCCTGTCCCGCAGCCGCCTCGACCACCCCGAGCGGGGCACCAGCCTGGCCGAGCACGCCGACGACGTCCGGCGGCTGCTGGAGGCGGTCGCCGACGGGCCCGCGCTGATGCTCGGCTGCAGCTTCGGCGCCGTGATCGGCCTGCACGTCGCCGCCCGGCGACCCGGGCTGCTGCGCACCCTGGTCGCCCACGAGCCCGTCGCCCCCGGCCTGCTGCCCCCCGCCGAGGCCGCCCGGCACCGGCGCGAACTCGTCGAACTCCAGGAGCTGTACGGGCGCGCGGGCCTGGCCGCGGTCCTCCCCGAGATGGCCCGGGTGCTCGGCATCGACCCGGCCGCGGCCGACGCCGAACCCGGCCTCACCCCGCAGCCGCTCGACGCCCGCCGGGCGGCCGGCTTCGATCGCTTCATCCGGCACGACTTCACCGCCGTGGTCGAGGACGTCCTGGACCTCGCCGCCGTCCGGGCCGCCCCCACCCGGATCGTCCCCGCCGTCGGCCGCACCACCCCACCCGAAGTGTTCGACCGCCGCTGCGCCCAGGCCCTCGGCGCCCTGCTAGACACCCCGGTCGAGGTGCTGCCCGGCGGCCACAACGGCAACACCAGCCACCCCCGGGCCTGGGCCGCCCGCCTCAAGGAGCTCTTCGCGCAGGCGGATTGACCCGCCCGGCCGCCCCGCGCAGATCGTGCTGTCCCTGTTCGCGGTCGTGCTGGTCGCCGCCACCGCCGCCACCGCCGTCGGCCGGCTGGTCGGCCACACCGTCCGGCAGCAGCACCACCGCGAAGGCCCACGTGGCCCGCCTGTTCGCCAAGTTGGACGCCCGCGACCGGGTCCACCTGGCGATCCTCGCCTACCGGGCCGGGCTGGTCACGCCCTGACGCCCGGTCAGCCGAACGTGCAGGAGCCTCGGTCGGCGGCCGGCGAAGTCAGACCGTGCCGAACCCGCCGGTCACGGTGGCCGCGACGAAGGCGGCCCAGGCGGTGGGGGCGAACTCCAGGTGCGGGCCGCCGGGGTCCTTGGAGTCGCGCACGTGGCCCGGGTTCGCGTCGTCGACCTCGATGCACCCGCCGCCCTCGTTGTTGCTGTAGCTGCTCTTGCGCCAGTGGCGAGTTGCTACGGGAGGCTGAGGGTCAGGGCGCATCTGCGGTGAGTCCTTCCAGCATGGATTTGATCGCGAGCCCAGTGTCCCGGGGGGACAGTGCCTGAGCCCGTAGCAGATTGTAGAGGGCCTCGCGCTCTTTGACGTCTCGGGCTGCTTCGAAGATCGTCCCCGTGCGACTGCCTTCCTCATAGGCCACTCGCCTGCCGTCCTCCAGCGTCAACAGCCAGAGCGACGCCGTCTCCGAGTGCCCGCCGGCGGCGTAGGGCAGCAATTGGACCGTGACGTTGGGCAACTCCGCCACGTCGAGGATGGCCTGCAACTGCCCGGCCATCACTTCAGGGCCGCCGTAGATCCTGGCGAACGCGCCTTCGTCCAGGATGAACCAGTACTGGCATTCCTGGCTGTTGCGCATGCGGACCTGCCTGCCCAGCCTGGCGCGGATTCGCTCCTCCACCTCCTCGGTCGGAGTGAAGGGCAGCCCGGCTTGCAGGGCACATCGGGCGAACGACTCGGTCTGAAGCAGGCCGTGCACGTTGGGACTGTAGGACTCGTCGACCAGGGCCCGGTCGGCAAGGGACAGGATTCCCTGGTACTTCGCAGGATGGTTTTCCCTCCGGGCCAGCGGCAGCAGCCGCATGAAGTGGCCACCGGTCTCGAACACCCGGTCCAACTGCTCGGACAGGCCCTCGGGTACGCGGTAATCCCCGCTCTCCACCCGGGACAGCGTGGCGATGGAAGAGAGCGCTTCAGAGGCCAGGCGGGACAGGGGCCAACCCCGTTCCTCGCGGAGCCGCAGGACCTCGGACCCGTAGAAATGACGGGCGCTCAGCGCCGGATCAGGTCGTCGCTTCTGGAAGGCCACCGCTGCCTTCTCCTCCCCGCCACGTTGCATGCGTTGCACGCAACGGGCCCCAGGAACCCAGGCGTTCCAGCCATCGGGAGGAACGCGTCTCTCCTGTTCAGGTTAGCTCCGGTCAGCAACCATAGGGGCACAGAACGTGACATTCGCGAAGCGAGGAAACGGGCGGTGACCGTCACAGCCGACTTCCTGCCCGACCGGCCTCACGAGGAGAGAACGCTCATGACCGCAACCCTGGAACCGCCTGTCCGCGATGCGCTCACGGTGCCGCACGTGATCGAGTTGGAGATCACCGGCAAGTGCCAGTTGAAGTGTGCCCACTGCCTGTCCGACTCGTCCCCAGACGTTCCGCACGGCGTCATGGCTCGGACCGTCTCGAACGGTACGGAGGCGTCGGAGTACGACGCGATGACGTTGGGCGACTGGCGCGGTGTGATCGATCAGGCCGCCGAACTCGGCATCGCCAAGGTGCAGTTGATCGGTGGCGAGCCGACAACCTACCCAGGGTGGGCCGATCTGGTCGACCACGCCCTGAGTCGGGGCCGGCTGGTGGAGGTGTTCACCAACCTGTTCCACGTCACGGCCAAGGGCTGGGCGGTGTTCTCCCGTCCCGGGGTCAGCCTCGCCACGTCCTACTACTCACCGGACCCCGGCGAGCACGAACGCGTGACACTGGTGTCCGGCAGCCACGTCCGGACCCGGGCCAACATCGTGGAGGCGGTGCGTCGCGGAATCCCGGTCCGGGCCGGTGTGGTCGGCGTCCACGGCGGCCAGTTCGAACGGCTCGCGGTGGAGGAACTGCGCGCTCTCGGGGTGCGGCACGTGACGCTCGATCACGCGCGCGGTGTCGGGCGGGCGGCGAAGTCGTCGCCGACCGTCGGCGAGTTGTGCGGGAACTGCGGGAGGGGGCGGCTCGCGGTCATGCCGGACGGCTCGATCTCGCCCTGTGTCCTCGGGCGGTGGATGCGACCGGGGCACGCGAAGCAAACCGGAGGGCTGCGGGCCGTCCTGGAGAGCCCCGAGTGGGCCGCCGTGGTCGCCGGGATCCCCGAGCGGCGCACGCCGTCCCTCGGAGGCTGCCCGCCGAACGACTCGAACGACTGCAACCCGGCGAACACCGAGGCGTGCAACCCTGCGTACGGGGTCGCGTTCGCCCCTCCCAACGGCGGCCCGGTCCGTGCGACGCTGCCCCGGGCCGGGGAAGGAAAGACTTCATGAACTGGGAACACCACGCCGCCGCCCTGGCGGAACGCGTCACCGACCCGGACTCGCGGTGGCGCGACGCCGTGGCTGGCGTCCCCCGGCACATCCTGGTCCCGAACTGGTGGGAGCGGGGCCCCGAGGGCTGGACCCTGTACCGGGGCGAGGACGATCCGCAGCGGTGGGCGCAGGTGGCCTACGGTGCCGAATCGGCCGTCACCAGCGTCGGCGGGCAGCACGCCGACCACGCCGCACCCGACGACCACCCGACCGGACGGCCCACCTCGTCCGCCACCCTCGCCGCCCTGGTCGTCAAGATGCTCCGGCACGGGCGCATCGGGGACGGGCACGACGTGCTCGACGTGGGCACCGGCGCCGGCGGGCTGACCGCCCACCTGGCCCGCCGGATCGGCGACCGGCACGTCACCAGCGTGGACGTCGACCCGTACCTGGTCGACGCCGCCCGGCTGCGGCTCGCCGCCCTCGGCCTACGCCCCGCGTGCGAGGCCGTGGACGCGACCGGGCCGCTCCCGGGCACGTACGACCGCATCGTGTCGACCGTCGGTGTCCGCCCCGTACCGACCTCCTGGCTCGCCGCGCTGCGACCGGGCGGGCGGCTGGTCACCACGATCCGGGACACCGCGCTGATCCTGACGGCGTGGAAGACCCCCGACGGCGGGGCCCGGGGGGTCGTCGAACGGGACTGGGCCGGGTTCATGGGCACCCGCCACGGTGCCGACTACCCGCCCGGACCGGTCGAGGCGTTCGAGGCCGCCCGGGAGGCCGACGGCGAGGAGGTGTCGACCGGCCGCTACCCCGTGGCCGACGTGCGCGACGGGTGGGAAGTCTGGTCGTTCCTGTCCGTCTCGGTGCCCGGCATCGAGTACGACTACGAGGAGTGCGGCGGTCGGCGGACCGCCTACCTGGTTCATCCCGACGGCTCGTGGGCCCGCGCCGAAGCTGCCCGGTTCGAACCCCCGACCGTCCACCAGGGCGGCCCCCGACGGCTCTGGTCCGAACTGGAGAGCGTCCGCACCCGTCTCCTGGTCGAGGGTGGCCTGCCGCTGTACGGGTGCGACGCCACGGTGCGCCCTGACGGCACCATTCACCTCTCCCGGGGCCGGTGGGAAGCCACCGTCACCTGACCGCACGCTTGGCGCACCCACACCCGCAGGGGAGCCCGGGAGAGCCCCGCCGCGCCCACCGACGGCCCACTGCCCGGCCGGGCGCGTTCGCCCTGCTTACGCTCGCCCCGCCCGGACCGGGCGGTGGCGCCTGCAACGGGAGAGCGGATGACGGGACGGATGCGCAGGGCGGCGCGAGCGACGGTGGCACTGCTGCTCGCGGCGGGGCCGGTGCTGGCGGTGCCGCAGGCGGTGGCGGATCCGGTGCCGGCCGTGCCGCGGGCGGCGCCGGGCCCGGCGACCAGCGGGACGGTGATCGTCAACGAGACCTTCGAGGGCTCCTCGGTGCCCGACCCGTCCTGGGAACCGCTGGGCGACACCTGCCTGACCGGCGCGCCCGTCGGCAGCACGCCCGCGCCCGGCGCCGCGCCGATCCCGTCCTGCCCGACCGGCGGCACCCCGGCCGCGCCGGTGCCCGGTGTGCTGCCCGGCTACCTGCAGTTGAACGACTCGGCCGGGTTCGTCGGCGGCTCGATGCTGTACCGCCGCCCGGTGCCCGCCTCGGCGGGCCTGTCGGTGACCTTCGAGCAGTACCAGTACGGCGGCAACGCGCAGCCCGGGGACGGCATCGGGTTCTACCTGGTGGACGGCTCGACCCCGCTGGACTCGAAGGGCGCGGACGGCGGCAGCCTCGGCTACGCGCAGCGCAACCTCATCCCCGGCGTGGTCGGCGGGTACCTGGGCGTGGGCCTGGACATGTACGGCAACTTCTACAACGACGGCGAGCTGCGCGGCGCGGACTGCCCGACCGGCCAGCAGTCGCCGGTCAAGGTGGACGGCCCGGTCGCGCCCAACGTGGTCACCCTGCGCGGGCCGGGCGCGGGCATCTCCGGCTACTGCTACCTGGCCTCCACCACCGAGCCGCCGGCCGGTGACCCGCCCCGGGCGGCCAGCACGCTGCCCGGCAGCCTGGGCGCGCCGTTCGGCACCGTCGACCCGGCGGTCGCCAAGCGCACCGTCAACGTGCAGATCACGCCCGCACCCGCGCCCCGGGTGATCGTCCAGGTGGACTTCCAGGACGGCACGGGCTGGCACCAGGTGCTGGACGAGCCGGCCCCGGACGGGCTGCCGTCCACCTACAAGTTCGGGTTCAGCGCCTCCACCGGCGGCTCCACCGACGTCCACCTGATCCGCAACGTCAACGCCTCCTCGATCCTGCCGCTGGGTGACCTCGACCTGGTCAAGCAGGTCGACCGGGGCGGCGCCCCGCTGCCCGCGGTGATCACCGCCGGGACGGTCATCCCGTACCAGTACGTGGTCACCAACGCCGGTGTGGTGCCGGTGAGTTCGCTGGCCGTCACGGACGACAGGCTGGCGCCGGTGAGCTGCCCGGCCACCACCCTGCCGCCCGCGCCCGCGCCCGGCTCGACCGTGGTGTGCACCGGCAGCTACACCGTCACCGCCGCGGACGTCGCCGCCGGGCGGGTGGTCAACACCGCGAACGCCACCGCGACCCCGGACATCGGCGACCCGGTGACCGCCGGGCCGTCCACCGTCACGGTGCCGCTGACCTCCGCGATGACGCTCGACAAGCAGGCCGTCACGCCCGCCCCGCACACCGTCGGCCAGGTGGTCGACTACACCTTCACCGTGACCAACACCGGCGGCTCCACGCTCTCCACCGTCGCCGTCCACGACCCGCTGATCACCGACCTGGCCTGCCCCTCGGCGGTGGTGGAGCCCGGTGACCACATCGTCTGCACCGGCAGCCACACCGTCACCGACACCGACCTGGCGGCCGGCTCGTTCACCAACACCGCCACCGCCGACGCGGTCACCCCGATCGGGCAGAGCGTCACGGCCGAACCGTCGACCGTGACCATCCCGGTGGTCTCCGCCGACGACTTCGCCGACCTCGGCGTCAACGTCGCCGCCGACCCGACGGTGCTGCCGGTCGGCTCCACCACCACCTTCACCGTCACCCTGCACAACTACGGGCCGCACGAGGCGACCAACGCCGTCGTCGCCAACCCGGTGCCCGCCGGGACGACGCTGCTCACCGCGACGCCCGCCGCCGGCACCTCGTACGACCCGGCGACCGGCACCTGGACGGTGCCCGCGCTGGCCAGGGACGGGGAGGTGCGGCTCACCCTGCTGGTCCGGCTGGACGCCGCCGCGCCCGCCACCGACACCGCCGCCATCACCTCCGCCGACCAGTACGACCCGGTGAAGGGGAACAACACGGCGAGCGCCACCGTCCGGCCGCTCAACGAGACGGACATCGCGATCGGCAAGAGCGTCGACCCGGCGCGCCAGCAGGTCGGCGGGCAGAGCGTGTTCACCGTGACCGCCACCAACAACGGCCCGGCGCCCGCCACCGGGCTGACCGTCGACGACGTGCTGCCCGCCGGACTGGAGCTGGTCTCGGCCGCCCCGAGCACCGGCGGCTACGCGGCCGGCACCGGCGTGTGGACGATCGGGAACCTCGCCGTCGGTGACCGGGCCCGGCTGCTGCTGACCGTCCGCGCCGCCGAGCCCGGCGCCCGCACCAACACCGCCGACCTGGGCGAGCTCGACCAGACCGACACCGACCCGTCCAACAACAGCGCGAGCGCCACCGTGACCGTCGACGCCCCCAGCCCGAGCCCGTCGCCGAGCCCGAGCCCGTCGCCCAGCCCGACGCCGTCGCCGGAGCCGACCCCGTCGCCCGAGCCCACCCGGCACCCGCACCCGCACCACGGCCCCGAGCTGCCCGGCACCGGCGTGCCGGCCGTCGCGGCGGGCGCGGCCGCGGCGCTGCTGCTGATCGGCGGCGGCGTGCTGTTCGCGGCCCGACGCGCCCGCGGCCGCCGGAGCTGACGCCCGGGTCGCACGGAAACCGCCGGCGGGAGCGGTCGAGGCATGTGCGGTGCCTCGACCGCCCCCGCCGGCGGCGGCTTTCCGGGGGTGCGGGGTGCCGGGCGCACTCACCCGGCGGGGTGCGGCCGGTCAGGCCGCTATCGGGCGGGCCGTCGGGTACGCCTCGCGCAGCCGGCGGTGCGCGGCGGGGGCCGCGCCCAGGTGGTCCAGGCCCAGCAGGGCCGCGCCCAGCACCGGCGGGGCGACCACCACGCGCGGTTCGGCGAGCGGCGCGTCGGCCGCCAGCCGGGCGGTCAGGTTGTCCAGCAGCAGCGGCTGCCGGGAGGCCAGCACCCCGCCGCCGAGCACCACCGGCACCGGCTGTTCCAGCAGGTCGAGCCGGGTGAGCGCGACCACGGCCAGCCGGGCCACCTCGTCGGCCTGCCGGTCGATCAGGGCGAGCGCGATCGGGTCGCCCGCCTCGCCCGCCGCGAACAGCACCCGGGCGACCTCGTGCAGCCGGGGCCGCTCGATCAGGCCCAGGTGGACCGCCTCGGCGACCGCGTTGGCGCCCGCCAGTCCGAAGTGGGCGCCGATCATCGGGGAGAGCAGGGTGGCCTCGCCGCGGCCGTCCTCGGCGCGGGCCGCGTGCCACATCGCCTCGTCGGAGAGCCCGCCGCCGCCGCCCCAGTCGCCGGTGATCTTGCCGAGCGCGGGCCAGCGGGCGGTGCGCCCGTCCGGCCGCAGCCCGACGCAGTTGATGCCCGCGCCGCAGACCACCGCGACGCCCAGCGGCCCGTCGGTGCCGGCCCGCAGCAGCCCGAAGGTGTCGTTGGCGACGTGCACGGACGCTGCCCAGCCGTAGCCGGATATCGCCTCGTGCAGTTGCTGCTCCTCGACCGGCAGGTCGGCGTTGGCCAGGCAGGCGCTGACGTGGTCGGTCAGCGGCCGCCCGCCGGGCCGCCAGTCGGCGCCGGCCTGCCGGGCCAGGTCGTCGACCAGCGGGGCGAGCGCGGCGACGGCCGCGGCCGGGCCGGTGAGCTGCGGCTGGAAGCCGCCGCCGCGGGCACTGGCCAGGACGGCGCCGTCGGCGCCGACCAGGGCCAGGTCGGTCTTGCTGTTCCCGGCGTCGATGGCGAGGACGCCGGGCAGGAGTGCGGAGTGGCTCATCGGCCGTTCCCCCCGTGGTGGTGCTCGGTGCTGGGGCGGTGGTGCACGGTCATTGTGCCGGTCACGCCCAGCTCAGGTGCGCGCGGTTGTGCGCCAGCAGCCGGTCGGTGAGCTGGTCGGCGAGCTCGATCTGCCCGATCAGCGGGTGGGCGAGCAGCGCGTCGAAGACCCGGTCCCGGCCGCCGTGCAGCGCGGCGTCCAGCGCCAGGTGCTCGTACGCGGTGACGTTGGCGATCAGGCCCGCGTACAGCGGCTCGACCGGGCGCTGCGGCAGCGGGCGGACGCCGGTGGCGTCGACCTCGGCCGGGACCTCGATCACCGCGTCGTCGGGCAGGAACGGCAGCACGCCGTCGTTGCGGGTGTTGACCACCTGGACGGTGGTGCGGCCGTCGGTGCCCAGCAGCGAGGCGATCAGCTGCACGGCGGCCTCGGAGTAGAACGCGCCGCCGCGCTTGCCGAGCAGCTCGGGCTTGGTGTCCAGGGCCGGGTCGGCGTACATCTCCAGCAGCTGCTGCTCGATCGCGGCGACCTCGGCGGCCCGGGAGCCCTTGACCTTGAGCTCCTCCACCACCAGGTCGTGCTGGTAGAAGTACCGCAGGTAGTAGGAGGGGACGACGCCGAGCCGGCGGAACACCGGCAGCGGCAGGTGCAGGTCGGCGGCGATCGCCTCGCCGTGCTCGGCGAGCAGCTGCGGCAGCACCTCGCGGCCGCCCGTCGAGCCGGGGGAGTCGAGCAGGGTGACGCCGCGCTCCCAGGTCAGGTGGTTCAGGCCGACGTGGTCCAGGCGCACCAGCTCCGGGTCGACGCCCAGGTGGGCGGCGAACTTGCGCTGGAAGCCGATCGCCACGTTGCACAGGCCGACGGCCTTGTGCCCGGCGGTCTGCAGGGCGCGGGTGACGATGCCGACCGGGTTGGTGAAGTCGACGATCCAGGCGTCCGGGTTGGCGCGGCGGACCTGCTCGGCGATGTCCAGCACCACCGGGACGGTGCGCAGCGCCTTGGCGAGGCCGCCCGCGCCGGTGGTCTCCTGGCCGACGCAGCCGCACTCCAGCGGCCAGGTCTCGTCCTTGTCGCGGGCGGCCTGTCCGCCGACCCGCAGCTGCAGCAGCACCGCGTCGGCGTCCCGGACGCCCGCGGTGACGTCGGTCGCGGTGGTGACGGTGGCGCCGTGGCCCTGCTTGGCGAAGATCCGGCGGGCCAGCGCGGCGATCAGCTCCAGGCGGTCGGCCGCCGGGTCGATCAGCACCAGTTCCCCGATCGGGAGGGTGTCGCGCAGCCGCGCGAACCCGTCGATCAGTTCCGGCGTGTAGGTGGAACCGCCGCCGACGATTGCCAACTTCAGTGCGGACATCAGCCCTTGACCCCTGTCAGTGTGACGCCCTCGATGAAGGCGCGTTGTGCGAAGAAGAACAGTACGATCACCGGCGCCAGCACCAGCAGCGTGGCCGCCATGGTGAGGTTCCAGTTGGTGTGGTGGGCGCCCTTGAAGGACTCCAGCCCGTAGCTGAGGGTCCAGGCGCCCGGGTTCTCGGAGGCGTAGATCTGCGGGCCGAAGTAGTCGTTCCAGCAGCAGAAGAACTGGAACAGCGCGACGGCGGCGATCGCGGGCTTCGCCATCGGCAGCACCACCCGCAGCAGGGTGCGCAGTTCGCCGCAGCCGTCGATCCGGGCGGCCTCCGCGTACTCCTTGGGGATGGTCAGCAGGAACTGGCGCAGCAGGAAGATGGTGAAGGCGTCGCCGAACGCCATCGGGATGATCAGCGGCCACAGCGAGCCGGTCAGGTGCAGCTGCTTGGCCCAGAACAGGTACATCGGGATGACGGTGACCTGCGGCGGCAGCATCATCATCGCCACCACCGCCATCAGGGCGAGGCTCCGGCCGCGGAAGCGGAACTTGGCGAGCGCGTACGCCACCGGGAGGCTGGAGACCACCGTCAGCAGGGTGCCGAGGCCCGCGTAGAGCAGGGTGTTGCGCCACCAGGTGAGGAAGCCGGGGGTGTTCCAGACCGTGGCGAAGTTCGACCACTGCCAGTGGTGCGGCCACAGGTCCGAGGTGAGCGCCTGGCGGTCGGTCATCACCGAGGTCAGGAAGACGAACACGAACGGCAGCACGAAGAACAGCGCGGCGGCGACCGCCGCGGAGTGCACGGCGACCCACTGCAGGGCGGCGCGGCGGCGGGCGGCACGGCCGGCCGCCGAGGCGGGGGCGGTGCGCTTGCGGGGGAGAGCGGAGACGAGGGTCACGGGGCCTCAGTCCTCATTCATGAAGCCGGACTTGCGCCGCAGCAGGATCGAGGTGAACGCCATCGAGAGGGCGAACAGGATGACGGCGACGACGCAGGCCGAGCCGGTGTCGAAGCGCTGGAAGCCGAGGTTGTAGACCATCTGCGGCAGCGTCCAGGTGGAACCGTGCGGGTAGCCGGGTTCGAACTGCTGCCCGGAGCCGCCGATCACGCCGGAGGCGACCTTCCCGGCGACGATCGCCTGGGTGTAGTACTGCATGGTCTGGATCACGCCGGTGACCACGGCGAACATCACGATCGGCGAGATGTTCGGCAGGGTGACGTACCGGAAGCGCTGGAAGCTCCCGGCGCCGTCCAGCTCGGCGGCCTCGTACTGCTCGGTGGGCACGTCGAGCAGCGCGGCCATGAAGATCACCATCAGGTCGCCGATGCCCCAGACCGCCAGCATGGTCAGGGCGGGCTTCGACCAGGACGGGTCGGTGAACCAGCCCGGCTGCGGCAGGCCCAGCTCGCCCAGCAGGTGGTTGACCGGCCCGGTGCCCGGGTTCAGCAGGAACGCGAACGCCATCGTCGCGGCCACCGGCGGCGCCAGGTACGGCAGGTAGAAGGCGGTGCGGAAGAACCCGGCGCCGGACTTCACCTTGATGATCAGCATGCCGATGCCCAGGCCGAACACCACCCGCAGGCTGACCATCACCACGACCAGCCAGAGCGTGTTGCCCATGCCCTTCCAGAAGGAGGGGTAGTCGGTGAGGACGTAGGTCCAGTTCTGCAGGCCGGCGAAGGTCGGCGCGGTGAACCCGTCGTAGTGCATGAAGGAGAAGTAGACCGTCGAGACCAGCGGGTACAGGAAGAAGAACCCGAACCCGACCAGCCACGGGGAGAGGAAGGCCAGCGTCCTGGCCCGCTCCCGCCGGCGCTTGCGGCGCAGCGCCGGCGGGACGGTGGAGTGCACGAGCGCCATGTCACTTCGCCTGGTTGACGGCGGCGTCGATCTCCTCGGCGGTGGCCCTCAGGCCCGCCCCGAGGTCGTTCTGCTTGCCGGACTCCACCTCGTAGCTGAGGTTCTGCAGCGACACCTGGTAGGCGCCGCCGTTGACGCTGGCCGGGGTGGTCGAGGAGTTCGGGTTCTTCGCGATGTCGACGAAGGTGCGGAAGTTCGCGTCCGCGTCCAGCTTCGGCGAGTCCAGCGCGGCCAGCGTGCTCGGCACGTTGTGGATCGCGTTGGCGAAGGAGACCACCGCGTCGGTGTCGGTGGTCAGGTACTTGACGAAGGTCCAGGCCGCGGTCTGCTTCTTCGAGCCGTTGGCGACGCCGACGATGGTGCCGGTCTGGTAGCCGCGCCCGTAGGTGGCCGCCTGGTCGTCCGGCACCGGGAACGGCGCGGTCGCCCACTCGAAGTCCGGCTTGTCGTCCGCCAGCGAGGCGGTCCGCCACTCGCCGTCCAGGCTCATCGCGACCTGCCCGGTGGTGAACGGGTTCTTGGCGCTGAACTCGTCGCCGAACGTCGTCCGGTACTTCTCCAGCTTCTCGAACCCGCCGAGCCGGTCGACCAGTTGCTTCTGCCAGGTCAGCGCGGCGGCCACGGTCGGGTCGGTGGCCACGTTCGAGGTGCCGTCCGGGCCGAAGTACGTGCTGCCGTACTGGCCGAGGTAGTGCGCGATCGCCGTCTCGTAGCCGTGGTAGTTCGGCATGAAGCCCAGCTGCTTGTAGGAGTCGCCGTCGGCGACCGTCAGCTTGGCGGCGTCCTCGGCGAACTCGCCGAAGGTCTTCGGCGGCGCGGTGATCCCGGCCGCCGCGAACGCGGTCTTGTTGTAGTACAGGCCGTACGCGTCGCCGAGCAGCGGCAGCGCGCACTGGTTGCCCTGGTACTGGCTGTACTTCAGCATCGCGCTCGGGAAGGTCTTCGCCGGGTCGACGCCGTCCTTCTTCAGCATCGGCCCGAGGTCCGCCCACACGTGCGAGGAGCAGAACTTGCCCACGTTGTCGGTGGAGAACGAGGACACCACGTCCGGCGCGTCCGGGCCGCCCGCGCGCAGCGCCTGCTCGACCTTGTCGTCGGCGATGTTGCCGACCACCTTGACGTGGATGTTCGGGTGCAGCTTCTCGAAGGCGGCGACGTTGTCGTCGATCGCCTTCACCTCGTTGTCCTGGCTCCAGCCGTGCCAGAAGGTGATCGTCACGTCCTGGCCGGAGGCCGAACCGTCCTGTCCGCCGGCGGAGTTGGTGCCGGTGCAGGCGGTGGCCAGCAGGGCCGTGCAGACGGCGGCGGTGAGCGCGGCCAGCGGGCGGCGGGCGAGCGGGGATCTGCGGGTGGTGTCCACGGAAGTCGTACTCCTGTGAGGGGGGCGGGGGCAGGACGGCATGGCCCCGCGGCCCGTGGGGGCCGGGGGAGCGGGGGCGTGCGTGCGTCAAGGCGTCAGTGCGTGCTGAACAGGACGTCCCGGGTGCTCGCCAGCGCGCGTTGCAGCGCACCGGTCAGGACGGGCGACCCCGGCACGGCCGACAGCCGCACCTCCGGCCGCGGGATGGACATCCGGCCCAGGGCCTCCTGGACCAGCTCGCGCAGGCGTTCCCCGCCCGCGGTCGGCGTCCCCCCGGAGAGCACCACCAGCTCCGGGTCCACCACCGAGGCGATCACCGCCAACCCGACCGCCAGCCGATCGGCCAGCTCGGCCAGGAAGGCGTCACCCCCGGCACTGCCCAGGGCCCCGGCCACCGCCTGCGCCGCGTCCGCGCCGCGCAGCCCGTGCTTGCGGGCCAGCGCCAGCACGGCGGGCTCGCCGGCCAGGTCCTGGAACCCGCCGGAGACCTTCCGGCGGGAGCCCAACGACACCGGGGCGTCGGGCACCGGCATGTAGCCGACCTCGCCCGCACCCCCGGTGAAACCCCGGTGCAGCCGGCCCGCGATCACGATCGCCGCGCCGATGCCCTCCTCGGCCCACAGCAGCACGAAGTCCTCGCACCCCGCCGCCGCGCCGCCGGCCTGCTCCGCCACCGCGGCCAGGTTCACGTCGTTCTCGATCGACACCGGCGCGCCCAGCGCCGCCTCCAGCTCCTCCACCAGCCGCGGCGAGTGCCAGCCCGGCAGGTGCGAGGCGTAGCGCAGCTTCCCGGTCACCGGGTCCGGCGCGCCGCCGATCCCGATCACCACCTCGCGCAGCGCCCCCGGGGCGAGCTGCGCCCGGCGCGCCGTCTCCGCGACCGCCTCGGCCACCCGCGCCACCGTCTCCGCGGCGGTCCAGCCCTTGGTCGGCACCCGGTGCTCGGCCAGCGTCGTCCCGGTGATGTCCGCGACCGCGACCCGCACCGTCGTGCTGGTCACGTCCACGCCGGCGACGTGGCCCGCGGCCGGATTCACCTGGTACAGCTGGGCGTTCGGCCCCGGCCCGCCGGCCGTGGTGCCGACCGGCACCACCAGCCCCACCGCCTCCAGCCGGGCCAGCAGCTGCGAGGCGGTGGGCTTCGAGAGCCCGGTCAGGCTCCCGATCTGGGTGCGGGAGAGCGGGCCGTTCGCGAGCAGCAGCTCCAGCGCGGCGCGGTCGTTGATGGCCCGCAACAGGCTCGGGGTACCGGCCAGCGGGGAACGGGGCGTCTTTCGGGTGGTCACGGCCCGATCCTCCTCTGCGTACGCCGTTGCGGCCAACTGTTAGGAAAGTTTCCAATCGTGAGGCGCAGATGTCAACGGTACGTGACCACTTCGTTGGCCGGGACCTGCGGGCGCGGACGGGAACGCGAACAGGGGCGTGGGGAGCCGCGTGCGGCTCCCCACGCCCCTGGGCGGGTCCTCGGTCACCGGGCCCCGGCGGCGGCCGTCACCAGGGCAGCGGCCCGTCCTCGTTGAAGAAGGCGCCGCTGGGCCCGCCGTCGGGCAGCGTGGCCAGCCGGACGGCGACCCGCGCGCCCTGCGCGGGGGTGCGGGTGCCCCGGTGGCCGTTCAGGTCGGTGTCGCAGTAGCCGGGGCAGCCCAGGTTGACCAGGACGCCGGTGCCGCGCAGCTCCTTGGCGTACTGCACGGTCACCGCGTTCAGGAAGGTCTTGGACGGCGCGTAGGCCGCCGAGATCGGGCCGGTCTCCCCGGCCGGGTCGGACTGCAGGGTCAGCGAGCCCACCCCGCTGGACATGTTGACGATCCGCGGGGACGCCGAGCGGCGCAGCAGCGGCAGCAGCGCGTTGGTCACCCGGACCACCCCCAGCACGTTGGTCTCCATCACCAGCCGGATCTCCGCCAGGTCGACCACGGTCGGTTCCTGCGGGACGCCCCCGGTCACCGCCGCGTTGTTGACCAGCACGTCCAGCCGCCCGAAGCGCTCTTCCAGCAGCGCGGCCGCGGCCGCCGCCGAGGCGTCGTCGGTGACGTCCAGCGGCACCCCGAAGGCGTCCGCGCCGCCCGCCCGCAGCGCCTCGACGGCCGCCGCGCGCCGCTTCTCGTCGCGGGCCCCGACCCCGACCCGCCAGCCCAGCGCGCCGAGGCCCGCCGCGATCTCGTACCCGATGCCCTTGTTCGCGCCGGTGACCAGCGCGACCGTCCTGTCGTCCGTCGTGTTCTCGCTCATGCCCCCATGCTCCGGCCGCCGCCCGGGCCGTGGCCAAGACCGATCCGGGCACCCGGCGATACCCGACGGGTATCGCCGTAGGCTGGGCGGGTGGAGACCAGGGAACTGCGGTACTTCGTGGCCGTCGCCGAGGAGTTGAACTACGGCCGGGCGGCGGTCCGGCTGGGCATGGCGCAGCCGCCGCTGTCGCGGGCGATCGCCCGGCTGGAGCGGCGGCTGGACACCGTGCTGCTGGAGCGCGACAGCCACGGCGTGGCGCTGACCGGCGCGGGCCGGGTGCTGCTGCGCGAGGCCCGGATCGCGCTGGACGCGGTCGCGGCCGCCGAGGCCCGCACCCGCCGGGCCGGTCAGCCGGGGCTGGTGCTGGCGGCGAAGGCCGGGGCGTCCACCGAACTGCTGGCGAAACTGCTGGCCGCCTACGCCGCCGAGCCCGGATCGGTGCCGGTGGACGTGCGGCTGTGCCAGTACGGCGAGCAGGGCGCCCTGCTGCGGCGCGGCGAGGCCGACGCGGCGCTGCTGCACCTGCCGTTCGACTCCACCGCCGGCCTGGACACCGAGGAACTGCACACCGAGGGCCAGGTCGCCCTGCTGCCCGCCGGGCACCCGCTGACCGTCCGCCGCGAACTGCGCCTGGCCGACCTGGCCGACCTGCCGGACCTGCCCGCCCCCCGCTACCCGCGCCCCGACGGCACCCACCCCGACGGCCCGGGCCCGGCGATCCGCGACCACGCCCAGCTCTACCAGCTGGTCGCCCTCGGCCGGACGTGCGCCGTCCTGCCCGACTCCTGCCGCGCCCAGCTCCGCGACGACGTGGTGGCCCGGCCCGTCCCGGACGCCCCCCGGGTCACCACCCTCCTCGCCTGGCCCCCCGACAGCCGCTCCCGCCCGCTGGCCGACCTGCTGCGGGTGGCGGCGGACGGCTGATCAGCTCTGCGTCGGTATCGGCTTCGCGGCCAGCGAGCGGGCCGAGTTGGGGTCGGCGAGGGCGGACGGCGGGAGGATCTCGGGGGCGGTGGGCTGGGCCGGGACGGTGGCGGCGGCGGCCTCCTCCTGGAGCTTGACGCCGGCCAGGTCGAAGGCGGCCTTCAGGCGCAGCCGCAGGGCGCGCGAGACCTGGGCGGACTTCCCGGGCGTGCAGCGGGCCTGGACCCGCAGCTGGACGGAGTCGACCGAGACCGACTCGACGCCCAGCACCTTGACCTGGCCCCAGATCAGCTCGTCGTACGGGCTCTCCTTGGCGAGCTGGTCGGCGGCCTCGGCGACCAGCAGCCCGACCCGCTCCAGGTCCTCCTTGTAGCCGACCTGGACGTCCACGGTGGCGGTGCCCCAGCCCTGGCTCATGTTGGCGATCCGCTTGACCTCGCCGTTGCGGATGTACCAGATCTCGCCGCCCGCGCCGCGCAGCTTGGTGACCCGCAGGCCGACCTCCAGCACGGTGCCGGAGGCGACGCCGGTGTCGATCTCGTCGCCGACGCCGTACTGGTCCTCCATGATCATGAATACGCCGGAGAGGAAGTCGGTGACCAGGTTGCGGGCGCCGAAGCCGATCGCCACGCCGGCCACGCCGGCCGAGGCCAGCAGCGGGGCCAGGTCGACGCCGAGCACCGACAGGGCCATCAGCGAAGCGGTGCCCAGGATGGTGAACGAGGCCACCGAGCGCAGCACCGAGCCGATCGCCTCGGAGCGCTGCTGGCGCCGCTCGGTGTTGACCACGCCGCTGTTGGCCAGCAGGCCGCCGAGCACCCCGTGGTCGTTGTCGGCCTCCGCGGGCCGCCCCATCCGGGCCACCAGCTGGTGGATCACCTTGCGGACCACGGCCCGCAGCACCAGGGCCAGCCCGAGGATGAAGACGATCCGGACGCCGTCCACCACCCAGCCCTGCCAGTTCTCGTCCAGCCACCCGGCCGCCTGCCGGGTGGTGTCGGTCACATCGGCGGCGGTGGTGGGGATGGTGAACGTCGGCGCGGTGCTGTCGGCAGCGGAATCGGCGAGCATCGCCCCACTGTAGCGAGCCCCCCACCGGCCCGTTCACCCGCTCGGACGGCCCGTCAGGGGGGCCGGTCCGGTTCCGGCCACGCACCGCACCGGCCCCCGCACGGTACGTGCAGGAGTGCCGCGAGCTGGGCATACCGGCTATGGCGGAACGCGCGCGGGCCCACCGCACGCGCGCGGCCCGTTCACGGAGAAATGGTGGCGTCGTACGTCGACGTAAGGCGACACTGAGGGAGATCACGCCCCGCGCGCGGGGCGAGGTCACCCGCTCGACTCGGCGCGAGCCACGCGCCGCAGGCGTCCAAGGAGGCCCCGTGCCGCATGTCCTTGTCCTCAACGCGTCGTACGAGCCACTCGGTGTCGTCTCGATGCGACGCGCCCTCATCCTCGTCCTCAACCACAAGGCGATCGCCCTGGAGGATGCGGGCACCACTCTGCACAGCGCCACCGGTGCCGTCCAGGCACCGTCCGTCGTCAAGCTGACCCGCTTCGTGCGGGTCCCCTACCGAGGTCCCGTACCGCTGACCAGGCGGGCGCTGTTCGCCCGCGACCACGGCCGGTGCGTGTACTGCGGGGCCGCCGCCACCAGTGTCGACCACGTCATCCCGCGCAGCCGGGGCGGCCAGCACCGGTGGGACAACGTGGTGGCGGCCTGCCGCCGCTGCAACCACACCAAGGCCGACCGGCACCTCGCCGACCTCGGCTGGCGGATGAAGCGCCCCCCGGCCGCGCCCAGCGGCCTGGCCTGGCGGGTCATCGGCACCGGGATCAAGGACCCGCGCTGGCGGCCCTACCTGGAGCCGTACGGCGGCCTCGACCAGTTCCGGGACTTCGAGCACCACGACCATCCGGACCCGGTCCTGCCCGTCCCCGTCCGCACCCGTCCGATCCGCCGCGGCGAGCAGCACGCACCGCTCTCCGCCTGAACAGACAAGGGCCTGCCCGACACGACAACCGGTACGCCTCATGGGCCGCCGCCGCCCCCGCAACGGGAGCGTCGGCGGCCCGCCGCGCTACGGCGCCGGCACGGCGTACAGCTCGACGCCGGACAGCGCGTACCCGTACCGGGTGGCCCGGGCGGTGCCCTGCACCCGGAGGTACCGGGCGTCCGGCGCGTCGAAGCGGACCGTCTCGGTGCCGCCCTGCCCGTTGCCCACCTCGGCCACGGTGGTCCACGCCACGCCGTCGGCGGAGGTCTGGATCCGGTACGCGGAGGCGTACGACGCGCCCCAGTGCAGCACCACCGAGCCCAGCCGGGCCGGCTGCGGCAGTTGCAGCTGCACCCAGGCGTCGTCCCGGGCCGGGGAGCTCCAGGAGGTCTTCGGGTCGCCGTCGGCCACCGCCGCCGCCGGGGTCTTCGCGCTGTCGTCGCCCGAGGACGAGGCGGTCGCGGTCGGCGCCAGGTCCGGCCCGCCGGTCGGCGGCACCACGTGCACCAGCAGCTCCTGGCGGACGGTCAGCGCGCCCGCGGTGAACACCAGCGGCACCCGGTAGGTGCCGGACGGGGTGTCCGCGGCGGCCGTGAGCAGCAGCGGCGCGCCCACCTGGCCGCCGCGCGGCACCGTCACCGCCGCCGCCGGGGCCACCACCAGCCCCTTGGCCACCGCCGGGACCTCGGCCGCCAGGGTGCCGGTCAGCGGGTCCGGCCGCCCCGACTCCACGGTGGCCACGGCCCGCGCGGGCGCGGCGGCACCCGCCACCACGTCCAGCGTCGGCTCGGCCAGCGTCAGCCGGGCCGCCGGGACGTCCGCCCACCACGGGATCACCTGGTTGACCACCGGGGCCTCGCCGCCCGGTTGCCACACCAGCCGCAGCGCCTCCACCGGCCCGCCGTCGGCCCGCAGCTCGTTGTAGCCGGGCCGGACCGGGCCCAGGTCGGCCCAGCTGCCGTCCGGGCGGCGGACCTGCGCGGTCGCCTCGGCCCGCACCGCCGGGTCGGTCAGCACGGTCAGCCGGTCCAGCGGCCGGGCCGTGCCCAGCTCCACCGTCAGCGGGGCGTCGCCCTCGGCGGGCGGCGCGGCCGCCCGGAACGCGGAGTCCGGGTCGCCGGAGAGCACCGCCTGCGGGGAGGAGCCCGGCGCGGCCGGCGGGCCGGAGACCGCGGTGTCCACCGCGTCCGGCGCGTCGGCGGTGAACTCCCGCACCGCGACGGCGGTCTGCTGCCCGGAGGTGGCGCGCAGCCGGACCGCCTTGGCGACCGTGCCCGCCGGGGCGGTCGCGCTGACCGTCCGCTGCCCGTGCACGGTGGCCAGCCGGTGCCAGCCGCCCGTGCCGCTCCAGTACTCCAGCACCCCGTCGTGCAGGTAGTCGTCGGCCGCCGACCGGGCGTCCGGCTCGTCGCCCCAGCCGCCCATCAGCACCGTCACCGAGCCCAGCGGCTTCGGGGTGCCCAGGTCCAGGCCGAAGCTGTCGCCGACCTGCGGCGGCGCGGAGGACCAGTAGAAGGTCTGCCCCGAGCCGTCCGCCATCAGCGCCGGGCCGTGGTCGTGCGCGGTGCCCAGGGTGGTGGTCGGCGCGGCGCCCGCGGTGATGCCCGACCAGGTGTCCGCGGACTTCGCCGCCCGGTCCAGGAAGGCGTCCAGCACGCCCTTGCCGACCGTCACCGGGTTCTGCTCCAGCACCCCGCGCTGGCGCCCAAGCTCCAGCCGGGCCTGCCAGGCCGCGGTGCCGTCGCCGCCCTGCTGGGCCAGCAGCATGTCCACGGCCGCCCGGCCCGCCGCGCCGTACGCCGACAGCCGGGCCAGCCAGGGCGCCGCGTCCTGCGCCAGCGGGTCGCCCGCCAGCGTCCGCGGCGCGTCCGCCATCACGCCGAACGCCTCGCGCAGCGGCTGCGCGGCCGCCCGCAGCCCGGCCGGGTCGGCGGGCGCGCCGGAGGCCGGTTCGGCCGCCGCCCAGAACCGCTCCACCAGCGGCGCCAGGTACGCCGACTCCCGGCCGTCCAGCGGCGAGGAGGAGCTGTTGCCCGCCAGCGCCGCCGCCGCGGCCTGCTCCGCGGGCCCCGCGGTCAGCAGCCGCAGCGCCCCGGCCAGCGACTCCTCGGGCCGGTAGCCGTCCGGCTGCCAGCCGAAGTCGGCGGCCGTGGCCAGCGGGATCCGGGACGCCACCGGCTGGCTCATCGCCGCGGTCAGCAGCACCGCCGAGCGGCGCGCCACCTCGGCGTCCCGCCCGGCGTAGCCGCCCAGGAACAGCCGGTCCGGCGCCGAGTCGTTGACCGGGTAGTTGTCCATGGTGACCAGCGGACGCCCGAACAGGCCGGCGGTGGAGTCGATCTGATCGGCCGTCACCTTCCCGGGGATCGCCGCGCCGCCGCTCCACGCCACCCGCACCCCGTCCGGCAGCCCGGCCGCCAGCGCCGCCCGGTACGGCGTCGTGCCCTGCTTCAGGTACTCGGTGGGCACCACCGACAGCGGCGCCAGCTCCGGGTGCCGCTCCAGCAGCCGCTGCCGCACCGTCGCGACCAGCGCGCTCTGGGCCTTCGCCGCCGCCACCGGCCCGGTGCCGAAGGTGCGCCGGTCCGCCCCGCAGTGCCACTCGTCGTACGACACGTCCAGGAAGTCCAGCTGGAACTCCCGCACGCCCAGCCCCCACAGCCCGTCCAGCTTGGCGACCAGCGCGTCCGCGTCCTTGCCCGAGGAGAAGCAGAACGACTGCCCCGGCGCGACCGAGTACGCCACCGTCACGTGGTTGGCCCGGGCCCGCGCCGTCAGCTCCGCCAGCTCGGCCGCCTCCCGCCGCGGGTACGCCTCCCGCCAGCGCTGCAAGCGGTACGGGTCGCCGCCCGGCGCGTACAGGAAGTAGTCCTGCTTGGTGCGGCCCAGGAAGTCCACCAGCGCCAGCCGCTGCTCGGAGCTCCACGGCGCCCCGTAGAACGACTCCGCGGTGCCGCGCCGGGCCGCGCCCGAGGGCCAGTCCCGCAGCAGCACGCCCGGGAAGCCCCGGTCGCCCCCGCCGCCCTGCCCCTGCCCCGGGCCGATCGGGGCGAGCAGCTGGGCCAGGCTCTGCGCCGCGTAGAAGGTGCCCGCGCCGTCCACCCCGGCCAGCACCACCGCGCCGTACGCGCCGCCCGCGCCGTCGTCCGCGGGCAGCCGGCCGGCCGCCAGCAGGTAGCCGCCCGCGGGCAGGCCCGCCAGCTGCGGCACCTCGGTGTCCTTCAGCCCGTCCGCCACCGCGATCTGCCGCAGCGCCCGGTCGACCGCCCCGCCCGCGCCCTCGTACGGGCCGCCGACGTACACCACCAGCGACCCGGCCGCCGGGTGCTCGGGGGCCTGCGCCGCGGTCCGCACCTCGGTCGCGCCCGCCCGGGCCAGCAGCGCGCGCACCGCGTCCACCGCCGGGCCGTCGGCGGAGTCCGCCAGCACCACCGTCACCTGCCGGGGCACCGCCACCGGCTCGCCGCCGACCCGCGACTCCTGCGGGCGCGGGAACACCCGGGGTTCGGTCAGCGAGCCCAGCGCCGGCGGCGCCTCGGCGGCGGGCGCGGCGTCAGCGGTGTCCGCGGCGCTGCTGCCCGGGTCCTGGCGGAGGCCCGGCTCCGCGGCGAAGCCCGGCGCGGGGAGCAGCAGGCCGCCGACCACCGCCGCCGCCGACAGGGTGGCCGCGATCCGCAGCGCGCTGCCCCGCCGGCCGGTGCGGCGCTCGGCGCGCACCGAGGCCAGCAGCGGTTCGGTGCCCTTGAGGTCGGAGATCAGCCGGTCCGCGGTCCGCGGCGCCACCTGCCGGGCCGTCCGCGCCGCCGTCCGGCGGGCCGCCAGCGCCGCCGGGTGGTTCAGCACCTCGCGCAGGGCCGCGCTGCGTTCCAAACCCTGTCGCAGCCGCCGCCCGGCCGCCACCGACACCCGCGCCTGCACCGGAGCCTCCTCGCCCGAAACGCCCAGCTCACCGGCCCCCCGCCGCTCCGGCCCGGCCCCCCGCGGCCGTCCGGCCCGCCCACCCCACCAGCTACCCGCGCCGCTGTCAACGCCCTTGGCAGCTATGTCCGTTATCAACCGAAAAGGACGGAGGTCCGCCGGGTCGGCAACCGGGCGGGCGGACGTTCACCCGACCGGTGCGGGGCGCGGGCCGTGTCGGTCGGGGTCGGCGGGCGGCGGCGCGGGTAGGACTGTGCCTGTCTACATCGTCGGCGTCGGGGAGCAACCCGAGGACGGAGTGCGCCTGGTGGCCGCATACCTTGACCGGGAGCAGGCGGGATTCGAACAGGTCCCGGCGGAGGACAACCCGCCGGCCCCACCGGAGTTGACGGCGCTCGCGCACGCCCACGGGGTGGACACCTGCTACGACGCCGGGGCGGGCCCGGTGCAGGTCGGGGCGCGGACGCTGACCGCCGTGCTGGCCGCGCTCGGGATCGACGCCGGGACGCCCGAACTGGCCGCCGAGGCCCTGGAGCGGCACCGCACGGAGAGCGCCCGGCGCCTGCTGCCGCCCACCGTGGTCGCCTGGCAGGGGCGGCGCACCGCGCTCGACCTGCCGGCCGGGGCCGAGGTCCGGATCGAGCTCGAACAGGGCGGCGAACCCTGGGAGTTGACGGTCGAGCACGCGCACTGGCTGCCCGAGGACCTGCCGCCCGGCCGGCACGTCCTGGCCGTCCGGGCGGACGGGCGCGCCGCCCGCGCCGCCCTGGTGGTCGCCCCGCCGCGGATCCCCGAGCCGCGGGGCCGCAGCTGGGGCTTCCTCGCCCAGCTGTACTCGGTGCTGAGCGAACGCTCCTGGGGCATGGGCGACCTGGCCGACCTCGCGGAGCTCGCCCAGTGGGCGGGCGCCGAACTCGGCGCGGGCTTCCTGCAGATCAACCCGCTGCACGCGGGCATGCCCGGCGCCCCCTCCGACCCGTCCCCGTACCGCCCCTCCTCGCGCCGCTTCGCCGACCCGGTGCACCTGCGGATCGAGGCCGTCCCCGAGTACGCCCGGCACGAGGAGGCCCGCGAACTCGCCCACCGGGCCCGGCTGCTGCGCGAGGAGGTGCTGGAGCACGACGCCCTGATCGACCGGGACTCGGTGTGGTCGCTCAAGCGCCGGGCCCTCGAACTGCTGCACACCGTGCCGCGCGGGGTCGGCCGGGAGGCCGCGTACCGGGCGTTCGTCCGGCGCGAGGGCGAGTGGCTGGAGCGGTACGCGGTGTGGAACGCGCTGGCCGAGGCGCACGGCGGCGGCTGGCACTCCTGGCCCAAGGGCCTGCGCCACCCCGCCAACCCGCAGGTCGCCGCCGCCAAGGCCGAACTGAAGGACCGGATCGAGTTCCACCGCTGGCTGGCCTGGCTGGTCGACGAGCAGCTGCACGCCGCCCAGCGGGCCGCCACCGACGCGGGCATGCCGATCGGCCTGATCCACGACCTCGCGGTCGGCGTCCACCCCGACGGCGCCGACGCCTGGGCCCTGCAGGACGTGCTCGCCGCCGGCATCTCCACCGGCGCCCCGCCGGACGCCTTCAACGCCCACGGCCAGGACTGGGGCCTGCCGCCCTGGCGCCCCGACGCGCTCGCCGAGGCCGGGTACGCCCCGTTCGCCGCGCTCATCGCCTCCGCCGCCCGGCACGCCGGCGCGATCCGGATCGACCACGTGATGGGCCTGTTCCGGCTCTGGTGGGTCCCCGAGGGCGCCCTCCCCACCCAGGGCACCTACGTCCGCTACGACGCCGAGGCGATGCTCGCCGTCCTCGCCCTGGAGGCCCACCGGGCCGGCACCGCCGTCATCGGCGAGGACCTCGGCACCGTCGAACCCGGCGTGCGCGAACGCCTCGCCGACCACGGCGTGCTCGGCACCTCCGTGCTCTGGTTCGAACGGGACTGGCAGGCCGACGGCGCCGTGCTGCCCCCCGAGCACTGGCGCCCCGGCTGCCTGGCCACCCTCACCACCCACGACCTGCCCTCCACCGCCGCCCGGCTCACCGGCGAGCACGTCGAACTGCGCCACCGCCTCGGCCTGCTGGCCCGCCCGCTGGCCGAGGAACAGGACGCCGCCGCCGCCGAACTCGCCGACTGGCAGCGCGAACTCGTCCGGATCGGGCTGCTCGCCGAGGGCGAACCGGCCACCCCCGAGGCGCTGTACGCCTACCTGCTGGCCACCCCCGCCAAACTGGTCGGCGTCTGGCTCCCCGACACCGTCGGCGACCCCCGCCCGCAGAACCTCCCCGGCACCTGGGACCAGTACCCCAACTGGCGCCTCCCGGTCGCCGACGCCACCGGCACCCCCCGCACCCTCGACGCGCTGGCCACCGCCCCCGGCACCGCGGGCATCGCCGCCACCCTCGCCCCGCTGAACACCCCGCCCGACCTCCCGCCGCCGGGACACGCCGACAGGCGCACCCCGCCGGGCGCAGCGGTGTAGGGGGCCGGTACCTTGGGAAACGTGGACAAGAGGAACGCAATGCGCGCCGGTGCGGTCACCGCGGCGGCCACGCTGATGATGGTCATGTCGTCCCCCGCGATGGCGCTCACGCGCGACGACGGCGACAACCCGGGTACCGGCCTGAGCGTCGGTCAGACCCTGGGCCTGTTCGTCGCCCTCCCGATCGTCGCCTTCGCGGTGATCGCGGGCCTCTGCATGATCCCGGGCAGCAAGAAGAAGTAACCGCAGTGGCCCCGTCAGGGGCTCGGGGAACGGCGAGTCCGTGCTGCTGACGGCCGGAGCCCATCGAAGGTTCGTGCTGCTGCGTGTCTTTGACGGAACCGGAAGCCGATGCGCTGGGCGGCAGTGAACCGTCAGCAGACTGGGCCTCGCCGTTCCCCGAGCCCCTGGTTTCACCAGTTCGTCGTCTCCTGCCGCCCGTCCGGGTGGATCGCCAGCGCCCGGACGCCCTTCGCGGCGAGCCAGCGCAGCCCCCGTGGGGCGCCCATCGCGAACGCCGCGGTGGCGAGGGCGTCCGTGCGGGTGAGGTGGGGGCCGACCAGGGTGAGCGAGGCGTAGGAGTCCGCGGGCAGGGCGGTGTGCGGGTCGATGATGTGCGGGCCGCGCTCCGCGGTGCCGGAGGTGGCGACGGCCAGGTCGTGGCCGGTGACGACGCGGGCCACGGCCCCCTCGCGGTGCGGGTCGGCGATCCCGATCCGCCACGGACCGCCCGCGGTCTGGACGTCCCCGCCGCCGCTGACGCAGTGGTGGGCCGAGCCGGACCCGCGCAGCGTGCGGGAGGCCTCCTCGACGGCCCAGCCCTTCACGTAGCCGCTGGGGTCGAGCCGTCCGCCGGGCCGCGCGGTGAAGTACCCGCCGGTCTCCGCGGTGAGTTCCGCGCACCGGGCCAGCACCTGCCGCACCTCCGGGTCGGCCTCGGCGAGGGCGAGTTCCCCGCGGTCGATCCGGCTGACCTCGCTCTGCGGCCGGTAGGTCGAGAACACCGCGTCGATCCGGTGCAGCCGCTCCACGATCCGCCGGATCGCCGGGCCGGTCTCCGGCCCGGGGTCGCGGACGGCGATGGAGAACACCGTCCCCATCACGTGCTCGACGTGGTTGGCGGTCACTTCTTCGCCTGGTCGAGCGCGCTCTGCAGGGAGCGGGTGTAGCCGTCGCTGGTGTACGTCGCGCCGGAGACCACGTCGATGTCGGCGCTCTGCGCGGCGAGCGCCTCCTGGTTGAGGACCGGGATGGCGTAGCTGTTGATCTCCTGGTCGCGGCGGTCCCGGGTGGGGTACTGGAGCACGTCGATCTTGCTGATCTTCCCGCCGTCCAGGGTGACCTTGACCTGCACCGGCCCGTACCGGGTGTTGACCGCGGTGCCGGTGACGGTCTGCGCGGCCCCGCCGCCCTGCGCGGTGTCCGTGGCGCCGCCGGTCGAGCCCGTCCCGGCGCCGGTGCCGCTGCCGGTGCCCGCGGCGTTCCCGGTGTTCGCGTTCGAGGCGGAGATGGCGTGCGCGGGGGAGGCGTCGTGGGGCTTGAGGGAGAGCAGCAGGACGACCCCGGCGGCGGTCGCGGAGGCGGTGATGACGGCGCGTCGCATGGCGGGGGCTCCTAGAAGGCGAAGGACTCGTGGTGGATGCGGTCGGCCCGGACCCCGGCGGCGCGCAGCGCGCGGACGGCGTCGGCGGTGAACTCCTCCGGGCCGCACAGGTAGACCTCGTGCCGGGCCAGGTCGGGGACGAGCCGGCGCAGCGCCGCGCCGAGGTCGCCCACCTCGGCCCGGCCGCCGAGCAGTTCGTGCACCCGGACGCCGCGCTGCGCGGAGACGGCGGCGAGCTCGCGGCGGAACAGCACGTCCTCCGGGCGGCGGGCGCGCTGCACCAGGGTGAGCCGGCCGGGGAGGGTCTCGACCAGCGCGCGCAGCGGGGTGACGCCGACGCCCGCGCCGAGCAGCAGCACCGGCCCGCCGCGGTGCCGCCGCTCGGTGAACGCCCCGTACGGCCCCTCGGCGCGGACCTTGGTGCCGGGGGCGAGCGCGGCGAGCGCCGCGCTGTGGGCGCCCAGGCCCTTGACGGTGAAGCGCAGGAAGCGCGGGTGCGGGGGAGCGGAGAGCGAGTACGGGTTGGCGGCCCAGCGCAGCTGCGGGGTGAGGAACTGGAGCCGGAAGAACTGCCCGGGTTCGGCGCGCAGTTCGTCCAGGTGCCGGCCGGTGAGGAAGACCGAGACCACGCCCGGGCCCTCGGCGCGCACCTCGGCGATCTCCAGCCGGTGCCGCCGGTCGCGCAGGTACGGGCTGAGCAGCCGGTACCAGCCCAGGACGGCGGCGGTGCCGAAGTACAGCAGGTACCAGCCGGCCTTCGCCGGGCCGTCGGTCAGGTCGGCGCCGGTGGTGAGCTGGTGGGCGAAGCCGAGCGCGACGGCCAGGTAGGTGGCCAGGTGCAGGTAGTACCAGACCTCGTAGCCCATCCGGCGGCGGGCGGCCCGGGCGGAGACCGCGCCGGTGCCGAGCAGCAGCAGGGTGGCGAAGGTGGCCTTGAGCATGTCGGGGAAGTGGAACACCATCTCGACGCCCTGGTCCCACAGGCCATGCCCGTCGGTCAGCGCGTAGCCCCAGATCACGGTCAGCACGTGCACGGTGACCAGCGAGACCAGGTAGCGGCCGCCGTACGCGTGCCAGCGGGCCAGCCGGTCCGCGCCCACCTCGCGCTCCAGCAGCGGGACCCGGGCCATCAGCAGCAGCAGGACGGGCGCGGCGTAGCCGGCCAGCAGGCCGGTGATCCGGCCCGCGTTGGTGAGCCAGTCGGCGGCGCCGGCCACCCGCGGGGTGTCGGCCCACCACAGGGCGAGGACGCCGAGCGCGCCGAGCACGATCAGGGCGAGCGCGCCGCGCCGGACGGCGTCCGGGGGCAGGGCGCGGCGGCGGGGTGCGGCGCGCCGGGCGGCCCGGGCGGGGGTGGAGACAGCGGTCAACGGGCCCTCCTTCGGTGGTGCCGGGCCCACGGTGTCACCGGAAGCTCTCAGTTCCCTATGAACCGATCGTCCT
Source organism: Kitasatospora saccharophila (assembly GCF_039529925.1). Classification (NCBI taxonomy): domain Bacteria; kingdom Bacillati; phylum Actinomycetota; class Actinomycetes; order Kitasatosporales; family Streptomycetaceae; genus Kitasatospora; species Kitasatospora saccharophila. The sequence continues at coordinate 106,920 of NZ_BAAANS010000020.1, read as the reverse complement.
ACCGGGCGTCCGGGAAGGGTATCGCCGCAGCTCGGAGCAGTGGTACCAAGGCTCCGCACGGTCCGACGATCTCACCGCTTTCTCATCCCGGAACGGCAGGATGCCCCCCATGCAGCACGCGGACACCCCCTGGCGGGTCCTGGTGGTCGACGACGAACCCGACCTGGTCGAGGTCCTCTGCGGCGCGCTGCGCTACGAGGGCTGGCAGGCCCGCGGCGTCACCGGCGGCCTGGACGCCGTGGCCGCCGCCGCCGAGTGGCACCCGCACGCCGTGGTGCTGGACGTGATGCTCCCCGACTTCGACGGACTCGAAGTGCTGCGCCGCGTCCACACCACCGACCCCGAGGTCCGGGTGCTCTTCCTCACCGCCCGCGACGCCGTCGAGGACCGGATCGCCGGGATCGCGGCCGGCGGCGACGACTACGTCACCAAGCCGTTCAGCCTGGAGGAGGTGGTGGTCCGGCTGCGCGGCCTGCTGCGCCGCACCGCACCCCCCGGACCCGCCGCCCCCGGCACCCTCGCCGTCGGCGACCTGCGGCTCGACCCCGCCACCCGGGAGGCCCGCCGCGGCGGCGAACCCGTCGACCTCAGCCCCACCGAGTTCGCCCTGCTGCGCTACCTGATGGAGCACCCCCGCCAGGTGCTCAGCAAGGCCCAGATCCTGGACGCCGTCTGGTCCTACGACTTCGGCGGCCAGGCCCACGTGGTCGAGCTCTACATCAGCTACCTGCGCCGCAAGATCGACGCCGGCCGGTCCCCGATGATCCACACCGTCCGCGGCGCCGGCTACGTCCTGCGGGCGGCCACCGGATGAGCCGCCCCGTCCCGCGCGTCCCCGTCCTGCGCGTCCCCGTCCCGCGCGTCCCCCCGCGCACCCTGCGGGCCCGGCTGGTGGCCGGTGTCCTGGTCCTGCTGGTGCTGATCTGCGCCGGCGTCGGCCTGGCCACCTGCGAGGCGCTGCGCCACTTCCTGGTCGACCGCCTCGACCAGCAGCTCTCCGCCGCCGGCGGCCGCTACGCCGCCAGCCTCGAACACCCCGGCCAGAGCGGCCACGACACCCGGGCCCAGTCGCCCGGCACCTTCGGCGCCCGGCTGGTCGACGGCGGCCTCACCCACGCCGCGGTGGTGGGCGGCGTCCCGCCCGGCGACGACGACCCCGTCCCGCTCACCAGGAACTCCGCCGACGCCGCCGTCCCGCTGGACGCCGCCGACCTGGGCGCGCTGCGCGCCCTGCCCGCCGACGGCCACCCGCGCGACCTCGACCTCTCCGCGCTCGGCCACTACCGGGTCGCCGCCGTCACCGGCTACGACCACGACACCCTGGTCACCGGCCTGCCGCTGCACCCCGTCGACGAGACCGTGCGGCACCTGCTGCTGATCGAACTCGTGGTCTTCGCCGCCGCGCTCACCGCCGCCGCGGCCGCCGGCACCCTCGCCGTCCGGCTCGCCCTGCGCCCGCTGGACCGGGTCGTCGCCACCGCCGAACGGGTCTCCGCGCTGCCGCTCGCCAACGGCGCCGTCGACCTCGCCGAACGCGTCCCCGACGACGACCCGCGCACCGAGGTCGGCCGGGTCGGCACCGCCCTCAACCGCCTGCTCGGCCACGTCGCGGACGCCCTGACCCGCCGCCAGAACGTCGAGGAGCGCCTGCGCGCCTTCGCCGCCGACGCCAGCCACGAACTGCGCAACCCCGTCGCCACCGTCCGCGGCCACGCCGAACTCGCCCTCCGGCACCCCGGCCCCGTCCCCGCGCCGGTCCGGCACTCGCTGGAACGGATCAGCGCCGAGTCCCGCCGGATGGGCGCCATCGTCGAGGACCTGCTGCTGCTCGCCCGCCTGGACGCCGGCCGCCCGCTCGCCGTCCAGGACACCGACCTCACCCGGATCGTCCTCGACTGCACCGCCGACGCGAAGGCCGCCGCCCCCGGCCACCGCTGGCTGCTCGAACTCCCCGTCGAACCCGTCACCGTCCCCGGCGACCCGCACCGCCTCGCCCAGGTCGTCACCAACCTGCTGGCCAACGCCCGCACCCACACCCCCGACGGCACCACCGTCACCCTCGGCCTCGCCCCCGACGGCCGCCTCACCGTCACCGACGACGGCCCCGGCATCCCCGCCGAACTGGCCCCCCACGTCTTCGACCGCTTCACCCGCGGCGACCGCGCCCGCTCCCGCCGCACCGGCTCCACCGGCCTCGGCCTCGCCATCGTCCAGGCCGTCGTCCACGCCCACCACGGCACCGTCACCCTCGACAGCACCCCGGGCCGCACCACCTTCACGGTGATCCTGGGGGCGAAATAGGGGCCCGGGGAACGGCGGGTCGATGCTGCTGACGGCCGGAGCCCATCGAAGGTCCGTGCTGCTGCGTGCCTGAAGCAGATCCAGAAGCCAAAGCACGCAACAGCAGTGAACCGGCAGCAGCCACGACCTCGCCGTTCCCCGAGCCCCTATCGGTGCTCTCCCGCTGCCCTTACCGGTCGGCGGCCTGAGCCCTGAGCGCTCGCTCCACGCCCGCCCGCGCCTCGACGACCTGGCGGCGCAGTGCCGGCGCCGGGTCCGCGGTGGCGAGCCAGGCGTCGGTGGCGTCCAGGGTGGCCCGGGAGACCGCGTAGGAGGGGTAGAGCCCGCCGATGATCTGCTGGGAGATCTCGTGGCTGCGGGTCTCCCACACCTGCTTGACCGAGGCGAAGTACTTCTCGGTGTAGGCGGCCAGCAGGTCCCGCTGGTCGGGCTGCTGGAAGCCGGCGATGACGGCCTCCTGGACGTAGTTGGTGAGGGTGTCGGACTCGACGACCGACGCCCAGGCCGCGGCCTTGGCCTCGGCGGTGGGCCGGGCCGCGCGGCAGGTCGCGGCGTGCTCCTGCCCGGAGGAGGTGTTGTCGCGGGCGAGTTCGGCGTCGATCGCGGCCTCGTCGGCGCGCCCGGTGGCGGCCAGTCGGCCGAGCAGGGCCCAGCGCAGTTCGGTGTCGACGGCGAGGCCGTCGATCTCCACACTGCCGTCCAACAGCCCGGCGAGCAGGGCGAGTTGGTCGTCAGTGCGGGCGGCGCCGGCCAGCGTGCGGGCCCAGGCGAGCTGGTGGTCGCTGCCGGCGGGGGCCTCGTGCAGGGCGGTCTGGGCGGCGGCGGCCCAGCGCTGCAGGCCCTCCTCGCGCCAGGCGGGGTCGGCGTACAGCTCCAGGGCGAGCTTGACCTGGCGCTGGACGGACTGGACCACGCCGATGTCGCTCTCGCGCTGCAGGCCGGAGAGGGCGAGCGCGAGGTAGTCGCGGGTGGCGAGTTCGCCGTCGCGGGTCATGTCCCAGGCGGAGGCCCAGCACAGGGCGCGCGGCAGCGAGTCGGCGAAGTCGCCGAGGTGCGCGGTGACCACGGCGAGCGAGTCGGCGTCGAGCCGGACCTTCGCGTAGGAGAGGTCGTCGTCGTTGAGCAGCAGCACGGCGGGCCGCGGCCGGCCGGTCAGCTGCGGGACGGCGGTGCGCTCGCCGTCGACGTCGAGCTCGATCCGGTCGGTGCGCACCAGCTTGCCGTCGACGAGCTCGTACAGGCCGACGGCGATCCGGTGCGGGCGCAGCACGGCCTCGCCGCGGGCGCCGGCGGGCAGCGCGGGGGCCTCCTGCAGGACGGCGAAGGACTCGATGGTGCCGTCCGCCGCCACCGACAGCTCGGGGCGGAGCACGTTGATGCCGGCGGTCTCCAGCCACGCGGTGGACCAGGTCCGCAGGTCGCGGCCGCTGGCCTCCTCCAGGGCGCCGAGCAGGTCGGCGAGCCGGGTGTTGCCCCAGGCGTGGCGCTTGAAGTAGGCGCGCACGCCCTGGAAGAAGGCGTCCTGGCCGACGTAGGCGACCAGCTGCTTGAGCACCGAGGCGCCCTTGGCGTAGGTGATGCCGTCGAAGTTGACCTGGACGTCCTCCAGGTCGTTGATCTCCGCCATGATCGGGTGGGTGGAGGGCAGCTGGTCCTGCCGGTACGCCCAGGTCTTCATCTGGTTGGCGAAGGTGGTCCAGGAGTGCGGCCACTGGGAGGCGGGGGACTCGGCCTGGCAGACGACCTCGGCGAAGGTGGCGAAGGACTCGTTCAGCCACAGGTCGTTCCACCACTCCATGGTGACGAGGTCGCCGAACCACATGTGGGCGAGCTCGTGCAGGATGGTCGCGGCGCGGGCCTCGTAGGAGGCGTCGGTGACCTTGGAGCGGAAGACGTACTGGTCGCGGAAGGTGACGGCGCCCGCGTTCTCCATCGCGCCGGCGTTGAACTCCGGGACGAACAGCTGGTCGTACTTGGCGAAGGGGTAGGGGAAGTCGAACTTCTCCTGGAAGTAGTCGAAGCCCTGCCGGGTGACCGCGAAGATCGCGTCCGCGTCCAGGAACTCGCGCAGCGACGGCCGGCAGTAGACGCCGAACGGCACGTGCTGGGCGCCGTTGTCGTAGCTGTCGAAGACGCCGACGTACGGGCCGGCGATCAGCGCGGTGATGTAGGTGGACATCCGGGGGGTGGGCTCGAAGGTCCACACCCGGGTGTCGCCGTCGCCGGCCGGTTCGGGGGTGGGGGAGTTGGAGACCACCACCCAGCCGGCGGGGGCGGTGACGGTGAAGGCGAAGGTGGCCTTCAGGTCGGGCTGCTCGAAGTTGGCGAAGACGCGGCGGGCGTCCGGGACCTCGAACTGGGTGTACAGGTAGGTCTCGCCGTCGGCGGGGTCGACGAAGCGGTGCAGCCCCTCGCCGGTGTTGGTGTAGGCGCAGTCGGCGACGACCCGCAGCTCGTTCTCGGCGGCCAGGCCGGGCAGCGCGATGCGGCTGTCGGCGAAGTTCTCCAGCGGCAGGGCGCGGCCGTTGAGGACGATCTCCGTCACGGCGGGCGCGACCAGGTCGATGAAGGTGGAGGCGCCGGGTTCGGTGCTGGTGAAACGGACCACGGTGGTGGACCGGAAGGTGCCGCCCTCGCGTGCGGAGCTCAGGTCGAGCTCGATCTCGTACGCGTCCACGGCCAGGAGTGCGGCCCGGGTGCGGGCTTCCTCACGGGTCAAGTTGGTGCCAGGCACTCGCAGGACTCCTTCGTCAGGGCTCGGGTTACCGGGAATCCTCCCATGCGGGTAACGATCCGTGTTCGTGCTTGACTCCCCCTCCGAGCAGTGCCGGAGCATAGAGTTCAGAAGTTGAAGCTGAACTTCTCACGAACAGCAAGTGCGCCCTGGAGGGTGGAACATGTCGACGGACACACCGGGATCGCAGTCCTCACTGCACCGGGCGAATCTCGAACGGGTGCTGCGAGCCGTGCGGATGGCCGGATCGCTGACCCAGGCGGAGATCGCCCGGGGCACGGGGCTGTCGGCCGCGACGGTGTCCAACATCGTCCGCGAGCTCAAGGAGTCCGGCACCGTGGTGGTGGCCGACACCTCCTCGGGCGGGCGGCGGGCGCGCAGCGTGTCGCTGAGCGGGGACGCCGGGATCGTGGTGGGCGTGGACTTCGGCCACACCCACCTGCGGGTGGCGGTGGGCAACCTGGCGCACCGGGTGCTGGCCGAGGAGAGCGAGCCGCTGGACGTGGACGTCTCCGCGCAGCAGGGCTTCGACCGGGCCGAACGGATGGTGGAGCGGCTGCTGGGGCAGGCCGGCTTCCCGGCGGACAAGGTGATCGGGGTGGGCCTGGGCGTGCCGGGCCCGATCGACGTGGAGACCGGGGCGCTCGGTTCGAGCGCGATCCTGCCGGGCTGGACGGGCGTGGTGCCGGGCCAGGAGCTGACCGGGCGGCTGAGCATGCCGGTGCACGTGGACAACGACGCCAACCTGGGCGCGCTGGGCGAGCTGGTCTGGGGCGCCGGGCGGGGCCTGAGCGACCTGGCGTACATCAAGGTGGCCAGTGGCGTGGGCTCCGGCCTGGTGATCAACAACCAGATCTACCGGGGCCCGGGCGGCACCGCGGGCGAGATCGGCCACATCACGCTGGACGAGGCGGGGCCGGTGTGCCGCTGCGGCAACCGCGGCTGCCTGGAGACCTTCGTGGGCTCCCGCTACCTGCTCAACCTCTTGAACGCCAACCACCCGGGCGAGCTGAGCCTGGGCAAGGTGGTGCGGCTGGCCCAGCAGGGCGACCTGGGCTGCCGCCGGGTGATCGCCGACGCGGGCCGGCAGATCGGCATGGGCGTGGCGACCCTGTGCAACCTGCTCAACCCCCGCCGGGTGATCCTCGGCGGGGACCTCGCCGAGGCCGGTGACCTGGTGCTCTCCCCGATCCGGGACTCGGTGGCGCGGTACGCGATCCCCAGCGCGGCCCGGCAGTTGTCGGTGGTCCCGGGGACGCTCGGCGGCCGGGCCGAGGTGCTCGGCGCGCTGGCCCTGGTGATGAGCGAGATGGGGGAGACGGGGGTGCTCTGAGACCCCCGCGGGTGGGCCGGCGGACTCGCTCGGTATCAACTGAGCCTTCAGGAAGATAACGAAAAGGTTTGAATCAACGGCCTCCCGGTTTTACTTATTGACGACAAGCTCGGTAACGGGGTTGACTCCTGCCCACCTCGCCGCAACTTTTCGCGGCTCTGTCAGGGAGGCTCCCCCCACCATGAACGCAATGATGCGTCGCGTCGCCGTCGGCACTGTCGCTGTTTCGATGGCTCTGACCATGGCCGCCTGCGGCAAGGCCGGCGACGACAAGAAGAGCAGCGACGCAGGTTCGAGCAACAACAAGTCGATCGGCCTGCTCCTGCCGGAGAACGCGTCCTCGACCCGTTACGAGTCCTTCGACAAGCCGTTCATCGAGGCCAAGGTCAAGGAGCTGTGCGCCGACTGCAAGGTCGAGTACAACAACGCCGAGGGCTCCGCCTCGAAGCAGAAGCAGCAGTTCGACACCCTGATCGCCCAGGGCGTCAAGGTGATCATCCTCGACGCGTTCGACGCCAAGTCCACCCAGGCGTGGGTCGCCGAGGCCGCGAAGAAGAACGTCAAGGTCATCGCGTACGACCGCCTGGCCACCGGCCCGGTCTCCGCGTACGTCTCCTTCGACAACGAGAAGGTCGGCGAGCTCCAGGGCGAGGCCCTGGTCACCGCGCTGGGCGACAAGGCCGCCGAGGCCAACGTCGTGATGATCAACGGTGACGACGCCGACCCGAACGCGGGTCAGTTCAAGGCCGGCGCCCACAAGGTGCTGGACAGCAAGGTCAAGAAGATCGTCTACGAGCAGAGCGGCGAGTGGAAGCCCACCGTCGCGGGCCAGAAGGTCGGCGCCGCGATCTCGCAGCTCGGCAAGGACGGCTTCCAGGCCGTCTACTCCGCCAACGACGGCATGGCCGCCGCGATCATCACCCAGCTGAAGTCCCAGGGCATCAACGTCCCGGTCGGCGGCCAGGACGCGGGCCTCGACGCCATCCAGCGCCTCGTCTCCGGCGAGCAGTCGTACACCATCTACAAGGCGTACAAGCCGCTGGCCGACTCGGCCGCCCAGCTCGCGGTCAACCTGCTGCAGGGCCAGGACATCAAGTCCATCGCCACCTCGACCGTCGACAGCGACACCGACAAGGGCATCCCGGCCCAGCTGCTGGAGCCGAAGGTCGTCACCAAGGCGAACATCAAGGACACCGTGATCGCCGACAGCCTCTACAAGGTCGCGGACATCTGCACCGCCGACTACGCCGCCGCCTGCACCGCGGCCGGCCTGCAGTAACACCCGCCGGGCGGGGGCTCCCTGACCACACGGGAGCCCCCGCCCGCACCGCTTCACCCCTCAGTACTACCCCGCGTGCCCGGCCCGGCACGCGGGACGGCCGTGCCGGAAACGTCAGGTCCGGCACGGGACTCAAGGAGTTGGTTCACGTGACAGGCGCACCCGTACTGGCGTTGCGCGGGGTCTCCAAGCGCTTCGGTGCCGTTCAGGCGCTCACCGACGTGCACTTGGAGGTCAACGCGGGCGAGGTCGTCGCCCTGGTCGGCGACAACGGTGCCGGTAAGTCCACCCTGGTGAAGACCATCGCGGGCGTCCACCCGATCGACGAGGGCGTCATCGAGTGGGAGGGCAAGGCGGTCAGCATCAACCGCCCGCAGGACGCCCAGCAGCTGGGCGTCGCCACCGTCTACCAGGACCTCGCGCTCTGCGACAACCTGGACGTGGTCGGCAACCTCTTCCTCGGCCGCGAGATCAAGCGCTTCGGCACCCTGGACGAGGTCGCGATGGAGAAGCGCGCCCGCGAGCTCCTCGACACGCTCTCCATCCGCATCCCCAGCGTCCGCATCCCGATCGCGGGCCTGTCCGGCGGTCAGCGCCAGGTGGTCGCGATCGCCCGCGCCCTGGTCGGCGACCCGAAGATCGTCATCCTGGACGAGCCCACCGCGGCCCTCGGCGTCGAGCAGACCGCCCAGGTCCTGGACCTGGTCGAGCGGCTCCGCCAGCGCGGCCTCGGCGTGATCCTGATCAGCCACAACATGGCCGACGTCAAGGCCGTCGCGGACACCGTCGCGGTGCTCCGCCTGGGCCGCAACAACGGCAGCTTCGAGGTGGCCGGCACCTCGCACGAGGAGATCATCTCCGCCATCACCGGCGCCACCGACAACGCGGTGACACGTCGTCAGGCCCGAATCGCGGAGGAAGCCAAGTGAGCACCGAGACCCCCACCACCCCCGCCGCCCCCGCGGTGGACCCGCGCCTGCTGGTCCGCAAGGAGGGCCTGGCCGGCTACTTCGACGAGTTCACCCGCAAGATCCGCAGCGGCGAGCTCGGCTCGCTGCCGGTGGTCGTCGGCCTGATCGTGATCGCCGCGATCTTCCAGTTCAAGACCGGCTCCTTCCTCAACGCCGACAACCTCACCAACATCACCAAGTGGATCGCGGGCCCCGGCCTGATCGCGGTCGGCGTGGTGTTCGTGCTGCTGCTCGGCGAGATCGACCTCTCGCTCGGCTCGGTGGCCGGCGCCACCGCCGCCATCACCTCGGTGCTGTCGGTCCGCCAGGGCCTCAACGAGTGGCTCGCCATCCTGCTGGCGGTCGGCTCCGCGATCGCCATCGGCGCCCTGCACGGCTACTTCTTCGCCAAGATCGGCGTCCCCGCGTTCGTCGTCACCCTGGCCGGCATGCTGGCCTGGAACGGCCTGCAGATGCTCGTCCTGGGCACCCTCGGCACCGTCAACAACCCGATGGACGGCGTCGTCGCCAACCTGGACACCTACTTCCTGGGCGACGGCGACATCATCTGGGCCTGGCTGTTCGCGATCGTCACCATCGTGCTGTTCGGCGGCGGCCAGCTGCTCGACTCCCGCCGCCGCGCCGCGGCCGGCCTGCCCGCCCGCCCGATCAGCGAGATCGCGCTGCGCACCGGCGTGATCGGCGTCGTGCTGCTGGTCGCCGCCTACATGCTCAACCAGGACAGCGGCCTGCCGCTGCCGCTGGTGATCCTGGTCGGCGTCGTCGCCCTCGGCGACTTCGTGCTGCGCCGCACCGCCTACGGCCGGCAGATCTTCGCGGTCGGCGGCGGCATCGAGGCGGCCCGCCGCTCGGGCATCAACGTCGCCTGGGTGCGGATCTCGGTCTACATGATCTCGGCCGGCCTGGCCGGCTTCGGCGGCCTGTTCATCGCCTCCCAGCAGGGCTCCGCCGACAAGGCGCTGGGCAGCGGCAACATCCTGATGAGCGCCATCGCCGCCGCCGTCATCGGTGGCACCAGCCTCTTCGGCGGCCGCGGCAAGACCTGGTCCGCGCTGCTCGGCGCGCTGGTCATCCAGTCCATCACCACCGGTCTGGACATGGTCCACGCCCAGCAGGCCATCCAGTACATGATCACCGGCGCGGTGCTGCTCGCCGCGGTGGTCCTGGACTCGGTCTCCCGCCGGACCCAGAAGTCCCACGGCCGCGGCTGACCCCCGGCCCCACCCCGAACCGCGCGCCCGCGCCCCCATACCAGGGGCCGGTCGCGCGGTTCGGCGCGTTCCGCGCACGGCCACCCGAAGAGCTGGTCGGGTTGCCCGCCGCACTACGGGCCGGTAATGGACATTAGACTCAAGCGGGGCGTACGCCCTCCGGGCCCATGCGGGCGCGAGAACTTGGACGAGGAGGAACGGGTGGCCCTGCTGACCCGCATTCGGGGACCGCGCGATCTCGATCGACTCACGCCCGCGCAGCTGGCGGCGCTCGCCGAGGAGATCCGCGGCTTCCTGGTGGAGGAGGTCTCCAAGACCGGCGGCCACCTCGGCCCCAACCTCGGCGTGGTCGAGCTCACGCTCGCGATGCACCGGGTCTTCGACTCCCCGCGCGACCGCATCCTCTTCGACACCGGCCACCAGAGCTACGTCCACAAGCTGCTGACCGGCCGGCAGGACTTCTCCCGGCTCAAGATGAAGGGCGGCCTGTCCGGCTACCCCTCGCGCACCGAGTCCGAGCACGACGTGATCGAGAACTCGCACGCCTCCACCGTGCTCGGCTACGCCGACGGCCTGGCCAAGGCCAACAAGATCCAGGGCCACAAGGACCGCCCCGTGGTCGCCGTGATCGGCGACGGCGCGCTCACCGGCGGCATGGCCTGGGAGGCGCTCAACAACATCGCCGACAGCCGCGACCTGCCGATCGTCATCGTCGTCAACGACAACGAGCGCTCCTACTCGCCGACCATCGGCGGCCTCGCCAACCACCTCTCCACGCTGCGCACCACCCAGGGCTACGAGCGCTTCCTGTCCTGGGGCAAGGACGCCCTGCAGCGCACCCCCGTGGTCGGCCAGGCGATGTTCGACACCCTGCACGGCGCCAAGAAGGGCCTGAAGGACTTCATCGCCCCGCAGGGCATGTTCGAGGACCTCGGCCTCAAGTACATCGGCCCGATCGACGGCCACGACCTGCAGGCACTGGAGTCGGCCTTCACCAAGGCGCGCGGCTTCGGCGGCCCGGTCATCGTGCACTGCATCACCGAGAAGGGCCGCGGCTACCACGCCGCCGAGAACAACGACGAGGACCGCTTCCACGCGGTCGGCGTGATCCACCCCGACACCGGCCTGCCGGTGAAGACCTCCGGCAAGGACTGGACGTCCGTGTTCGGCGAGGAGATGGTCGCGCTCGGCCGCGAGCGCCGCGACATCGTCGCGATCACCGCCGCGATGCTGCACCCCGTCGGCCTGGCCCCGTTCGCCAAGGCGTACCCGGAGCGGATCTTCGACGTCGGCATCGCCGAGCAGCACGCCGCGGTGTGCGCCGCCGGCCTGGCCACCAACGGCCTGCACCCGGTCGTCGCGGTCTACGCGACCTTCCTCAACCGGGCCTTCGACCAGGTGCTGATGGACGTCGCCCTGCACCGGCTCGGCGTCACCTTCGTGCTCGACCGGGCCGGCGTCACCGGCACCGACGGCGCCTCGCACAACGGCATGTGGGACATGTCGATCCTCCAGGTCGTCCCCGGCCTGCGGCTGGCCGCCCCGCGCGACGCCGAACAGGTCCGCCTGCAGCTGCGCGAGGCCGTCGAGGTGGCCGACGCCCCCACCGTGGTCCGCTACTCCAAGGGCAGCGTCGGCCCGTCGGTGCCCGCCGTCGGCCAGGTCGGCGGCATGGACGTGCTGCGCCGCCCCGAGCAGGACTCCGCGGACCGGGCCGCCGACGTGCTGATCGTCTCGGTCGGCGCAATGGCCCCGATCTGCCTGGAGGCCGCCGAACTGCTCGCCGAGCAGGGCGTCACCAGCACGGTCGTCGACCCGCGCTGGGTCAAGCCGGTGGACGCCGCGCTGCCCGGCCTGGCCGCCCAGCACCGCCTGGTGGTCACCGTCGAGGACAACGGCCGGGCCGGCGGCGTCGGCTCCGCGATCGCCCAGGCCCTGCGCGACGCCGACGTGGACGTCCCGCTGCGCGACTTCGGCATCCCGCAGGAGTTCCTCGACCACGCCTCGCGCGCCGAGATCATGACGGAGATCGGGCTCACCGGCCCGGCGATCGCCGCGAAGATCGAAGCACTGATCAGCGCCCGCTCCTTCGCCCGGAGCTGATCCTCCGGAACCTCCGTGGGCGCACCGTCCGGGAGCCGCAACGACGGCCCGCCGGTGCGCCCATTGTCGGACCGTCATACTCATTCCTGGACTGGTGCTCCTCCGCCCGTTCGCGCCCGGTAGGTTGTCATCCGTGTCCAACACCGCCACGAGCCGCCCACGCGCCTTCGCCGACCGCCTCCACGGGCACGTCCGCGCCGGGTACTGGACCAGACTGGTCCCGCTGCTCGCGGTCCTGGCCACCGTCACCCACCTCCCGTCCTTCCTCCGCCCGGTGTGGAGCCCCGACGAGGGCTACCTGGCCACCCAGGCCCGGATGCTCGCCGACGGCGGCGTCCTCTACGACACCGTCGTCGACCGCAAGCCCCCGCTGCTGCCCTGGCTGTACGAGGCGTGCTTCGCCCTCTTCGGCTCCGTCTCGCTCTGGCCGCTGCGCGCCCTGGCGATCGGCGCCCACCTCACCACCGCCGTCCTGCTCGCCTCCATCGCCCGCGGCCGCTGGGGCGACCGGGCCGGACGCTACGCCGGCGCCCTCTACCTCCTGGTCTCCATCGGCCTCTCCCCGGAGGACACCCAGGCCGCCACCTTCGAAGTCTTCATGCTGCCCGCCATGGTGCTCGCCTTCCGCTACGCGGAACGCCGCCGCTGGCTGGCCGCCGGCATCGCCGTCGCCCTCTGCTCGCTCACCAAGCAGACCGGCGGCGCCGTGATGCTCCCGGTGCTCTGGATGCTCCTCCAGGACACCCGCCGCCGCGGCGTCCCCTGGCCGCAGGCCCTCGCCAAGATCGGCTTCGGCTTCGCGCTGCCGATAGCGCTGGTCGCCGCCATCCTCACCAAGCCCAAGGGCTTCCTGTTCTGGGTCGTCACCGGCTCCGGCGACTACGCCGGACTCGGCAACAACTGGCCGCAGATGCTCGGCCGGGCGCTCGGCAACTCGGCGATCCTGATGAGCGCCGCCCTCGCCTTCCTGCTGCCCCACGCCCACCGCCTGTGGCTGCGCCGCCGCCGCCGACCCCTCCCCGCCCGCGGCCCCGAACGCGGATCCACCGCCGACCTGTGGGTGTGGCTGCTCTCCTCGGCCATCGCCGTCTCGGTCGGCTTCCACTTCTTCGGCCACTACTACCTCCAGCTGATGCCCCCGCTGGTCCTGCTCGGCGTCGGCGCGGTCGCCACCTCCGCCGTCCCCTGGCGCCCGGTCGCCGCGTACTCCGCCCTCGCCAGCACCTCCTTCCTCGCCCTCGCCGTCTTCTGGCCCGGCCAGCGCCTCACCCAGACCACCGAGGTCGCCACCGCCGTCGCCGCCCAGACCACCCCCAAGGACACCGTCCTGGTCTGGGGCATGCACCCCGAGCTCTACTGGCTCGCCGACCGCCGCCCCGCCAGCCGCTACCTCACCGCCGGCTTCCTCACCAACTTCAGCGGCGGCAAGGGCGGCGAGAAGGTCGGCGAGGAGTACTCCGTCTCCGACGCCTGGCAGACCTTCGACACCGAGATCACCACCAACGGCCTCCCCCGCGTCTTCGTCGACGACTCCGGCACCGCCCCCTACCAACCCGACAAGGTCCCGCGGATCGCCAGCCTCCTCGACACCTACTACGAGGTCGTCGGCGTCACCGGCGACACGGTCATCTACCGCCTCAAGGGCAAGTGAGTCCGGAGGAGAGCACCACCGGGGGGCTCGGGGAACGGCGGGTCCGTGCTGCTGGCGGCCGGAGCCCATCGGAGGTCCGTGCTGCTGCGTGTCTTTAAGGGAACCGAAGCCGATGCGCGCTCCGGCAGTGAACCGTCAGCAGCCACGGCCTCGCCGTTCCCCGAGCCCCTGTAACCGCGCTTCGTTCAGCTGATCCATCCGGTCAGCGCGGCGACCAGGGGCCCGGGCCGGAACCCCGGCAGTGGCGGTTCCGGGCACCCCGGCAGTTCCACCGCGCCCGGCACCAGGACCAGCACGCGCCCCACGCCCCCTCGTACCGAAAGACCGGCAGCACACGGAAAGGCCGCCGGGCGGCACTCCGTCCTCGGTGGAACGGGGTGCCGCCCGGCGGCGCTGGGGGGCGGGTCAGGCGGGGACCGAAGCCAGGCCGGGGGCCAGGAACTTCTTGCCGTTGACGCGCTCGGAGACGCCCTCGCGGTCGAGGTAGGGGGTGATGCCGCCGAGGTGGAAGGGCCAGCCGGCGCCGGTGATCATGCAGAGGTCGATGTCCTGGGCCTCGCCGACCACGCCCTCCTCCAGCATCAGGCCGATCTCCTGGGCGACGGCCTCCAGGGCGCGGGCGCGCACCTGCTCCTCGGTGAGGACGCTGTCGCCGACGGTGAGGAGGGCCAGCACCTCGGGGTCGAGGACCTGGGCGCCGTCCTGCCAGACGTAGAAGCCGCGCTTGCCGGCCTCGACGACCTTGCCGAGGTTCGCGGAGACGGCGAACCGCTCCGGGAACGCGCCGTGCAGGGTCTCGGAGACGTGCAGGGCGATGGCCGGGCCGACCAGTTCGAGCAGGGCGATCGGGGACATCGGCAGGCCGAGCGGCTTGACCGCGGCCTCGACGGTCTCGAACGGGGTGCCCTCGTCGATGATGCTCTGGATCTCGCCCATGAAGCGGGTCAGGATCCGGTTGACCACGAACGCGGGGGCGTCCTTGGCGAGCACCGCGGTCTTCTTCAGCTTCTTGGCGACGCCGAACGCGGTGGCCAGCGAGGCGTCGTCGGTCTGCTCGGCCCGGACGATCTCCAGCAGCGGGAGGATCGCGACCGGGTTGAAGAAGTGGAAGCCGACCACGCGCTCCGGGTGCTGGAGCTTGGAGGCCATCTCGGTGACCGACAGCGAGGAGGTGTTGGTGGCCAGCACGGCGGTCGGCGAGACCACCGCCTCCAGCTCGGCGAACACCTTCTGCTTGACGCCCATCTCCTCGAAGACGGCCTCGATCACGAAGTCGGCGTCGCCGAACGCGACGGCCTTGTCGAGGTGGCCGGAGACCAGGCCCTTGAGCTTGTTGGCCTTGTCCTTGCCGATCCGGCCCTTGTCGAGCAGCTTGTCGATCTCGGCGTGGACGTAGCCGACGCCCTTGTCGATCCGCTCCTGGTCGATGTCGGTGAGCACCACCGGCACCTCCAGTCGGCGGGCGAACAGCAGCGCCAGCTGGGAGGCCATCAGGCCGGCGCCGACCACGCCGACCTTGGAGACCGGGCGGGCCAGCGACTTGTCCGGCGCGCCGAACGGCCGCTTGGCGCGGCGCTGCACCAGGTTGAAGGCGTACAGCCCGGCGCGCAGCTCACCGCTCATGATCAGGTCGGCGAGCGCGGCGTCCTCGGCGTCGAAGCCGGCCTGCAGGTCGCCGTCCTTGGCCTGCTGGATGATGTCCAGCGCCTTGTAGGCGGCCGGGGCGGCCCCGTGCACCTTGGCGTCGGCGACCCAGCGGCCCCACAGCACGGCGTCGTCCCACGCCTTGCCGCGGTCGAACTCCTCGCGCTCGACGGTGACGCCGCCGGTGAGCACCTTCGCGGCCCACAGCAGCGACTGCTCCAGGAAGTCGGCCGGCTCGAAGATCGCGTCCGCGATGCCGAGCTCGAACACGTCCTTGCCCTTGAGCTGCCGGTTCTGGGCCATCGCGTTCTCGACGATGACCTTGACCGCCTTGGCGGGGCCGATCAGGTTCGGCAGCAGGGTGCAGCCGCCCCAGCCGGGCACCAGGCCGAGGAAGACCTCGGGCAGCGAGAACGCCGGGACGCCCGCGCTGACGGTGCGGTAGGTGCAGTGCAGGCCGACCTCGACGCCGCCGCCCATCGCCGCGCCGTTGTAGAACGCGAAGGACGGGACGGGCAGCGCGGCGATCCGCTTGAAGACGTCGTGGCCGCCCTTGCCGATGGCCAGCGCGTCGGCGTGCTCGGTGAGCAGCTCGACGCCCTTGAGGTCGGCGCCGACCGCGAAGATGAACGGCTTGCCGGTGATCGCGACCGCGACCACCTCGCCCTCGGCCGCCTCCGCCTCGACCTGGTCCAGCGCCTCGGCGAGCTTGGCCAGCGAGCCGGGGCCGAAGGTGGTCGGCTTGGTGTGGTCGAAGCCGTTGTCGAGGGTGATCAGCGCCAGCTTGCCGGCCCGCAGCGGCAGGTCCAGGTGGCGCACGTGCGCGGTGGTGACGACCTCGCCGGGGAACAGCCCGGCGGCGCGCTGCAGCAGTTCAGTGGTGCTCATGGTCACTTACCACCCTCGAAGTGGGGGTTCTCCCAGATGACGGTGCCGCCCATGCCGAAGCCGATGCACATGGTGGTGATGCCGTAGCGGACGTCGGGACGCTGCTCGAAGCGGCGGGCCAGCTGGGTCATCAGGCGCACGCCCGAGGAGGCCAGCGGGTGGCCGAACGCGATGGCGCCGCCGTACGGGTTGACCCGCTCGTCGTCGTCCGCGATGCCGTAGTGGTCCAGGAACGCCAGCACCTGCACCGCGAAGGCCTCGTTGACCTCGAACGCGCCGATGTCGTCGATGGTCAGGCCGGCCTTGGCCAGCGCCTTCTCGGTCGCCGGGACGGGGCCGATGCCCATCACCTCGGGCTCGACGCCCGCGAACGCGTAGCTCACCAGGCGCATCTTGACCGGCAGGCCCAGCTCGCGGGCCACGTCCTCGGCGGCCAGCAGCGAGGCGGTGGCGCCGTCGTTCAGGCCGGCCGCGTTGCCCGCGGTCACGTTGCCGTGCGGACGGAACGGGGTCTTCAGACCCGCCAGCGACTCCATCGTGGTGCCCGGGCGCAGCGGCTCGTCCACCGTCGCCAGGCCCCAGCCGGTCTCGCCGACCTCGGGGTTGGTGTTGCGGATCGCGATCGGCACCAGGTCCGGCTGGATGTCGCCGTTGGCGTACGCCTTGGCGGCCTTCTCCTGCGAGCGCACCGCGAACGCGTCGCAGCGCTCCTTGGTGATGTGCGGGAAGCGGTCGTGCAGGTTCTCCGCGGTCATGCCCATGAACAGGGCGGACTCGTCGACCAGCTTCTCCGAGACGAACCGCGGGTTCGGGTCCACGCCCTCGCCCATCGGGTGCCGTCCCATGTGCTCGACGCCACCGGCGACCACGATGTCGTACGCACCGAAGGCGATGCCGCCCGCGGTGGTGGTGACCGCCGTCATCGCTCCGGCGCACATCCGGTCGATCGCGTAGCCCGGGACGGACTTCGGCAGGCCGGAGAGCAGCGCGGCGGTGCGGCCGATGGTCAGGCCCTGGTCGCCGATCTGCGTGGTGGCCGCGACGGCGACCTCGTCGATCCGCTCGACGGGCAGGCTCGGGTTGCGGCGCACGAGCTCACGGATGCACTTGACGACCAGGTCGTCGGCGCGCGTCTCGTGGTAGATGCCCTTCGGGCCGGCCTTGCCGAACGGGGTGCGGACGCCGTCGACGAAGACGACGTCCCTCGCGGTACGAGGCACGGGGGCTCTCCTCCCAGGGGGACATGACAGTGAGCGCACGCACCAGCGGCGCCGCTACGCCCACCAATCTACCCATGAGTAACAACGCCCGGCAAGAAGCCGCGGACGTGACGGTGAGAACGGCGGGAGATCACCGGCAGGGGCTCGGGGAACGGCGAGCCCGTGGCTGCGAGAGGTTCACTGCCGCCCAGCGCATCCGCTTCCGGTTCGGTTCAAGACGCACGGCAGCACGGACCCGCCGTCCCCCGGCCCCCGGCGGGCTTACGCGGACGCCTCCCGGAACGCCTTCTCCAGGGCCGGCCCCACCAGCTCGGTCTGCCAGGCGCGGGCGCCCAGCGCGCGCAGGGCGAGGCCGATGGTCTCGGCGTCCGGATCGGCCGGGGGTTCCCAGGCGACGCGGCGGACCAGGTCCGGGGTGATCAGGTTCTCCGCCGGGAGGTGGTGCTGTTCGGCGAGGGCGGTGACGGCGGCCCGGGCGCCGCTGAGCCGGGCCGCGGCGACCGGGTCCTTCTCGGCCCAGGCGCGCGGCGGCGGCGGCCCGTCGTGCGGGGCGGTCGCGGGCGGCAGCGCGGCCTCGGGGATCTCCCGGGCGCGCTCGATCGCGGCCAGCCACTGGTCGAGCTGGCGGCGGTTGACCCGGGGCCCGAAGCCCTGGACGGCGATCAGCGCGGGCGCGTTGGCGGGCATGGCGAGCGCGGCGTTCACGATCGAGGCGTCGGGCAGCACCCGGCCGGGGGAGACGTCCCGCTCGCGGGCGATCCGGTCCCGGGTGAGCCACATCTCGCGGACGGCGGCCAGCTGCCGGCGGCGGCGGACCTTGTGCAGCTGGGAGGTGCGCCGCCAGGGGTCGACCCGCGGGGCGGGGCGCGGCGCGGCGGCCAGCGCGGCGAACTCCTGGTGGGCCCAGTCGAGCTTGCCCTGCCGGTCGAGCTCGGCCTCCAGCGCGTCCCGCAGGTCGACCAGCACCTCGACGTCCAGCGCGGCGTAGCGCAGCCAGGGCTCGGGCAGCGGGCGGGTGGACCAGTCGACCGCGGAGTGCTCCTTGGCCAGTGACAGGCCCAGCACGCTCTCGGTCATCGGGCCGAGGCCGACCCGGGGGAACCCGGCGAGCCGGCCGGCCAGTTCGGTGTCGAAGAGCACGCCCGGGTGCATGCCGACCTCGAACAGGCAGGGCAGGTCCTGGGTGGCGGCGTGCACGACCCACTCGGTGTCGGCGAGCGCGGCGTTCAGGCCGGTCAGGTCGGGGCAGGCGATCGGGTCGATCAGCGCGGTGCCCGCGCCCTGGCGGCGCAGCTGGATCAGGTAGGCGCGCTGGCCGTAGCGGTAGCCGGAGGCGCGCTCGGCGTCGACGGCGACCGGCCCGGTGCCGCCGCGGAAGGACTCGACGACGGCGGCGAGGGCCGCTTCGTCAGACACCACCGGTGGGAGTCCGTCCCTGGGTTCGAGGAGCGGAACCGGGGCGGTCTCTTCGGGGATGGAGGCTACGGCGTCGGTCACCCCCCAAGGGTACGTCGTGTGTCGCCGCCGGGAGTGTTGTCTGACTGGTCGGACGATGTTCGGACATATGCCAGCCCCGATTGGTCCGGAGTTCGGGGTCCGCGCCGGTGCGGTGCGCGGTCCCGCTGACGGGCCGTCACGGTCGGCGTGGAGGCCCGCCGCGGGGCGGGCCCGGGGCGGGCCAGGGGTGGGTGCCGGGCGGGTGCCGGGCGGGCACGGCGGCGGCCCGGAGGAAACGTTCCTCCGGGCCGCCACCAGCGACGATGTGGGTCAGTGGATGATGCCGGTGCGCAGCGCCACGGCCACCATGCCGGCCCGGTCGCCGGTGCCCAGCTTGCGGGCGATGCGCGCCAGGTGGCTCTTCACCGTCAGCGCCGACAGGCCCATCGCCACGCCGATCGCCTTGTTCGACTGGCCCTCGGCGACCAGTCGCAGCACCTCCACCTCGCGGCCGGACAGCTCGCGGTAGGCGGACGGCTGCGCGCCGGGCGCACCCGGGGCGCCGGGGGCGGCACCGGGCTGGCCGGGGGCGCCGTGGTGGCCGGGCGCACCGGGGTGGTGGTGGCCGGGGATGCCGGGGCGGCGCATCCGGCCGGCCAGGCCGGCGCCGATCGGCAGGCCGGGGCGGCCGGGCATCGGCATGTTGGTGCGGGTACCGGTCACCACGTAGCCCTTGACGCCGCCGGCCAGCGCCGAGCGGACTGCGCCGATGTCGTCGGCGGCGGACAGCGCCAGGCCGTTGGGCCAGCCCGCGGCGCGGGTCTCGGCCAGCACGGTCAGGCCGGAACCGTCGGGCAGGTGCACGTCCGCGATGCAGATGTCGCGCGGGGTGGAGACCCGCGGCCGGGCCTCGGCGATCGAGGAGACCTCGATGACGTCGCGGACACCGAGCGCCCATAGGTGCCGGGTCACCGTGTTCCGGACCCGGGGATCTGCGATGACCACCATGGCGGTGGGCTTCGTCGGACGGTAGGCGACCACGCTTGCGGGGTGCTCGAGAAGGACCGACACCTGAGGCCTCCGGGGGGAGTGGCGGACGAACCCCGAGGGGGCGGTCGGAGCGTTCCGCGTCTGGAAAGGGTCACTGACACCTTCGGCATCAACCGTGCCCGGCTTTAGCGGGTGATCACGATCTGGTGAGTAACAATACGGACAAATCGCGCAGATGACCGGTACGACATGCCTGGAAATCGCACAGGTTCGATCGATATCGACGACCTGTCGATCGTGAACGCGCAGGTAATTGACCAAGAGTGCCAGGGAAGTCACGCTCCGTCAGTCCTGCGGGTGGCACCGGGCCCGGGGCGCGGGGTTGTCCCCCTGAGGTGTCCGGAACGCCTGACGGCCGCTCAGCGGCCGGTGGCCGCCGACGGGGTCGGCGGCCACCGGGGGAGCGGCCGGGACCGGGGCCGGCCGGGCCGGCGGAGCGGTCGGGCCGGCGGAGCGGTCGGGCCGGCGGAGCGGTCGGGGTCAGTGCGAGTTGCGCGGCCGGCGGCGGGCCGGCATCGGCACCACTCCGCCCAGCGCGACCGGCCCGTCGGCCGGCAGCGGCGCCGGCGCGGACGGCGGCAGCCCCGCGCACACGCACAGCAGGTCGGCCCAGGCGGCCAGGTGCCGCTCGAAGCGGCGGTCGGCCGGCGTCCAGGACGCCCGCAGTTCGATCTCGGTGGACGCGCCGCGCTCGGCCAGCGCCCCGAAGTACTGCGAGTGGCACCTGGTCACCGTGCCGGACGGCTCGGCGTACCCGGCGGCCTGCGCCTGCAGCGCGTCCAGCAGCCAGGTCCAGCCGACCTCGGACAGCAGCGGGTCGCCCGCCATCTCCGGCTCCAGCTCGGCCCGGGTCATGGTGACCACCCGGAAGTCCCCGTTCCACGCCTCCGGCGCGGCCGGATCGTGCAGCAGCACCAGGGTGCCGTCCGCCAGTTCCTCGCCGTCCACCTCGACCGAGGCGGAGAGCGCGAAGGAGTGTGGGGCCAGCCGACGGGGGGCGGGCTGCGGGGACAGCCGTACCTCGGGACGCAACCGCGCCCCGGTCAGCGCCTCGACCGCGTCGCGGAACTCGATCGGCGCCGACTCCCTGCCCGTTCCTCCACCCTGCGCGGATTGCCCGCCGACCGCTGCCATGACCGGAAGCCTAGGCGGCGCGGACCCGCAATCCGAGCACTTTCGTACCTCCGGCGTGCCGAAAACCCGGAAATCGACCAGGTCGCGACCGCCGCTCGTGCGATCACCGTCCGAGGTGTCCGTTTTGCCGGTCCGCGCCCTCCGTCCGGACGGGGGCGCACCGGCCGCGTGCGAGGATGTGACCCGTGAGTGAGACCCCCGCAGCCCAGTCCGGTCAGCGGCCCCGCGGCGCCGCGTACGACTCCGTCTTCCTGCGCGCCGCCCGCAACGAGCCGGTGCCGCACACCCCCGTCTGGTTCATGCGGCAGGCCGGCCGCTCGCTGCCCGAGTACCTCAAGGTGCGCGAGGGCGTCCCGATGCTCGACGCCTGCATGCGGCCCGACCTGGTCCAGGAGATCACCCTGCAGCCGGTGCGCCGGCACAAGGTCGACGCGGCCATCTTCTTCTCCGACATCGTCGTCCCGCTCAAGGCCGTCGGCATCGACGTCGAGATCAAGGGCGGCGTCGGCCCGGTCATCGCCGACCCGATCCGCACCCGGGCGGACCTCCAGCGGCTGCGCCCGCTCGAACCCGACGACATGCCCTACATCACCGAGGCGGTCGGCCTGCTGGTCGCCGAACTCGGCGCCACCCCGCTGATCGGCTTCGCCGGCGCGCCCTTCACGCTGGCCAGCTACCTGATCGAGGGCGGCCCCTCGAAGTCGTACGAGAACACCAAGGCGATGATGTACGGCGAGCCGGAGCTGTGGGCCGAGCTCGTCGACCGGCTCGCGCAGATCACCTCCGCCTTCCTGAAGATCCAGATCGAGGCGGGCGCCTCGGCGGTCCAGCTCTTCGACTCCTGGGCGGGCGCGCTCGCCCCCGACGAGTACCGCCGCTCCGTGATGCCCGCCAGCGCGAAGGTCTTCGACGCGGTCGAGCCCTTCGGCGTCCCGCGGATCCACTTCGGCGTCAACACCGGCGAACTGCTCGGCCTGATGGGCCAGGCCGGCGCGGACATCGTCGGCGTCGACTGGCGCGTCCCGCTCGACGAGGCCGCCAACCGGGTCGGCCCCGGCAAGGGCCTGCAGGGCAACCTCGACCCCGCCGTCCTCTACGCCCCCACCCACGTCGTCGAGACCAAGGCCCGCGAAGTCCTGCACGCGGCCCAGGCCCTGGGCGGCAGCCACCACATCTTCAACCTCGGCCACGGCGTCATGCCCACCATGGACCCGGACGCGCTCACCCGGCTGGTCGCCTTCGTCCACGAGGCGAGCGCCCGCTAGGGGCTCGCGCGAGCGAAATCAGGGGCTCGGGGAACGGCGAGCCCGTGGCTGCGAGTGGTTCACTGCCGTGGCGCGCGTCTGCTTCGGGTTCTGTTTACGGCACGCAGCAGCACGGACACTTCGATGGGCTCCGGCCGCCAGCAGCATCGACCCGCCGATCCCCGGGCCCCTGACGGGGCCGATGCCCAGCACGGCCCGCCGTTCCCCGGGCCCCTGGTTTCGCGTCCCTGGTTTCGCCTACTCCTCCTGGCCGAGGTGGGCGAGGACGGCCAGGACGCGGCGGTGGGTGTCCTCGGCGGGGGGCAGGTCGAGTTTGAGCAGGATGCTGCCGATGTGCTTGGAGGTCGCGGCCTCCGAGACCGTCAGGCGGCGGCAGATCTCCGCGTTCGAGCAGCCCCGGGCCATCAGTTCGAGGACCTCGCGCTCGCGGGGGGTGAGCCGTTCCAGCGGGTCGCGGCGGCGGGTCAGCAGGCGGCGGACCACCTCGGGGTCGACCACCGTGCCGCCCGCGGCGACGGTGTCGACCGCGGCCAGGAACTCCTCGACGTGGCCGACCCGGTCCTTGAGCAGGTAGCCGACGCCCGAGCCGTCGCCGCTGGCCAGCAGGTCGGCCGCGTAGGAGCGCTGCACGTACTGGCTGAGGACCAGGACCGGCCGGGCCGGCTTTTCGGCGCGCAGCCGCAGCGCGGCGCGCAGGCCCTCGTCGGCGAGGCCGGGGGGCATCCGGACGTCGGTCAGGACCAGGTCGGGGCGGTGCTCGGCGACCGCCGCGAGCAGGGCGTCCGCGTCGCCGACCGCCGCCGCGACGGTGTGGCCGAAGCGCTCCAGCAGGCCGGTCAGGCCCTCCCGGAGGAGGACGGAGTCCTCGGCGAGGACGAGGCGGAGCGGTCGTCGGTCGTCGGGGTGCACGGGATCTCCACACGCAGCAGGGTCGGGCCGCCCGGCGGGCTGCTGACGGACAGTCTGCCGCCCACCACCGCGACCCGGTCGGCCAGCCCCGTCAGCCCGGTGCCGCGGGCGGGGTCGGCGCCGCCGGTGCCGTCGTCCGCGACGTCGAGCCGCAGGCGGCCGGCGGACCAGCGGCCGTGCACCCGGGCCGTCGACCCGCCGCCGTGCCGGGCCGCGTTCGCCAGCGCCTCGGCGACCGCGAAGTAGCCCGCCGACTCGACGGCCGCCGGCAGCCGGCCCGGGAGCGAGACGTCCACCGCGACGGGCAGC
The DNA here is from genome assembly GCF_039529925.1 of Kitasatospora saccharophila. Taxonomy (NCBI): domain Bacteria; kingdom Bacillati; phylum Actinomycetota; class Actinomycetes; order Kitasatosporales; family Streptomycetaceae; genus Kitasatospora; species Kitasatospora saccharophila. The sequence goes on along the minus strand of NZ_BAAANS010000020.1, from coordinate 83,481 downwards.
ACCGAGCGGTCCGCCAGGTCGGCGCAGGCGTCCGGCAGGCCGCGGTCGGCGAGCACCCGGGGGTGGATGCCGTGCACCAGCTCGCGCAGCTCGGCCAGCGCCGCGTCCGCCTCGGCGTGCGCCGCGGCCAGCCGGTGGGCCAGCGGACCGCCCGGTGGCGCGTCCAGCCGGGCCAGGCCCAGCGACATCGACAGGGCGACCAGCCGCTGCTGCGCGCCGTCGTGCAGGTCCCGCTCTATTCGGCGGCGCTCGGCCTCGAACGCGTCCACCAGCCGGGCCCGGGAGCGGACCAGCTCGCCGACCCGCTCCTGACCGCCCGCCAGCAGCCGGGCCAGCGCGGCCCGGGCGCCCGCCGCGACCGTCAGCGGGTACCCGGCCAGGGCCAGCAGCGCGGCGCCCGCCGCCGCCACCGCCCAGGCCGGGCCCGCGGCGTGCAGCTGCCAGACCTTCAGCACGTTCACCTGCTCGCCGTCCAGGGCCAGTTGGAGCGGCGTCGTCACCAGCCAGGCGGGCAGCAGCAGCGCCCCCGCCAGCACCGAGAGCTCCAGCGGCCAGAGCAGGAACGCCGACAGCGCCGCCCCGCCGGCCTCCCGCCAGGTCGCCGCCTCGGCGTACCGGGCGCGCAGCCAGGCCCGCGGGCCCGGACCGTCGGGCACCCGGTGCGGATCGGGCACCGGCGGCCCGCCCATCCAGCGGACCAGCCGCCGCTCCCACGCCCCGGACACCAGCCCCGCCAGCGGCAGCGCCGCCAGCAGCGGCACCCCCACCAGCAGCACCGACAGCACCCCGCCGACCGCCGCCCACAGCAGCAGCACCGCGCACAGCACCGCCCCCGACAGCCCGCAGGCCAGCAGGTACGCCGCCGAACGCCACGGCCAGGCCGTCAGCGGGAACCCCGGACGCCGCAGCGCCCGCCAGCAGCCGGACACCCGGCACCTCCCTCCACGAGACGGTCCCACCCTAGGAGCCCGCCCCGGCCGCTGTCGGTAGGGCTGTCTCCACTCTTCGGGGTGGACCTGGCGTCAATGTGCGGACGGCCGCCCGCCGCTTGGCTGGAGCCCATGACGACCGCACTGACCAGGATCGCCGTGCGCTCCCTGCACGCCGGACGGACCGCCCTGCTCGGGGCGTTCACCGCACTCGCCCTCGGCGTCGCGCTGATCGCCGCCACCCTGTCCGGCCTCGCCGCGGCCGTCGGCCTGCCGCCCGGCGAGGACCGCACCGCGCTGATCGCCCAACTCGGCACCACCTGCGGGGTCAGCCTGTTCACCGCCGGGTTCGTGGTCGCCTCCACCGCCTCCTACGGGATCGCCCGGCGCCGCCGCGAGTTCGGCCTGCTCCGCCTGGCCGGCGCCACCCGCGGCCAGCTCACCCGCACCGTCCTGCTGGAGTCCGGGCTGCTCGGCCTGCTCGCCGCCGCCACCGGCTGCGCGCTCGGCCGGGCCGCCACCCCCGCCCTGGCGCACGCGCTCGGTGCCGCCGGCCTCGCCCCGGCCGGCTTCCGGACCGGCACCCCCGGCTGGCCGTCGGCCACCGCGTTCTGCACCGGCCCGCTGATCGCCCTCGCGGGCACCGCCGTCGCCGCCCGGCGGGCCGGCCGGGTCCGCCCGCTCGAAGCGCTCCGCGAGGCCGACGTCGACCGGGGGGTGATGACCGCCGGCCGCCGGCTGGCCGCCCTCGCGCTGCTCGCCGGGTACGCCGCCGTGGTGGCCGCCGCGCTGGTCGGCGACCCCGCCGAACTGCTGCACCGCAAGACCTACACCCTGCAGCCGATGCTGCTGATCGCCGCCACCGCGCTGCTCGCCCCCGCGCTGGCCCGCCCGCTGCTGCGTCTGCTCACCGGCCCCGCCGTCCGGCCGCCCCGGCTGGTCCGGGCCGCCGCGCTCGGCGGCCTGCGCCGCACCGGCGCCACCGCCGCCCCCGTCCTGCTCGCCACCGCGCTGGCCGGCACCCTGGTCGGCGCCCCCGCCACCGTCGCCGCGGCCCGCGCAGCAGAAGCCCGCGCCCGCACCGCCGCCGAACTGCTGCTCACCCCCGGCGCCGACGGCGCCGACCGGCTGACCGCCGCGCTGCGGGCACTGCCCGGGGCGGTCGTCTCGCCGAGCGCCGCGACCCCGCTCGCGGTCGTCGAGACGGACGGGACGGCCGTCCGCGCCGAGGGCCGGGCCGTCGCCGACCCGGCCGCGCTGACCGCCACCACCCGGCTGCCCGTCGCCGCCGGCGACCCCGCGGCGCTCGACGACGACAGCGTGCTGCTCGCCGCGGAGTGGGGGGACCCGCGGGTCGGCGACCGGGTCCGGGTGGTGCTCGCCGACGGCACCCGGCGCGAACTGCGGGTCGCCGCCGTCCTGCGCGAGGGGACGGGCGGCAACCCCGTCTACGTCACCCCGCGCAACGCGCCCGGCGCCCGGACCGACCGGATCGACGTCCTGGGCGCCCCCGCCGGAGCGGTCACCGCCCTGGCCCGGACGCACGGCGCCGCCGCCGAGACCCGCGCGGCCTGGCTGGCGGCCCACCACCCGGCGGACGACCCGCAGCGGATCCGCCGGATCGCCGCCGTCCTCGCCCTCGCCCTGCTCTACACCGCGATCGCCCTCGCCCACACCGCGCTCACCACCACCACCGACCGCCGCCGCGAGTTCGGCCTGCTCCGCCTGGCCGGCGCCACCCGGGCCCGCGTCCTGCGGCTGGTCGCCGCCGAGACGCTCCTCGTCACGGCGGTCGGCGCCCTCCTCGGCACCGCCGCCACCCTCACCACCCTCGCCACCATGGACGCCGCCCTGCACCGCGCGGGCGCCCCCGTCCCGCTCGTCCTCCCCTGGACCGCCCTCGCCGGCACCGCCCTGCTCTGCGCCCTGGTCGCCGTCCCGTGCGCGGCGCTCGCGGCCCTGCGCGCCACCAAGGGCCGTGCGGTGGAGGCGAGTTAGGCGGTCGGGGGCGGCAGCGGCCCTGTTTACACCGAGCGCCCGGCTGACTACCGTGCCTCACGGGGAGGGGTCATGAGCTGTCTGCTGCGGTTGCTCGGCCTGGCGGGGATCCTGTGGATGTTCGGCAGGGGGGTCTTCGGCGACGACTGGTCGCTCGCCGGGCTGGTCATGCCGGTGTCGACCTTCGTGCTGTTCGTCGCCAACCAGGTGGACCGGAGCGAGGCCCGCCGTCGGGAGGCGGAGGCGGAGGCGGAGCGGAAGGCGCCCGCCCGGCCCCCGGCCCGCCCCGACGGGGACGGGCCGGACGCGACCCCCCACTGACCGGGCCGCCACCCGGGTCACGCCCTGCCGTCGACGCCCCCGCCGGCGCCCTGGTCGGCGTCCGCGTCCGCGCCGGTGTCCGCGTCGGCGCCGGTGTCCGCGTCGGCGTCCGGCGTGTGCGTCGGGCGGGGCGGGACGGCGGGGGCCCCGGCGCGGCGGGAGCGCAGGCGGCGCCGGAGCAGCCAGGCGAGCGGGGCGAGCAGGACGAGGAACGGGGCGACGGCGGCCAGCGCCATCAACAGGCCGCGGACCAGGGCGACCAGGGCGTGCCAGCCGGCCGCGAGGGCGTGGGCGACGGAGCCCCAGAAACCGGTCCGCTCCTCGTGCGGCGCGACGTGGGGCCGGGCGGGCGTCACCAGTTGCAGGGTCACGGTGGACAGCGAGGTCCGGGAGGACAGTTGCTGCTGCTGGCGCTGGAGGGACTCCAGGTCGGACTCGCGCCGGGTCAGTTCGCTCTCCAGCGACACCACCTCGGACAGGCTCTTCGCGTCGGCCATCAGCGCCCGCACCCGGTCCACGCTGGCCTGCATCGACTTGAGGCGGCTGTCGACGTCGGCGATCTGCTGGGTGAGGTCGTCCGCCTTGCTGGTGAGGCTGAGCTGCTTGCCGAGCGCGGCCAGCCCGTCCAGGGTGCCCTGGTAGGACGCGGACGGGACCTTGAGGGTCAGCGTGGACCGCACGTCGTCGCCCTTGCCGCCGCGCAGCTCCTCTCCGGCGACGTACCCGCCCGCCCCGGTGACCAGGTCGACGGCCTTGGTGCGGGCCCCGTCCACCGAGTCGACCTGCACGGTCAACTGCGCCTGGTAGGCGATCCGGCGGTCGGTCGCCGCCGGCCCGCCGTCCGTCCCCGGGGCGCCCGCGGCGCCCGTCGTGCCCGCCGTGTCGCCGGCCCCGGGCGCGGTGTCGCCCTTGCCGGGGGCGTCCGCCGCCGTGTCCGCCGCCCGCTCGCCGACCGCGGGGGCGACCGCCGCCGCGTCCGACGACGACGCGTGCTCGGCGTCCGCGCTGCACCCGGCCAGCAGCAGGACCGCCGCCAGTGCCCCCGCCGCGCCCGCTCTGCGTACCCGCAGGTCCATTCCGTGCCCTCCCCGTCCTCCGGGGCGGGCCGGTCGCCCACCCCCGTGCGGCTGTGACGCGGCGGCCCCCGGAACGGACCCGCCCGCGCGGTACCGGATCGGTCACACCGCGGACTCGTCCCGGTCTCGGGCCGCCCGGGGTCGATCCCGGGGATCCGGATAAGGGCTGGGAGACTGGTCGACATGGCGAAACCTCACGTCGTGGTGATCGGTGGCGGCATCGCGGGCCTGGCCGCGGCCGCCTTCCTCGGGGACGCAGCGGTGCGGGTGACCGTGCTGGAGGCGTCCACCCGCTTCGGCGGGAAGCTGTGCGGCGGCGAGGTCGGCGGCGTCCGGGTCGACCTCGGCGCCGAGTCGATGCTCGCCCGCCGCCCCGAGGCCGTCGACCTGGCCCGGCGGGTCGGCCTCGGCGAACGGCTGGAGCCGCCCAGCACCGCCAAGGCCGCGATCTGGACCCGGGAGGGCCTGCGCCCGCTGCCCGGCGGCCAACTCATGGGCGTCCCCGGCGACCTGGACGCGCTCCGGGCCTCCGGCGTGCTCACCCCCGAGGGCCTGGAACGGGCCCGCCACGAGCAGCCCGCCGCACTCGGCGAGGACGCCCCGATCGGCCGCTACATCGCCGACCGGCTCGGCCGCGAGGTCGTCGACCGGCTGGTCGAACCGCTGCTCGGCGGCGTGTACGCCGGGCACGCCGACGAGATCTCGATCCGCGCCGCCGTCCCGCAGCTGCTCCAACTCGCCCGGCAGGACGGCCCGTTGACCGCCGCCATCCGCGAACTCAGCAGCCGCGCCACCGCCACCGGGCCGGTCTTCCAGGGCCTGCGCGGCGGACTCGGCACCCTCCCCGACGCCGTCGCCGCCCACGGCCGCGCGCACGGCGCCGAACTGCTCACCGGCCACCCCGTCGACGCCCTGCGCCGCACCCCCGACGGCTGGCGGATCACCGCCGCCGGACGCGAACTCGCCGCCGACGCCGTCGTGCTGGCCGTCCCCGCCCCGCAGGCCGCCGCGCTGCTCGCCGCCGACGCCCCCGGCGCCGCCGCCGAACTGCGCGCCGTCGAGTACGCGTCGATGGCCCTGGTCACCCTCGCCTTCCGCCGCGCCGACCTCGCGGACAGCCCGCTCACCGGCAGCGGCTTCCTGGTCCCCCCGGTCGACCGGCGCAGCATCAAGGCGTCCACCTTCTCCAGCAACAAGTGGGGCTGGCTGGAGCGCTCCGCCCCCGACGCCTTCCTGCTGCGCACCTCGCTCGGCCGCCACCGCGAGGCCGCCGCCCTCGACCTGGACGACGCCGAACTCGTCGCCCGCTCGCTCGCCGACCTGCGCACCGCCGTCGGCCTGCGCGCCACCCCGTACGACCACGCCGTCACCCGCTGGCGGGACGGACTCCCGCAGTACCCCGTCGGCCACCTCGACCGGGTCGCCCGGATCCGCACCCACCTCGACGCGCTCGGCGCGATCGCCGTCTGCGGCGCCGCGTACGACGGCGTCGGCATCCCCGCCGTCATCGGCGGCGCCCGGCGCGCCGCCGAGCACCTCACCCCCGGCACCGGCAGCACCCGCGCAGAAGGGACAATGGGATCATGACCGAAAGCACTGAGCAGCCCGTGAAGAAGAAGGCCCGCGACCTCAACCAGGTCATCCGCTACACCATGTGGTCGGTGTTCAAGCTCAAGGACGCCCTCCCCGAGGACCGCACCGCGCTCGCCGCCGAGGTCGACGCCCTCTTCGAGCAGCTCGCCGCCAAGGACGTGGTCGTCCGCGGCACCTACGACGTCTCCGCGCTGCGCGCCGACGCCGACATCCTGGTCTGGTGGCACGCCGAGGACTCCGACGACCTGCAGGAGGCGTACAACCGCTTCCGCCGCACCTCGCTCGGCCGCCACCTGGAGCCGGTCTGGTCGAACATGGCGCTGCACCGCCCCGCCGAGTTCAACAAGTCGCACATCCCGGCGTTCCTCGCCGACGAGCGGCCCCGCGAGTACGTCTGCGTCTACCCCTTCGTCCGCTCCTACGAGTGGTACCTGCTCCCCGACGAGGAGCGCCGGGCGATGCTCGCCGAGCACGGCAAGATGGCCCGCGGCTACCCCGACGTCCGCGCCAACACGGTCGCCTCCTTCGCGCTCGGCGACTACGAGTGGCTGCTCGCCTTCGAGGCCGACGAACTGCACCGCATCGTCGACCTGATGCGCGACCTGCGCCCCTCCCGCGCCCGGCTGCACGTCCGCGAGGAGGTCCCCTTCTTCACCGGCCGCCGCAAGCCGGTCGCGGACCTGCTCGCCGGTCTGTACTGAGCGAGAGCGAAATCAGGGGCTCGGGTGCGAACGGCGGGGGCGAAATCAGGGGCCTGGGGAACGGCGGGTCCGTGCTGCTGACGGCCGGAGCCCATCGGAGGTTCGTGCTGCTGCGTGCGGTGACAAGAACCGGAAGCCGATGCGCGCTCCGGCAGTGAACCTCTCGCAGACTCGGCCTCGCCGTTCCCCGAGCCCCTGGCGGTGCTCTCCGGTTTCGCCTCAGGAGTCGAGGGCCGCGCGCAGGCGCGGGTCCTGGACGGCGGCCGGGCCGGAGATGGCGACGGCGGTGAGCAGGTCGTCGGCGGTCGCGGGGGTGTGGCGGCAGGGGAGGGCGCGCAGCAGGGTCTGCCCGGCGGGGGCGGCCCACGCGGTGTAGGCGTGGACGTCGACCCGGGCCATCAGCAGGGTGCCGCCGGTGAGGACCAGCGGGAGGGCGTACCAGGCGACCGCGGTGCGGGCGGCGGTGCCGTCGGGGGCGGTCAGCAGGACGGTGAGCAGCAGCATCGCCGCCGCCCCGACCAGGGCGTAGCGGACCTGCCGGATCGCCCGCAGGGCGTGGTCCCGGACGACGGCCGGCGTCGCCAGCCCCGCCGAGGTCAGCCGGTCGCCGATGTCGCGGACGGTGGGGTGCGCGGCCAGCGCGGCCTTGAGCTGGGCGGTGCGGCACTGGCCCTCGGGGCCGATCGCGCCGATCAGCGCGCGCTCCAGGCGGCCGCGGCCCCGCGGGTCGACGACGGTGGTCCAGCCGGTGTGGGCGAGGTGCAGCCGGCCGACCCCGGCCATCCGGACCAGGGCCAGGTCGACCACCCGGGCGGGGCCGCCGGCCAGGTACGCGGTCTCGTACAGGCCGACGCCCGCGGGGAGGTGCCCGGGGTGCGGGGCGCGGCCGGTGAGGGCGTCCGCGATCGTGGCGACCCGTACCAGGCGGAGGCAGGAGAGCACCGCGGCGGCACAGGACGGGATCAGCAGCAACACCCACATGCTTTTTGTTCTAGTCCTGTGCGCGCCGGAAGCGGAACAAATAGCCGGGCCGCGATACCGAACTGTGACTCGGCGGCCGGTTCACGAACTGCCGCAGCCGCCCCCGCCGCAGCTCGACCCGCAGGAGCTCGACGAGCCGCAGGAGTGCGACGAGGACCCGCAGGAGTGCGAGGAGGAACCACCGCAGGAGTGGTGCGAGGAGCCGCCCGAGTGACCGCCGGACGAGGACGAGGCCGTGCCGCACCACGCCGCCGCCCCGGCGCCGGCCGCGTACTCCGCGCCGCCGTCCGACCCGGAGGAGCGGGAGGAACGGGAGGAGCGGGTGGTCGCGTCCGGGCCGGTCAGCGCGTCCCGCAGCGCCCGGTGCTCGGACCGGCGCAGCGCGGCGGCGCCGTCCAGGGCGAACGCGCCGACCAGCTCGGCGTGCTCGGCGGCGACCTCGCGCGGCCGCCACGGGACGCTGCCGCGGACCAGCAGCAACTGGCGCCGCCCGGCCGGGGTGATCCGGCTCTTCGGGAGGTGGGTGGCGATCAGGACGATGACCGTGAGCAGGACGAGCAGGAAGTACGGGATGAACGGGGGCGCGGTGGTGTCCCGGTCCGCCGAGCCCGCCCACTGGACGGTGGAGACCGTGCCGAGGACGATCGCGACCAGCAGCGCCAGCAGCACCAGCCGACGGGCCCGCCGGGCGTTGCGCAGCGCGGTGGGGTGGCGCATCAGGCCGCGGGCGGCCAGCCCGTCGCCGATCCGCTGCACCTCGGGGCTGCCCGTCACGGAGGCGCGCAGCACCGACAGGTCGCGCCCGGCCCGCCCGCCGACGGCGGTGACCAGCACGCGCTCGACCGGGTCGGACGTCCGGTCGTCGGTGACGGTGACCCGGCGGGCCCGGGAGACCACCACCCGGCCCTCGCGCTCCATCCGGACCAGCGCGGTGTCGACCGCCCGGGCCGGGCCGCCGGCCAGGAAGGCGACGTCCAGCAGCGGTTGGCCGCGGCCGGGCAGGCCCTGCGGGTCGGTGACCCGGCGGTAGCGCCGGTTGTGGACGGCGGACAGGGCGACGGTGAACGCGATCAGCGCGAACGCCAGGACGAACCGGAAGTTCCACATTCCCCCGTGGTTCCTTTCTCTACTGCGTGGTGAGGTGCGGTTACGCGAGCGCCCGGTCGGCGCGGTCGCGGGTGCGGCGCGGCAGCAGGCGGCTCCACCGGGAGGCGGTGGGGTGCAGCAGGCGGCGCAGTCCGGGGTGCCAGGCGGCGTCCGGACGGGTGTCGAGGGCCCATGCGGCGAAGGCCCGGGCGTCGGCGCGGTGGCCGCCGGTGAGCGGCCGACCGGCGCAGTAGCGGGCGAACAGCGGGGCGAAGTCCGCCCCGAGCAGCCCCGGCAGTTCCGGCACCAGGTGGGCGGCGATCTCCCGGCGCTTGGCGAGCAGGCCCTCGGCCTGGACGCGCAACTGCTCCGGGTCGAAGCCGGCGGGGGCCGGGGCGCCGGCCACCAGGGCGGCCAGCAGTTCCTGCTGGCGGTGCGCCAGGTGGGTGCGGGCGAGGGCGAGTTCGGCGTCCTCGCGGTCGCGGATCAGGTACTCGTGCTGCTCAGACACGGGCGGTCTCCCTGCGGTGGAGGTGCTGGACGCGGTGGAGGTGCTGGACGCGGCGGATCGCGTCGAGTTCGGCGGACAGTTCGGCGGGCGGCGGGTAGGCGCCGTCCCGCTCCAGCAGCACCCCGGGCGGGTCGGTCCGGGCGCAGAGCTCGGCCAGCACCTCCAGCACGGGGGCGGTGACGGGGTGGGTGTGGGTGTCGTGCCAGACGCCGTCGCGCTCGACGCCCCCGGCGACGTGCACGTAGGCGAGGGCCTCCAGCGGCAGCCGGTCGATTTCGGCGGCCGGGTCGACGCCCAGGTTGACCCGGTTGGTGTGCAGGTTGGCGACGTCCACCAGCAGCCGGACACCGGTGCGTTCGACCAGCTCGGCGAGGAACTGCGCCTCGGTCAACTCCTCGCCGGGCCAAGCCAGTTGGGCGGCGATGTTCTCCAGGGCGAGCGGCACCGGCAGCTCCCGCTGGGCGATCCGGACGTTCGCGGCCACCACCCGCAGCGCCTCCCGGGTGCGCGGCACCGGCAGCAGGTGCCCGGCCTCCAGGCCGCCCGCCCGGACGAACGCCAGGTGCTCGCTGACCAGCGGCGACCCGAGCGACTCGGCGACCGCGGCCAGCCGGGCCAGCCGGGCCGGGTCGGGTGCGGCGGCGTCCCCGAGGCCGAGCGAGACGCCGTGCGGGACGACGGTGACGCCGCGGGCGCGCAACTCGGCCAGCGAGGGCGGCAGGTGGTCGGCGCAGACGTTCTCGGCGACCACCTCCACCCAGTCCAGGCCGGGCAGCCGCTCCACCGCGGTGTCGATCTCGGGCCGCCAGCCGATTCCGGTGCCCAATCGCGGAATATCGGACGAAGACATATTCCACCCCCTCTTTCCGGGGTTTTCCGGCAAGCCCGACCCCCCGCAGTCGAGGGTGTATCCACGGCGGGCCGATGCCAAGCGGGACAACGGAAACTCAGAGCTGAACTTGAGGTTCCACCGGTACTGAACGGAGCGCCGCCCGGGTGGGGGGAAATTCAGCAGCGCACGGACGAACGACTGGCTAACGTGACATGCCTATGACTTCGACGCCGTACCGCATCCGTCCGTTCGCACCCGCCGACGCCACCGACGCCGCCGCGGCCTACCGGGCCGGCCGCCCGCACCTGGTCACCACCCCCGAGGTGGTCACCTGGCAGTCCGCCCTGCCGCACTACCACCTGCTGGTCGCCGAACGGGACGGCCGGGTCGTCGGCACCGCGCGGTTCGGTCCGGTCCCCGAGAGCACCACCTCCCACCAGGGCTTCCTCAACATCAGCGTGCTCCCCGAGCACCGCGGCGCCGGCGCCGGCACCGCCCTGCTCGCCGCCGCCGAGCGGGACCTCGCCGCCCTCGGCGTCCGGGACGCGCACAGCTGGGTCGACGACACCCCCGAAGCCCTCGGCTTCGCCACCGCCCGCGGCTACCGGCGCAGCGGCCGGGCCGGCCGCTTCTCCGGCCTCGACCTCACCGCCCCGCTGCCCCCGCTGCCGCCCACCCCGCCGGGCGTCGAACTGCGCACCGCCGCCGACTACCTGGACGACCCGTACCCGATCTACCTGGTCGACATCGACGGCACCCGCGCCGAGCCCGGCGACCTGGCCCTCGACGACCAGCCGTACGAGAGCTGGCTCGCCGAGATCTGGCAGCGCCCCGACCAGGACCACACCCTCACCTCGGTCGTCCTCGCGGACGGCGAACCGGTCGCCTTCTCCGCCGCCCAGACCGACGGCCACCGCACCTACTGGTCCGCCTTCACCGCGACCCGCTCCACCCACCGCGGCCGCGGCCTGGCCAAACTCGCCAAGGTCCACGCCCTGCACCGCGCCAAGGCCCGCGGCCTCACCGCCGCCTACACCCAGAACGACGCGGACAACACCCCGATGCTGGCCATCAACGCCTGGCTCGGCTACCGCGAGTGCGCGGCCGAGTGGAAGCACACCCGGACGCTCCGCGAATAGGCTCCCGCCAGGGGGAGTCGCTGCGCGTCGTGGTGTGGTGCGGACGGGGGCGCGGGGGGAACTGCGCGCGGCGGGATGATGCAGACAGGGGCGCGGGGAACTGCGCGCGGCGGCAGGTGAACGCCTGCGAGATCGCGGGGAGGGCGGTGAGTTGATGCCACCCCGCGATCCTGCGGTGGGTGCCTGGCTGGTCGCGCAGCGACTCTCTCCGGGGCGCGGGCTACGCGACGTCCACGCCGTGGTCGCGGGCCAGGCCCGCCAGGCCGTCGGACCAGCCCTGGCCCAGGGCGCGGAGCTTCCAGCCGTCGGCGGGGTGCCGGTAGACCTCGGCGACCAGCATCGCGGAGACCGCGGGGTCGGCGGGGGGACGGAACAGCCAGTGGCCGTCGCCGCAGTGCAGTTCCACCCGGGGGTCGACCAGGTCCGCGCAGGTGCCGTCGCCGTCCGTCTCCAGGTTGATCGAGATCGCCACCCGCCGCACCGAGTCCGGGAGTCGGCCGGTGCGGATGCTCGCGCGGTGCTCCTCCGGGCGCAGCGTGACGGCGCCGTCCTCCGCGCTCGGCTGGTGGTAGAAGACGAAGTCCTCGTCGCGCCGGACCTTGCCGTCCGCGTCCAGCAGCAACAGGGTCAGGTCGGCCGCCGCGCCGCCCGCCCGGAATCGGACGCGGACCTCCTCGGCGGGCAGTACGGTGTTCTGTCCAGGCGTCAACTCCCGTGCGGAGGATGTCCGTTGGGTGGGGAGCACCGGGCCGAGCCGGCCCGGGAGGCCCTGCTCGCGGAGCAGTTCCAGCAGCATCGGGCCGTCCACCAGGGTGAGCGGCTGCCCCTCGGCGTGCTTGCGCGAGCCCGGCCCGAAGCCCGCCGTGGTGACCAGGATGCCCCGGTTGGCGCCCTGTCGCCGCATCGTCGACTCCAGGTCCCGGACGGCGCTCGGCGGGACGGTCTTCCGGTAGCGCTTGGCCTGGATGACGATCTTCCCGCCGGTGATCGGGTCCGGGTCCTCGGCCAGCACGTCCACGCCCTCGTCGCCGCTGCGCGCGGTGGTGCTGGTGCGCAGGCCCCGGCGGCGGAACAGTTCGGCGACCAGTTCCTCGAACTCCAGCGGGTCCATCTCGAACAGGTCGGGGCCCTCGCCGTCCGTGAAGTCCGTGAAGTCCGTGAAGTCCGTGAAGCTGGTGGAGCCGGTGGAGTCCGCGGCGGCCGCGACGGCCCGGGCGTCCGCGCCCGAAGGGGCACCGGCAGCCGTCCCGGCAGCGGAAACCGGAACCTCGGGGACCGTCTCGGCCTTCTCCGGCCGGGCCGAGACCCGCCCGCCCAGCGCGCCGACCAGGCAGTCCAGCGGGGCGACCCGGTCCAGGGCGAGCGCCGCGAAGGCGTCCCGGTCGGCTTCCACGGCCAGCAGGCAGCGCTCGCCCTCCTGCCCGGTCGCCGGGTCGGTGGCGACCACCACGCCGTTCAGGGCGACCGAGGCGAGCAGCCCGTCGTGGTCGGCCCGGAACACCTCCGCGAGCACCCGCAGCGCGCACTGCGCCAGCACCTCCCGGTACAGCTCCTTGCGCTGGGCGACCGGCCGGGCGATCTCGTCCTCGCGGTCGTCGGAGCGGACGTACCGGTACCGGCCCACCGACGGCACCACCTCGTACGGCGGCAGCTCCCAGCGCACCACCAGCCGGCGGGCGGGGGCGTCCCAGGAGGTCTCGCCGTCGGCGGGGAAGCCGTCCGGCCAGTCCTCGCGCCAGTCGATCACCGCCTCGAAGTACTCGGCGACCGCCGCCGGTTCGCCCGCCCGCAGCCGCGCCGCCAACTGCCCGGCCTGCGAAGCCTGTTCGGCCAGCAGCCGGTGCCGCTCGGCCGCCCACGCGTCGTACTGGGCCCGGTAGTCGGCGAGTTGGCGCTGCCGGTGCTGCTCGGCCGCCCAGGCCGCCTGCCAGTCGTACTCGAACCTGGCCCGGGCCTGCGCCGACTGCTCCTCCCACTGCCGGCGAGCCCCCGGCCGGTACGCCTGCGAACCCGTCGGGGCCGGTACCAGGTACCAGTTCTGGTCCGGCATCGGCACCGGCGCGCCCAGCGGGCCGGGGTCGAACGGCGGCACCGCCGGACGGTCCGGAACGGCCAGCGAGAACCCCGGCCCGGCCAGCCCCGCCGCCAGCACCCCGCGCAACTCGGCGACCTGCTCGTCCAGTTCGGCGGTCCGCCGGGCGGTGTCCGACTCCCGCCCCTGCTGGTACGCCTTCAGCGCCTCCCGCTCGCCCCGGGCCGCCGCCCGCTGCGCCTCCCGCCGGGCCCGCTCGTTCTCGCGCTGCGCGGCCGCCGCCGCCCTGCGCTGCGCCTCGGCGCGCCGGTGCTGCTCGCGCTGCGCCTCAGCCAGTACCGACCACACCCCGGAAGACCGCCGCCGCGCCACGCCCGCCCCACCCACGTCCAAGACCGTTCGGAAGGGCAACAGTCTTCCATGCCGCCGGGGACCCGGGTCACCCGCAGCCGTACCCTGGCCCGACACTCCGGACGCACACGGTTCCGGAACGCGAGACGGAAGGCCCTCGATGAGCCACACGACGGTGAACGGCGCCACGCTGCACTACGACGAGACCGGCCCGGCCGACGGCACCCCCGTCGTCCTGGTCCACGGCCACCCGTTCAACCGCACGCTGTGGGACCCGCAGGTCCGCGCGCTCGCCGCGGCCGGGTACCGGGCGATCACCTTCGACCTGCGCGGCTACGGCGAGAGCGGGGTGACGCCGGGCAAGGTGCTGCTGGCCGACTTCGCCGACGACACCGCCGCCCTCCTCGACCACCTGGGCGTCGAACGCGCGGTGGTCGGCGGCGTCTCGATGGGCGGCCAGATCGCCATGGAGTTCCACCTGCGCCACCCGGAGCGCGTGCTGGCGCTGGTGCTGTCCGACAGTTCGGCGCCCGCCGAGACCGAGGAGGGCAAGGCGTTCCGCAACCGGATGGCCGACCGGCTGCTCGCCGAGGGCATGGCCGGCTACGCGGACGAGGTGATCGACAAGATGCTCGCCCCCTACAACGTCACCGCCCTCCCCGACACGGCCGCCCGGGTCCTCGCCATGATGCGCGACACCGACCCGCGCGGCGCCGCCGCCGCCCTGCGCGGCCGGGCCGAGCGCCCCGACTACCGCGACACCCTGCGCACCGTCACCGTCCCCACCCTGCTGCTGGTCGGCGCCGACGACGTCTACACCCCCGTCGCCGACTCCGAGGCCGTCCGCGCCCTCGTCCCGCACGCCGACCTCACCGTCGTCCCCGACGCCGGCCACCTCCCGGGCGCCGAACAGCCCGAACGCTTCAACGCCGCCCTGCTGGACTTCCTGCGCACCCGGCTGTCCTGACCGGGAGCCCGGACGCGCACGAGGGCCCTCCCCGGCGGCCGGGGAGGGCCCTCGTCGGTGCGGGGAGCGGGTACTACTCGGCGGGCTTCAGCGTCAGCGAGATCGAGTTGATGCAGTACCGCTGGTCGGTCGGGGTGTCGTAGCCCTCGCCCTCGAAGACGTGCCCCAGGTGGCTGCCGCACTTCTTGCAGCGCACCTCGACCCGGCGCATGCCGAGGCTGGTGTCCTCCAGGTACTCCACGGAGTCACCGGCCAGCGGCGAGTAGTACGACGGCCAGCCGCAGTGCGAGTCGAACTTCGTCTCGCTGCTGAACAGCTCGGCGCCGCACGCCCGGCAGGCGTAGACGCCGACCGTCTTGGTGTCGGTGTACTCGCCGACGAACGGCCGCTCGGTGCCGGCCTCGCGGAGCACGTGGTACTCCTCCGGGGACAGCTCGGCGCGCCACTCGGCGTCGGACTTCTGGACCTCGTAGCTCACGGCAGTCTCCAGCTGGGAACGGGGACGTCAGACAGCAGGTGCAACGTCCGCGAGGGCCGCCAGAATTTCCGGGCCCAGGTTGGTCACGTCGCCCGCGCCCATGGTCAGCACCAGGTCACCGGGGGCGGCCAGCGCGGCCAGCAGCGTCGGGGCGGCCGCGAAGTCGTGCTCGGCCCGGACGTCGGCGCCGGCCCGGCGGGCCGCGTCGATGATCAGCTCGGCGGTGACGCCCGGGATCGGGTCCTCGCGGGCCGGGTAGATGTCCAGCACCACCGAGGCGTCGGCCAGCGCCAGCGCCTGCCCCATCTCCTCGGCCAGCTGCTGGGTGCGGGAGAACAGGTGCGGCTGGAAGACCACCAGCACCCGGCCCGGGCCCGCCGCCTCCCGGATCGCCTCCAGGTCGGCGGCCATCTCGGTCGGGTGGTGCGCGTAGGAGTCGATCACCTGGACGCCGCGCGCCTCGCCCTTGAGCTGCAGCCGCCGCCGCACCCCGGTGTACGCGCCCAGCGCCTTCGCCAGGCCCTCGGCCGGGACGCCCAGCGCGATGCCCGCGGCCAGCGCCGCGACCGCGTTGTGCGCGTAGTGCCGGCCGGGCACCGAGACGGTGAAGGTCAGCGGCTCGCCGCCGAGCTCGACCGTCACCTCGCTGGTCATGCCGCGCGCCTCGACCTCCAGCACCCGCAGGTCGGCGTCCGCGGCGGCGCCGACCGTCACCACGTTCAGGCCCTCCCGGTCCGCCACCCGGCGGGTCAGCTCGCGGGCGCCCTCGTGGTCGGCCGAGACCACCAGGGTGCCGCCGGGCTGGATCCGGCCGACGAAGGTCTCGAAGGACTCGTAGATCTCCTCGATCGACGCGTAGTTGGCGTGGTGGTCCAGCTCCACGTTCAGCACGATCGCCACCTCGGGCGCGTACTTGTGGAAGCTGCGGTCGCTCTCGTCCGCCTCCGCGACGAAGATCTCGCCCGCCCCGTGGTGCGCGTTCGACCCCGGCGCGTCCAGGTCGCCGCCGATCGCGTACGAGGGCTCCAGGCCCAGCTCGCCCAGGCTGACCGCGAGCATCGAGGTGGTGGTGGTCTTGCCGTGCGTGCCCGCCACCGCGAGCGCCCGGCGGCCGCCCATCAGCGCCGCCAGCGCGTCCGACCGGTGCACCACCGGGACGCCCCGCTCCCGCGCGGCCACCAGTTCCGGGTTGTCGGCCCGGATCGCGCTGGAGACCACCACGCTGCTCGTCCCGGCCGGCAGGTGCTCCGCGGCGTGCCCGACGAACACCGTCGCCCCCAGCTCGCGCAGCGCCCGCACGGTCTCCGACTCCTTCGCGTCGGAGCCCGAGACGGTCGCGCCGCGCACCGCGAGGATCTTCGCCAGGCCGGACATGCCGGCGCCGCCGATGCCGATGAAGTGCGGGGCGTGCAGGTCGTGGGCGGCGTCGTTCAAGGCTGGCTCCGTACGGGCGTGAGGAGGCGGGATCGTCCTGTAGCTCCGCGAAACACTCACGGAGCTACGGGACGATTCTGCCCTAACCGGGAGCCCGGTCAGGTTTCGCTGGCGAACAGCTTGAGCACCGGCACGCCGACCTCGTGCCGGGCGCGGGAGGCCCAGTCCCGGTGGAAGAACTCCTCGACGAAGTGCGGCGAGGTCAGCACCAGCACCTCGTCGGCCTTGTGCTCCTCCACCACCTCGCGCAGCCGCACCAGCGGGTGCGCCCCGACCACCTCGCCGACCGCCTCCGCCCCGGCCCGCTGGAGGTGGCGCAGGCTGTGCTCCAGGGATTCGCCCGCAAGGGTGGGCGCGTCCTGCGCGTCGTCGTCGTGCTCGTGCACCGCCTTGTCCAGATGGCCGAGGGCCACGTCGTCCAGGGCGCGCAGCAACTCGTCCTGCTTGCCGCGGGGTTGCATCAGGACGACGAAGGAGACCTGCTCCTCGCCGTGGAGCGTGGTGACCAGCTCCACGTCGGCGTCGGAGAGTGCCTTCTCGATCATCAGTACGGTCTTGAACACGTGAGTCCCTTCGCTGGTGCGGGCCCCCGGGTCCGGCTCCCTGCTCCCCATTCCTTCATAGTGCCCGGAGGAAGGATTCCTCACGCTGCACACGCGCCACACGGATCACATGATCCACATCGGTCAGGATGTGTCTCATCTGTCTCAGGCGAGGGCGGGGACGCTCGGGGAGCGATCCGGATCGGTCGGTCGCAGGTAGCGGGTGAAGAGGAAACCTTTCTCCTCGATCAATGACACCAGCCGCATCGGCCGGACGTCCGGGATTCCCGGCCCGTTCACGATCCTCGGTGAATCACCCGCCGTCACCAAGGGCGCCACCGACAGGCACAACTCGTCCAGCAGACCGTCCGCCGCGAGCTGTGCGAGCAGGCGGGGCCCGCCCTCGGTGAGCTGGCGGCGCCAACCACGCTCCGTGAGCGCGGCCACCGCCCGGGGGAGGTCCACCGAGCCCGTTCCTGCGGTGATCACATCGGCTGCGGCGGCGACCCGGGCGAGCCTGTCGGCCGGCGCGTCGACCGTCGTCACCACCACGGTCGGCACCAGCGGCTCGGTGAACAGCGGCGCCGAGAGGTCCAGCTCCAGGCTCCGCGACACCACCGCGATCACCGGCGCGGGCGACTGGCCGGCCGCCGCCCGCCGCGCCGCGAACTCCGGCCGGGCCCGCCCCGGCCGGTACCCCTCGGCCCGCACCGTCTCGGCCCCCACCAGCACCACGTCGCACAGCGCCCGCAGCACCCCGAAGATCCGCTTGTCCGCCTCGCTGGACAGCCCCTCCGAGAGGCCCTCCAGCCGGGCCGCCCCGTCCAGCGAGGAGACCATGTTCGCCCGCAGCCACGCCCCCCGGGCCGGGTACGCGTACGCCTGCGCCAGCCACTCCAGCTCGCCGGGGGTTCCGGGGGTGTCACCGATCAGTTGCTCCATGCCTCCGAGTCTCCCAGCCGGGGGCCCGGGGGACCGCTGCGCGGGCGCCCCTGGTTTCGCACCGGGTTTTCCCGCGCGAGTACCCTGTTGTCTCGTGTCTGCTGCCTCGGAGTCCGATATTCACACCGCGATAGCCCTGGCCGATCGGCGCCCGGTGGTACCGGCCGAGCGGCTGGTGGCGGAGATGGTGCCGCCGCCGCGCTTCGCCGGGGTGAGTTTCGGCAGCTACCTGCCGGACGCCTCGCAGCCGAGCCAGTACGAGGCGGTCCAGATCCTGGAGTCCTTCGCGGCGGGGCTGAACGGCGCCGCCGAGCCGCCGAAGCGGGGCTGGTTCCGGCGGTCGGCGCCGGTGCCCACCGGGCCGGCCGGGATCTACCTGGACGGCGGGTACGGCGTCGGCAAGACGCACCTGCTGGCCTCGCTGTGGCACGCGGTCCCGGGGCCGAAGGCGTTCGGGACGTTCGTCGAGCTGACCAACCTGGTGGGTGCGCTGACCTTCCAGGGCGCGGTGAGGACGCTGAGCACGCACCGGCTGCTGTGCATCGACGAGTTCGAGCTGGACGACCCGGGCGACACCGTGCTGGTCTCGACGCTGCTGAGCCGGCTGGTGGAGAACGGGGTCAAGCTGTGCGCGACCTCGAACACGCTGCCGGAGAAGCTCGGCGAGGGCCGGTTCGCCGCCGCCGACTTCATGCGGGAGATCCAGGGCCTGTCCGCGCACTTCCGCCCGGTGCGGATCGACGGCCAGGACTACCGGCACCGCGGCCTGCCCGCGGCCCCGCCGCCGTACGACGACGCCGAGGTGACGGCCCGCGCGGCCCGCACCCCGGGGGCCTCGCTGGACGACTTCGACGCCCTGCTGGAGCACCTGAAGGAGGTGCACCCCAGCCGGTACGGCGCGCTGCTGGACGAGGTCGGCGCGGTGTTCCTGCGCGGGGTGCGGCAGGTGGACGACCAGGCGACCGCGCTGCGGCTGGTGGTGCTGGCCGACCGGATGTACGACCGGGAGCTGCCGGTCACCGCCTCGGGCGTGCCGTTCGACGAGGTGTTCACCGAGGAGATGCTGCGCGGCGGCTACCGGAAGAAGTACCTGCGGGCGGTCTCCCGGCTGGTCGCGCTGGCCCGGGACTCCGCGAAGTAGCACCCGCTCTGTCGGTGGCCGGTCGTACGGTGGGGGGCGTGCGTCCCATCACGAGTATCGAGCGGTCCGTGGCGCCCTTCGAGGTCGTCAGTCCCTACCAGCCCAACGGCGACCAGCCGGCGGCCATCGCCGAGCTGGAGCGCCGCGTCCGCGCCGGGGAGGAGCACGTCGTCCTGCTCGGCGCGACCGGCACCGGAAAGTCGGCCACCACGGCCTGGATGATCGAGAAGCTGCAGCGCCCCACCCTGGTGATGGCGCCGAACAAGACGCTGGCCGCCCAGCTGGCCAACGAGTTCCGCGAGCTGCTGCCGAACAACGCGGTCGAGTACTTCGTCTCGTACTACGACTACTACCAGCCCGAGGCGTACGTCCCGCAGACGGACACCTACATCGAGAAGGACTCCTCGATCAACGAGGAGGTCGAGCGGCTGCGCCACTCCGCCACCAACAGCCTGCTCACCCGGCGGGACGTGGTGGTGGTGGCCTCGGTCTCCTGCATCTACGGCCTCGGCACCCCGCAGGAGTACGTGGACCGGATGGTCCGGCTGAAGGTCGGCGAGGAGATCGACCGGGACGCCCTGCTGCGCCGCTTCGTGGACATCCAGTACACCCGCAACGACCTGGCGTTCACCCGCGGCACCTTCCGGGTCCGCGGCGACACGATCGAGATCTTCCCGGTGTACGAGGAGCTCGCCGTCCGGATCGAGATGTTCGGCGACGAGATCGAGGCGCTGTACACGCTGCACCCGCTGACCGGCGAGGTGATCAGCCAGGACGACTCGGTCTACGTCTTCCCGGCCTCGCACTACGTGGCGGGCCCGGAGCGGATGGAGCGGGCGATCTCCGGGATCGAGGCCGAGCTGGAGCAGAGCCTGGCCCGGATGGAGAAGCAGGGCAAGCTGCTGGAGGCCCAGCGGCTGCGGATGCGCACCACGTACGACATCGAGATGCTCCGCCAGATCGGCACCTGCTCGGGCGTGGAGAACTACTCGATGCACTTCGACGGCCGCGAGCCCGGCTCCCCGCCGAACACCCTGCTCGACTACTTCCCGGAGGACTTCCTCCTGGTCATCGACGAGTCGCACGTCACCGTCCCGCAGATCGGCGCGATGTACGAGGGCGACGCCTCCCGCAAGCGCACGCTGGTCGAGCACGGCTTCCGGCTGCCCTCGGCGATGGACAACCGGCCGCTGAAGTGGGAGGAGTTCCAGGAGCGGATCGGCCAGACCGTCTACCTGTCGGCCACCCCGGGCAAGTACGAGCTGGCCCGCGGCGACGGCCAGGTCGAGCAGATCATCCGCCCGACCGGCCTGATCGACCCCGAGGTGGTCGTCAAGCCGACCGAGGGCCAGATCGACGACCTGGTGCACGAGATCCGGCAGCGGGTGGAGAAGGACGAGCGGGTCCTGGTCACCACGCTGACCAAGAAGATGGCCGAGGACCTCACCGACTACTTCCTCGGCCTCGACATCCGGGTCCGCTACCTGCACAGCGACGTCGACACGCTGCGCCGGATCGAGCTGCTGCGCGAGCTGCGGGCCGGCGAGTACGACGTGCTGGTCGGCATCAACCTGCTCCGCGAGGGCCTCGACCTGCCCGAGGTCTCGCTGGTGGCGATCCTGGACGCGGACAAGGAGGGCTTCCTGCGCTCCGGCACCTCGCTGATCCAGACCATCGGCCGCGCGGCGCGCAACGTGTCCGGCCAGGTGCACATGTACGCCGACAAGATCACCCCCGCGATGGAGCTGGCGATCAGCGAGACCAACCGCCGGCGGGTCGTCCAGCAGGCGTACAACGAAGAGCACGGGATCGACCCGCAGCCGCTCCGGAAGAAGATCGGCGACCTGCTCTCCACCATGGCGGGGGAGGACGTCGACACCGAGGAGCTGCTCTCCACCGGCTACCGGCAGCAGGGCAAGGGCAAGGCGCCGGTCCCGTCGCTGGGCATCGAGCGCAAGCCCGCCAAGAGCCTGCCCGCGGCCGAACTCGCCGAGCTGATCCAGGACATGACGGACCGGATGCACACCGCCGCGGCCGAGCTGCAGTTCGAGGTGGCGGCCCGGCTGCGGGACGAGGTCAAGGAGCTCAAGCGCGAGCTGCGGCAGATGCGCGAGGCCGGAATGGCCTGATCCGGCGTCAGACCGCCGGGCGGCGGGTAAATCCCCGTCCGGCGGGTGCCGGTGTGTCGTAGTTTGGCCACAGTGCGGTCCGTCCGGGACGCCGGGGCGGAGCTGCGGCGTTAGGGTGGGGCGCGGTCTGCCCGGGGTCCGAACGTTCCGGGCACGGTCGGATGTTCGACGAGGACGCCGGGCGGGGCCCGGAGGAAGCAGAGGTCGGCAGCGTGTCCGTGAACCTGGCCAAGGGCCAGAGCGTCAGCCTGTTGAAGTCCACCGGCGAGACTCTGACCGTGGTCCGGATGGGCCTCGGTTGGAAGTCCGCTCCCCGGAAGCGCGGCTTCTTCAGCCGCCGCCCCCGCGAGATCGACCTCGACGCCTCCGCCCTGCTGTACGACGGCAAGGTGATGAGCGACGTGGTGTTCTTCTCGCACCTGATCAGCAACGAGGGCTCGGTGCAGCACACCGGCGACAACCTGGTCGGCGGCGCGGGGGCGGGCGGCGACGACGAGAGCATCCTGGTCGACCTGGCCAAGGTGCCGCGCCGGGTCACCCAGATCGTGTTCACCGTCAGCTCGTACACCGGCCAGAACTTCCTGGAGGTGGAGAACGCGCACTGCCGGCTGGTCGACGAGACCACCGGCAAGGAGCTGGCCCGCTACGAGCTGACCGGCGGCGGTCCGCACACCGGGCAGATCATGGCCAAGGTCGCGCGGGACGGCGAGGGCGGCTGGAAGATGACCGCGATCGGCGCCCCCGCCAGCGGCCGCACCTTCCGGGACATGCTGCCCTTCATCGAGCCGTTCCTCTGACCGTTCCGCGGAGGGGCTTCTTTACCTTCTTTACCTTCCCTTGGGCTTCCTGTTAACCTTCTGGGAGCGGAGGGGAGTATTCCCCGTTCAGCGACCCCGTCATCACGGGCGCCCATCGCGGCGCCCCGGGGCGCTGGCCGTGCGGTGCCCGCGGTGCGCGGGCCGCGCGGCGGAAGAGACCTCCGGCAGTGACGATTGTTCGCCTATCTGCCGGAGGAGCAGACATGGACGTATCCGCGGGCCTGTGGGGCGGCACCATCGCGGTGCTGATCGCCCTGGTGGTGGCCGACTTCTTCATCGGCGGCCGCAAGCCGCACGAGGTCTCGATCAAGGAGGCCGGCGTCTGGACGGCGGTCTGGGTCGCCCTGGCCGTGCTGTTCGGCGGCTTCCTCTGGTGGTACGGCGGCGGGAAGCCGGCCGGTGAGTTCTTCGCCGGTTACATCACCGAGAAATCGCTCAGCGTCGACAACCTGTTCGTGTTCATCCTGATCATGGGCAAGTTCGCGGTGCCGAGGATCTACCAGCAGCGGGTGCTGATGTTCGGCGTGATCATCGCCCTGGTGCTGCGGGCGGTCTTCATCGCCGGCGGCGCGGCGCTGGTCTCCCAGTTCTCCTGGGTCTTCTACTTCTTCGGCGCCTTCCTGGTCTGGACGGCCTGGAAGCTGATCAAGGAGGCCCGCTCCGAGGAGGAAGAGGAGGAGTTCGAGGAGAACCGGCTGCTCAAGTCGATCGAGCGGCGCTTCCCCTCCACCGACCGGTACCACGGCACCAAGCTGTTCGTCCGGGAGAACGGCCGCCGGCTGATGACCCCGATGCTGATCGTGATGCTGGCCATCGGCACCACCGACGTGCTGTTCGCGCTGGACTCGATCCCGGCGATCTTCGGCCTCACCCAGGACCCGTACATCGTCTTCACCGCCAACGCCTTCGCGCTGATGGGCCTGCGGCAGCTGTACTTCCTGATCGGCGGGCTGCTGAAGAAGCTGGTCCACCTCTCCTACGGCCTGTCGGTGATCCTCGGCTTCATCGGGGTCAAGCTGGTCCTGCACGCGCTGCACGAGAGCGGCGTGCACGTGCCGGAGATCAGCATCCCGGTCTCGCTGGCCTTCATCGTGCTGACCCTGGCGGTCACCACCGTCACCAGCCTGGTCGCCGCGAAGAAGCAGGCGGCCGAGGAGGGCGCCGAGCCGGAGAAGGTCGACGCCTGACCTCCGGCCGGTGAACGCGGTGGGCCCCGCCGGACGCGCGTCCGACGGGGCCCACCGCGTTCACCGGCCGGGGTCGCGGCTCACCAGCCGCGCTCGCGCCACTCCGGCAGGTGCGGGCGCTCGGCGCCCAGGGTGGTGTCGTCGCCGTGGCCGGGGTAGACCCAGGTCTCGTCCGGGAGCACGTCGAAGACCTTCTCGTTGACGTCCCGGAACAGCGAGTCGAACGCGGCCGGGTCGCCCCAGGTGTTGCCCACCCCGCCCGGGAACAGGCAGTCGCCGGTGAACAGGTGCGGGTGGCCCTGCGGGTCGTCGTAGAGCAGCACGATCGCGCCCGGGGTGTGGCCCACCAGGTGGCGCACGGTCAGCTCGACCTGCCCGAAGCGCACCACCGAGCCGTCCTCCAGGGGCAGGTCGGTGGGCACGTCGATGCCCTCCGCGTCGATCCGGCCGGCCATCGTGCGGGCGCCGGTGACGGCCACCACCTCGGCCAGCGCGCCCCAGTGGTCGCGGTGCCTGTGGGTGGTGACCACCGCGGCCAGCCGGGGGCCGACCGTCTCCAGCAGCACCGGGGCGTCGGCCGCCGCGTCGATCAGCAGCTGCTCGTCGGTGGCCCGGCAGCGCAGCAGGTAGGCGTTGTTGTCGTGCGGGCCGACCGCCAGCTTGGTGACGATCAGGTGGGCCAGCTCCCGGACGTCCGGCGCCCCGCCGACCTTCACCGCTCCGTGGTACGTCATCACGCCGCTCCTCGTTCGCTGCTCTGGACCCTCGTCAACCGGTCACCATCATTCCATCGGGGGGAGCGCGGGCAGGGCGGAACGGGGACCGACGAGACCCTCGTCACCCCGGCGCACCTGCGGGCCGTCCCCGTTCGAGCGGCCGTGCGGCGACCGGTCCGGGCGTTGCCCGGGCCGGTTGTCAGTCGTTGGCGCTACCGTCGAGCGAGGGTGCCCTTCACCCGTACGGGTGGCCGCCGTTGGACGGGCTCAGATTCGAACGAATGAGCTAGTACGCTGGCGGGCGCATCCTGGAAGAAGCACACCACCCTCCTCCCGATCCCACTTCGACCCGGAGAAAGGCGCCAGTAGCAGTGGCAGACCGCCTCGTCGTCCGCGGTGCACGCGAGCACAACCTCAAGAACGTCTCGCTCGACCTGCCCCGGGACTCCCTCATCGTCTTCACGGGCCTCTCCGGGTCCGGCAAGTCCTCCCTCGCCTTCGACACGATCTTCGCCGAGGGCCAGCGGCGCTACGTCGAGTCGCTGTCCTCGTACGCCCGGCAGTTCCTCGGGCAGATGGACAAGCCGGACGTGGACTTCATCGAGGGCCTCTCCCCGGCCGTCTCGATCGACCAGAAGTCCACCAACCGCAACCCCCGCTCCACCGTCGGCACCATCACCGAGGTGTACGACTACCTGCGCCTGCTGTTCGCCCGGATCGGCAAGCCGCACTGCCCGCACTGCGGCCGCCCGATCGCCCGGCAGTCGCCGCAGGCCATCGTCGACCGGGTGCTGGAGCTGCCCGAGGGCACCCGCTTCCAGGTGCTCAGCCCGGTCGTCCGGGAGCGCAAGGGCGAGTTCGTCGACCTCTTCGCCGACCTGCAGTCCAAGGGCTACGCCCGGGCCCGGGTGGACGGGCAGACCGTCCAGCTGACCGAGCCGCCGACGCTCAAGAAGCAGGAGAAGCACACGATCGAGGTGGTCATCGACCGCCTCACCGTGAAAGCGGGCGCCAAGCGCCGGCTCACCGACTCGGTGGAGACCGCCCTCAAGCTGGCCGGCGGCATGGTCGTGCTCGACTTCGTCGACCTCCCGGAGGACGACCCCGAGCGCGAGCGGATGTTCTCCGAGCACCTCTACTGCCCGTACGACGACGTCTCCTTCGAGGAGCTGGAGCCGCGCTCCTTCTCCTTCAACTCCCCCTTCGGCGCCTGCCCGGACTGCTCGGGCCTGGGCAACCGGATGGAGGTCGACCCGGAGCTGATCGTCCCCGACGAGGAGAAGTCGCTCGACGAGGGCGCCATTCACCCCTGGTCGCAGGGCGCCACCAAGGAGTACTTCCAGCGCCTGGTCAACGCGCTGGCCGGCGAGCTCGGCTTCCGCACCGACATCCCGTGGGCCGGGCTGCCGGTGCGGGCCAGGAAGGCGCTGCTGTACGGGCACAAGACCCAGGTCGAGGTCCGCTACCGCAACCGCTACGGCCGCGAGCGCTCGTACACCACCGCGTTCGAGGGCGTCGTCCCGTTCGTCACCCGCCGGCACTCCGAGTCGGAGAGCGACGCCGGGCGCGAGCGCTTCGAGGGCTACATGCGCGAGGTGCCCTGCCCGACCTGCAAGGGCAGCCGGCTCAAGCCGGTGGTCCTCGCCGTCACGGTGATGGACCGCTCGATCGCCGAGGTCTCCGCGATGTCGATCAGCGACTGCGCGGACTTCCTCGGCGAGCTGCGGCTGGACCGGCGGGACAAGCAGATCGCCGAGCGGGTGCTCAAGGAGGTGCTGGAGCGGCTGCGCTTCCTGGTCGACGTCGGCCTGGACTACCTCTCGCTCAACCGCGCCGCGGGCACGCTCTCCGGCGGCGAGGCCCAGCGCATCCGGCTCGCCACCCAGATCGGCTCCGGCCTGGTCGGCGTGCTGTACGTGCTGGACGAGCCGTCCATCGGCCTGCACCAGCGCGACAACCACCGCCTGATCGAGACGCTGGTCCGGCTGCGGGACATCGGCAACACCCTGATCGTCGTCGAGCACGACGAGGACACCATCAAGACCGCCGACTGGATCGTCGACATCGGCCCCGGCGCGGGCGAGCACGGCGGCAAGGTGGTGCACTCCGGCTCGCTGAAGGAGCTGCTGGCCAACGACGAGTCGCTGACCGGCCAGTACCTCTCCGGCAAGCGCGCCATCCCGATCCCGGCGGCCCGCCGCCCGCGCGACAAGAAGCGCCAGCTGGTGGTGCACGGCGCCCGCGAGCACAACCTCAAGGACGTCACGGTCGCCTTCCCGCTCGGCACCCTCACCGCGGTCACCGGCGTCTCCGGCTCCGGCAAGTCCACGCTGGTCAACGACATCCTGTACGCGCACCTGGCCCGCGAGCTGAACGGCGCCCGCAGCGTCCCCGGCCGGCACACCCGGATCACCGGCACCGACCTGGTCGACAAGGTGGTGCACGTCGACCAGTCGCCGATCGGCCGCACCCCGCGCTCCAACCCGGCCACCTACACCGGCGTCTTCGACCACGTGCGCAAGCTGTTCGCGGAGACCCAGGAGGCCAAGGTCCGCGGCTACCTGCCCGGCCGGTTCTCGTTCAACGTCAAGGGCGGCCGCTGCGAGAACTGCTCGGGCGACGGCACCATCAAGATCGAGATGAACTTCCTGCCGGACGTCTACGTCCCCTGCGAGGTCTGCCACGGCGACCGCTACAACCGGGAGACGCTGGAGGTCCACTACAAGGGCAAGTCCATCGCCGAGGTGCTGAACATGCCGATCGAGGAGGCGCTCGACTTCTTCGAGGCCGTCCCCGCGATCGCCCGGCACCTGAGGACGCTCAAGGAGGTCGGCCTCGGCTACGTCCGGCTCGGCCAGCCCGCCACCACCCTCTCCGGCGGCGAGGCCCAGCGGGTCAAGCTCTCCGCCGAGCTGCAGAAGCGCTCCACCGGACGGACGGTCTACGTCCTGGACGAGCCCACCACCGGCCTGCACTTCGAGGACATCAGCAAGCTGATCAAGGTCCTGGAGGGCCTGGTCGACAAGGGCAACACCGTCATCGTCATCGAGCACAACCTCGACGTCATCAAGACCGCCGACTGGCTGGTCGACATGGGCCCCGAGGGCGGCTCCGGCGGCGGCGGCGTGGTCGTCGAGGGCACCCCGGAGGAGGTCGCGGCCAGCACCGCCAGCCACACCGGCAAGTTCCTGCGGGACATCCTCCCGGGCGTCTCGGACGCGGCGCCCGCGAAGCGCAGGAAGAAGTAGCCGCCGCGCGCGGCCGGGTCCGCCCGGAGGGCACGCGCCCTCCGGGCGGACCCGGCCGCGCGTGCTAGGTTTCTGGCGCCAAAACCCGTACCGAGGAGCCCCGATGACCGAGCCCACCGCCTCCCGCCGTACCGTGCTGTGCTGCGCGGCCGTCGCGCTCGCGGGGGCCACGGCCGCCGGCTGCTCCTCGTCCTCGTCCTCCTCCGGCGGCAAGGAGGAGGCGAAGTCCTCCGGTCCGATCGACCTCGGCCCGGCCGCGGACGTGCCGGTGGGCGGCGGCAAGGTCTACCGGGAGCAGGCCGTCGTGGTGACGCAGCCCGCCGCGGGGGAGTACAAGGCGTTCAGCGCGAAGTGCACGCACGCCGGGTGCCTGGTCAACGGGGTGGTCAAGGACCAGATCCAGTGCCTGTGCCACGGCAGCCGGTTCGGGATCGCCGACGGCGCCGTCCAGGACGGTCCCGCGCCGAAGCCGCTGCCCGCCTACCAGGTCGCGGTGCAGAACGGGAACCTGCAGGTCACCAAGGGCTGACGGCCCGTCGGTCCGGGAGAAGAACAACCAGGGGGGAACGACGGGATGGATCGCCGACTGTTCATGGGGGCGTTCACGGCGGGCGCGGTCACGGTCGCGGTGGGGAGCGCCGACAGCGCGAGCGCGGCCGACCAGGTCACCGTCTTCAACGGCCGGGTCAGCGCGCAGAGCTTCTACGCGGACGGCCTGGGCGGCCAGGCCGCCTGCTTCACCACCGCCTCGGACGCGAACAGCTACGCGCACGCCCTGGTGGCGCTCCAGACCGGCGCCAGCGGCGGCCTCAAGCCCGACGGCACCCAGCTGATCAACAACGGCGCCGCGATCAACGCGGTCTCCACGAACCCGGACAGCTCCGCGATGTACCTGTCCGGCGTCGAGAAGGGCCGCGGCACCCTCAAGATCACGCACACCGGCTACGACGACGGCTCCGACAAGAACGCCGCCGCCCTCTCCATCGACCTGAAGGTCGCCGGCACCGCCGCCCAGGGTATCTACCTGACCGCGACCGACGGCGCCACCCAGGGCAACCTGATCGCGCTGCGCAACAACACCGGCCTGGACGACTTCGTGGTCAAGGGCACCGGCCTGGTCGGCATCGGCACCGTCCGGGGCGACAACCCGCGCGCCAAGGTGCACGTCGTGCAGAAGACCGGCAGCGCCAAGGAGGGCGAGAACGACGCGGCCGGCCTGCTGGTCGAGGGCACCGTGCGGATCGGCAACGCCGCCGCCGTCCCGACCGGGGTGGACGGCAAGGCCGGCGGCGGCACGCTGTACGCCCAGGGCGGCGCGCTGTACTGGCGCGGCTCCGCGGGCACCGTCACCAAGATCGCCTCGGCCTGAGCGGGGAGGACGGACCGTGCGGCTGACCCCGGAGGAACTGGTGCGGGAGTTCCAGGACGCCGTCCTGGAGCTCTACTTCGCGCGCAAGCGGATCTCCCTGCTGGAGGCGGAGAACGCCGAACTCAGGGCGCACCTGGCCGCGGCCCTCCAGACCGGCGCCCAGGACGCCGGTCAGCCGGAGGCGTCCGGCTGACGGCGCCCGCGCCGGAGTGTCACCGGCAGTCGGTACGGTAGGGGCATGGCAGACCCGTCCACCTACCGACCGGCGCCGGGGGCGATCCCGCTCTCTCCCGGGGTGTACAAGTTCCGTGACGCGCACGGCCGGGTCATCTACGTGGGGAAGGCGAAGAGCCTGCGCCAGCGCCTCTCCTCGTACTTCCAGGACGTGGCGAACCTGCACCCGCGCACCGCGACGATGGTCACCACCGCCGCCTCCGTGGAGTGGACGGTGGTCTCCACCGAGGTCGAGGCGCTGCAGCTGGAGTACTCCTGGATCAAGGAGTTCGACCCGCGGTTCAACGTCAAGTACCGGGACGACAAGAGCTACCCGGAGCTCGCCGTCACCCTGAACGAGGAGTACCCCCGGGTCCAGGTGATGCGCGGCGCGCACAAGAAGGGCGTGCGCTACTTCGGCCCCTACGGGCACGCCTGGGCGATCCGCGAGACGGTCGACCTGCTGCTGCGGGTCTTCCCGGTGCGGACGTGCTCCAACGGCGTCTTCAAGCGCGCCCGGCAGGTCGGCCGCCCCTGCCTGCTCGGCTACATCGGCAAGTGCGCGGCCCCCTGCGTGGGCCGGGTGAGCGCCGCCGAGCACCGCGAACTCGCCGAGGAGTTCTGCGACTTCATGGCCGGCCGGACGGGCGGCCACCTGCGCCGGGTGGAGCAGGAGATGCAGCAGGCCGCCGCCGAGATGGAGTACGAGAAGGCGGCCCGGCTGCGCGACGACCTCGGCGCCCTGCAGCGCGCGATGGAGAAGAACGCGGTCGTCCTCGGCGACGGCACCGACGCCGACCTGCTGGCCCTGGCCGAGGACGAACTCGAAGCCGCCGTGCAGATCTTCCACGTCCGCGGCGGCCGGGTCCGCGGCCAGCGCGGCTGGGTCACCGACAAGGTCGAGGACGTGGACACCGCGGGCCTGGTCGAGCACGCGCTCCAGCAGCTCTACGGCGAGGGCAACGAGCAGGTCCCGCGCGAGGTGCTCGTCCCCGCGCTGCCCGACGCGGCCGTGCACGAGTGGCTGACCGCCCTGCGCGGCGCCCAGGTCGACCTGCGGGTCCCGCAGCGCGGCGACAAGAAGGACCTGATGGAGACGGTGCAGCGCAACGCCCAGCAGGCGCTGGCGCTGCACAAGACCAAGCGCGCCTCCGACCTGACCACCCGCAGCCGCGCCCTGCAGGAGATCGCCGACGCGCTGGAACTGGACTCCGTCCCGCTGCGCATCGAGTGCTTCGACATCTCGCACCTCCAGGGCGAGGACGTGGTGGCCTCGATGGTGGTCTTCGAGGACGGCCTGGCCCGCAAGAGCGAGTACCGCCGCTTCCAGATCAGGTCGTTCGAGGGCCAGGACGACGTCCGCTCGATGCACGAGGTGATCACCCGCCGCTTCCGCCGCTACCTCCAGGAGCGCGAGCAGACCGGCGAGTGGGCCGTCCCCGAGCAGGCCCCGGAGGAGGACGGCTCGCTGCTCGACGAGAACGGCCGCCCCAAGCGCTTCGCCTACCCGCCGCAGCTGCTGGTGGTCGACGGCGGGCAGCCGCAGGTCGCCGCCGCCGTCCGGGCGCTGGAGGAACTGGGCATCGACGACGTCGCGGTGTGCGGGCTGGCCAAGCGGCTGGAGGAGGTCTGGCTGCCCGGCCAGGACGACCCGGTGGTGCTGCCGCGCTCCAGCGAGGGCCTCTACCTGCTGCAGCGGGTGCGCGACGAGGCGCACCGCTTCGCCATCACCTACCAGCGGGCCAAGCGGGCCAAACGGCTCACGGCGGGGGAGCTGGACTCCGTCCCCGGCCTGGGCGAGACTCGCCGCCGGGCCCTGCTCAAGCACTTCGGTTCGCTGAAGAAGCTGCGGGCGGCGACCGTCGACGACATCTGCGCGGTCCCCGGGATCGGGCGCCGCACCGCCGAGACCGTTGTCGCGGCCTTGGCCTCCCGTACACCCGCCGCATTCGCGGTCAACACCGCGACCGGCGAGATCATCGAAGACAGCACGGCCACAGCAGTACCGAGAAGCGGGGAAGAGACGTGACAGTGTCCAACGGGGGAGAGACCACCCCCGAGCTGGTGATCATCTCCGGCATGTCCGGGGCGGGCCGTTCCACCGCCGCCAAGTGCCTGGAGGACCTCGGCTGGTTCGTGGTCGACAACCTGCCGCCCGCGCTGATCCCCACCATGGTCGACCTGGGGGCCCGCTCGCAGGGCGCGGTGCCGCGGATCGGCGTCGTGGTCGACGTGCGCGGCCGCACCTTCTTCGACGACCTGCTGACCTCGCTGGAGGAGCTGGAGAAGCGCGGCGTCCGGCTGCGGGTGCTCTTCCTCGACTCCTCCGACGACGCCCTGGTCCGCCGCTTCGAGTCGGTCCGCCGCCCGCACCCGCTGCAGGCCGACGGCCGGATCGTCGACGGCATCGCCCGGGAGCGCGAGCTGCTGCGCGAACTGCGCGGCGAGGCCGACCTGGTGGTCGACACCTCCAACCTCAACGTGCACCAGCTGCGCGCCAAGATGGACGCCCAGTTCGCCGGCCAGGACGAGCCCGAGCTGCGCGCCACCGTGATGTCCTTCGGCTTCAAGTACGGCCTGCCGGTCGACGCCGACCTGGTGGTCGACTGCCGCTTCCTGCCCAACCCGCACTGGGTCCCCGAGCTGCGGGCCCGCACCGGCACCGACCCGGACGTCGCCGAGTACGTGTTCCAGCAGCCCGGCGCCCAGCAGTTCCTGGACGGCTACACCGACCTGCTGCGGATCATCACCGAGGGCTACCGGAGGGAAGGGAAGCGTTACATGACGCTTGCCGTAGGCTGCACCGGAGGCAAGCACCGCAGCGTGGCGATGTCCGAACAGCTGACGAAGCGTCTGATCGCGGACGGGGTCGAGACGGTGCTGGTCCACCGGGACATGGGCCGGGAGTAGCGGCCGGGAACCACCCGCACCGCCGCCCCGGCCGAGCACGAGACAGGAACACGGTGTCGGCGTGACGGGATACGTGCCAGCACGGCAGCAGCTCCGGACCAGACCCGCCGAGCGGGCCGCCCAGCCGCGCCCCGGCGCGCCCCGCATCGCCGCCCTGGGCGGCGGCCAGGGCCTGTCCGCCTCGCTGTCCGCGCTGCGCCGGCTGACCACCGAACTGACCGCGGTGGTCACCGTCGCCGACGACGGCGGCTCCAGCGGGCGGCTGCGCGCCGAGCTCGGCGTGCTGCCGCCCGGCGACCTGCGCAAGGCGCTGGCCGCGCTGTGCGGCGACGACGACTGGGGCCGCACCTGGTCCGAGGTGATCCAGCAGCGCTTCGCCGGCAGCGGCGAGCTCGGCGGCCACGCGGTGGGCAACCTGCTGATCGTGGCGCTGTGGGAGAAGCTCGGCGACCCGGTCGAGGCACTGAACTGGGTGGGCCGCCTGCTCAACGTGCAGGGCCGGGTGCTGCCGATGTCGGCCGTCCCGCTGGACATCGAGGCCCAGGTGCGCGGCCACGACCCGCTGCGCCCCGGCGAGGTGTCCGCGGTGCGCGGCCAGGCCGCGGTGGCGGTCACGCCCGGCACCGTGCAGTCGATCCGGCTGCTGCCGGACGGGCCGCCGGCCGTCCCGGAGGCCGTGCAGGCCGTCCTGGAGGCGGACTGGGTGGTGCTCGGCCCCGGCTCCTGGTTCACCAGCGTGCTGCCGCACCTGCTGGTCCCCGAGCTGGCCAAGGCGCTCACCGAGACCCGGGCCCGCCGCCTGCTCACCCTCAACCTGGCCCCGCAGCCCGGCGAGACCGAGGGCTTCACCCCGCAGCGCCACCTGGAGGTGATCGCCGACCACGCCCCCGGTCTGGCGGTGGACGCGATCCTGGTGGACGAGCGCGCGGTCAGCGGCGGCGCCTTCGGCGTCGCCGACCTGGCCGGCCTGCAACAGGCCGCCGAGCGGATGGGCGCCGCCCTGGTGCTCGACTCGGTGGCCCGCGACGACGGCACCCCGCGACACGACGCGGAGCTCTTGGCCGCCGCGTACGACCGGATTTTCCGGACTCATGGAAGGATCAGCCCATGGCGATGACGGCAGCGGTGAAAGACGAGATCTCCCGGCTTCCCGTCACCCGTGCCTGCTGCCGCAAGGCGGAGGTCTCGGCGATCCTGCGTTTTGCGGGCGGACTGCACATTGTGAGCGGCCGCATCGTGATCGAGGCGGAGCTGGACACCGGCATTGCGGCACGGCGGCTGCGCAAGGACCTCCTGGAGATCTTCGGACACTCCTCGGATCTGGTGGTGATGGCCCCCGGCGGGCTGCGGCGCGGCAGCCGGTACGTGGTGCGGGTGGTGAAGGACGGCGAACTGCTGGCCCGGCAGACCGGGCTGGTGGACGGACGCGGACGGCCGATCCGGGGCCTGCCCCCGGCGGTGGTCTCCGGGGCGACCTGCGACGCGGAGGCGGCCTGGCGCGGCGCCTTCCTCGCGCACGGCTCGCTGACCGAACCCGGGCGCTCCTCCTCCCTGGAGATCACCTGCCCGGGCTCGGAGGCGGCGCTCGCCCTGGTCGGCGCGGCCCGCCGGCTCGGCATCCCGGCCAAGGCCCGCGAGGTGCGCGGCGTCGACCGGGTGGTGATCCGCGACGGCGACGCGATCGGCGCGCTGCTCACCCGCCTCGGCGCGCACGAGTCGGTGCTCGCCTGGGAGGAGCGCCGGATGCGCCGCGAGGTGCGGGCCACCGCCAACCGGCTGGCCAACTTCGACGACGCCAACCTGCGCCGCTCGGCCCGCGCCGCGGTCGCCGCCGGGGCCCGGGTGCAGCGCGCCCTGGAGATCCTCGGCGAGGAGGTGCCCGAGCACCTGGCCGCGGCCGGCGCGCTGCGCATGCAGCACAAGCAGGCCTCGCTGGAGGAGCTGGGCGCGCTCGCCGACCCGCCGCTGACCAAGGACGCGGTGGCCGGCCGGATCCGCCGGCTGCTGGCGATGGCCGACAAGCGGGCCGCCGAACTCGGCCTGCCGAACACCGAGGCCAACCTGACCGAGGAGATGGCCCTGAACTGACGGACGGTCAACCGTCCGACGGCGCACCCGAGGGGCGTGCGGAGCAGGTCGCGGCAGCCGCGACCTGCTCCGCACGCCCCTTCCGCGCACCCGGACCGCCGCGTCCCAACCGGTGAGGCGATGTGCCTTGCGACACTTGGGGGAGGTAGGGTCAGCAGTGGTCGGGGACAACCCAAATTTCACCCCCGTCGGGCTCCGGCCCGACGTACCTAAGAGGAGATCGGTTCGTGACGATCCGGGTAGGCATCAACGGGTTCGGCCGCATCGGCCGCAACTTCTTCCGTGCGGTCAAGTCCCAGGGCGCTGACATCGAGATCGTCGGTGTCAACGACCTGACCGACACCAAGACGCTGGCTCACCTGCTCAAGTACGACACCACTCTCGGTACCTTCCCCGGCGAGGTCTCGCACACCGAGGACAGCATCACCGTCGACGGTCACACCTTCAAGGTCACCGCCGAGCGCGACCCCGCCAACCTTCCCTGGGCCGCCCTGGGCGCCGACATCGTCGTCGAGTCCACCGGCATCTTCACCAAGGCCGATGCTGCGAAGAAGCACATCACCGCCGGTGCCAAGAAGGTCATCATCTCGGCTCCCGCCAGCGACGAGGACATCACCATCGTCCTGGGCGTCAACGAGGACAAGTACGACGCGGCGGCGCACGACATCATCTCGAACGCCTCCTGCACCACCAACTGCGTGGCGCCGATGGCGAAGGTCCTGCACGAGAACTTCGGCATCGTCAAGGGCCTGATGACCACCGTGCACGCCTTCACCAACGACCAGGTCACCCTGGACTTCCCGCACAAGGACCTGCGTCGCGCCCGCGCCGCCTCGCAGAACATCATCCCGACCTCGACCGGTGCCGCCAAGGCCACCGCGCTGGTCCTGCCGGAGCTCAAGGGCAAGCTGGACGGCACCTCGCTGCGCGTCCCGGTCCCGACCGGCTCCATCACCGACCTGGTGGTCACCCTGGAGCGAGAGGTCACCAAGGACGAGGTCAACGCTGCCTTCCAGAAGGCCGCGCAGGAGGGCCCGCTCAAGGGCTACCTGGCGTACACCGAGGACCCGATCGTCTCCTCGGACATCGTCAACGACCCGCACTCCTGCATCTTCGACTCGCAGCTGACGATGGTCCAGGGCAACCAGGTCAAGGTGCTCGGCTGGTACGACAACGAGTTCGGCTACTCCAACCGCCTCGTCAACCTGGTCTCCCTCGTCGGCGACCAGCTCTGATCGCAGCGGTAGCTGACGTGAGGTAAGGGGCAGGGCCCGGACGGCTGTGTTCGCCGACCGGGCCCTGCCCGCTGCGCCCGCCCCCCTCGTCCGTCCTACCCCTCCGGTGACCCGCCGCCGTGTCGCCGTCTGCCGTTTTCATCCCTTGAGGAGCAAGACCGTGAAGACGCTCGAAGACCTGGAGGTCTCCGGCAAGCGGGTGTTCGTCCGCGCCGACCTCAACGTGCCGCTGTCCGGTGACACCATCACCGACGACGGCCGGATCCGCGCCGTCGCGCCGACCATCGCCAAGCTCGTCGAGCGCGGCGCGCGCGTCGTCGTCGCCTCCCACCTGGGCCGCCCCAAGGGCGAGCCGGACCCGAAGTTCTCCCTCGCGCCGGTGGCCGTCCGCCTCGGCGAGATCCTCGGCCGCCCGGTGGCGTTCGCCACCGACACCGTCGGGGACAGCGCGAAGGCCACCGTCGCCGCCCTCGGCGACGGCGAGGTCACGCTGCTGGAGAACCTGCGCTTCAACGCTGGCGAGACCTCCAAGGACGACGCCGAGCGCGGCGCGTTCGCCGACGCCCTGGCCGCCCTCGCGGACCTGTACGTCGGCGACGGCTTCGGCGCGGTGCACCGCAAGCACGCCTCCGTCTACGACCTCCCGGCCCGGCTGCCGCACGCGGTCGGCGACCTGATCGCCACCGAGGTGGGCGTCCTCAAGCGCCTCACCGAGGACGTGGCCCGCCCGTACGTGGTGGTGCTCGGCGGCTCGAAGGTCTCCGACAAGGTCGGCGTGATCGAGAACCTGCTCGGCAAGGCCGACCGGATCCTGATCGGCGGCGGCATGATGTACACCTTCATCGCGGCCCAGGGCCACGGCGTGGGTGCCTCGCTGCTCCAGGAGGACCAGATCCCGGTCGTCCAGGACTACCTGAAGCGCGGCGCCGAGCAGGGCGTGGAGTTCGTGATCCCGCTGGACACCGCGGTGTCGGGCAGCTTCCCGGACGTCAAGACCGGCGCCCCGGTCGAGGACTACGCGGTCGTCGACGTGGACGCGATCCCGGACGGCGCGCTCGGCCTGGACATCGGCCCGAAGACCGCGCAGCTGTTCGCGGAGAAGATCGCCGACGCGAAGACCGTGTTCTGGAACGGCCCGATGGGCGTCTTCGAGCACCCCGCCTTCGCGGACGGCACCCGGGCGGTCGCCCAGGCGCTGCTCGACTCCGACGCGTTCACCGTGGTCGGCGGCGGCGACTCGGCGGCGGCGGTCCGCACCCTGGGCTTCGACGAGACGAAGTTCGGACACATCTCGACCGGCGGTGGCGCGAGCCTCGAGTACCTGGAGGGCAAGACCCTTCCCGGTCTCGCCGCCCTGGAGGACTGAGAAAGACATGACTGAGCGTCTCCCGCTGATGGCGGGCAACTGGAAGATGAACCTCGACCACCTCGAGGCCATCCAGCACACCCAGAAGCTGGCGTTCTCGCTGGCCGACAAGGACTACGAGGCCGTCGAGGTCGCCGTCCTGGTCCCGTTCACCGACCTGCGCTCCGTGCAGACCCTGGTCGACGGCGACAAGCTGAAGCTCAAGTACGGCTCGCAGGACATCTCCCAGCACGACGGCGGGGCCTACACCGGCGAGGTGTCCGGCCCGATGCTGGCGAAGCTGAAGGTCGCCTACGCGGTGATCGGCCACTCCGAGCGCCGCCAGTACCACGGCGAGAACGAGGAGATCGTCAACGCCAAGGTGAAGGCCGCCTACCGCAACGGGATCACCCCGATCCTGTGCATCGGCGAGCCGCTGGAGGTCCGCAAGGCCGGCACCCACGTCGAGTACACCCTGGCCCAGCTCGACGGCGCCCTGGACGGCGTCCCGGCGTCCGACGCCGAGAGCGTCGTCGTCGCGTACGAGCCGGTCTGGGCGATCGGCACCGGCGAGGTCGCCACCCCCGAGGACGCGCAGGAGGTCTGCGGCGCGATCCGGGCCCGGCTCGCCGAGCTGTACGGCGCCGAGCTGGCCGACAAGGTCCGCGTGCTGTACGGCGGTTCGGTGAAGTCCTCCTCGGCGGCCGGCCTGATGGCCAAGCCCGACGTGGACGGCGGCCTGATCGGCGGCGCCTCGCTGGACGCCGACGAGTTCGTCAAGATCGTGCGTTACCGCGAGCAGGCAGTAGGCTAACGCCCCTGCCACCACGTAGGCTTTGGGGCCGGACCGCGCGGAGCGGGCCCGGCCCCTTCGCCGAAGAATTGAGAGAGTTGGTCCCGTGGTAGTTATCGGGTTCGAGTGTGCTCTGATCGCCCTGAGCTTGATCATGATCCTGTTGGTGCTGCTCCACAAGGGCAAGGGTGGCGGCCTGTCCGACATGTTCGGCGGCGGTGCGTCCTCGACCGGCGGCGGGTCCGCGGTGGCCGAGCGCAACCTCGACCGGATCACCGTGATCGTCGGCCTCGCCTGGTTCGCGTGCATCGTGGTCCTCGGGCTGCTGCTCAAGTCCAACTGACACCATCTCGGCGGGCGATGGTGGCGATGGCTTAACTCCCGCTTACACTAGGACGACTTCGCCACCGTCCGCCCAGCCGCGGCCGGACGGCACCAGCACGCAGGGAGTCAGACCGTGGCAAGTGGCAACGCGATCCGAGGCAGCAGAGTCGGCGCCGGCCCGATGGGCGAAGCGGAGCGCGGCGAGTCCGCCCCCCGCAACCGCATCTCGTTCTGGTGCGCCAACAAGCACGAGACGCGCCCGAGTTTCGCCGCCGAGGCGGCCATCCCCGACACCTGGGACTGCCCGCGCTGCGGGTTCCCGGCCGGCCAGGACGAGCACAACCCGCCCGCCCCGGCCCGCAACGAGCCCTACAAGACCCACCTCGCCTACGTCCGCGAGCGCCGCACCGACGCGGACGGCGAGGCGATCCTCGCCGAGGCGCTGGCCAAGCTGCGCGGCGAGATCTGAGCACGGCACGCACGAAGGGCGCCACCGGTCACCGGTGGCGCCCTTCGCGTCGTCGTGGTCGGGAACCGACTCAGGCGGGCTCGCCCGCCGCCGCCCCGTCCAGCAGCCAGAGCGTCCGCTCGGTGCCGGTGACCGCGCCGGCCGGGGCCGTGGCGGCTCCGGGGGCGGTGCGGGCCAGGGCCACCGCGTCCGCCTTGTCCGCGCCGGCCGCCAGCAGCCACACCTGGCGGGCGTGGTGCAGGGCGGGCAGGGTCAGCGAGAGGCGGGTGGGCGGCGGCTTGGGGGAGTCGTGCACGGCGATGACGGTGCCGTCGGTCCGCTCGACCCCGGGGTGGCCGGGGAAGAGCGAGGCGACGTGCGCGTCGGGGCCGACGCCGAGCAGCAGCACGTCGAAGACCGGGAGGCGTTCGCCGGGGTCGGCGGCCGCGGCCAGGTCGGCGGCGTACCGCTCGGCGGCGTCCTCGGCCGGGGTGCCGCCGTCGGCCGGGGGCATCTCGTGCACCCGGGCGCCGAGCGGCCGGACGGCGTCCAGGAACGCGGCGGCCTGCACCGCGTTGCGCTCCGGGTCGCCGGCCGGCAGGTAGCGCTCGTCGCCCCACCACAGGTCGACGTGCGCCCAGTCGACCGCGTCGCGCGCCGGATGGGCGGCGAGCGCGGCCAGCAGGGCGTTGCCGTTGCGGCCGCCGGTGAGCACCAGGTGTGCGGTGCCGCGGGCGGCCTGGGCGTCGGCCAGCACGGTCAGCAGCCGGGCGGCCGCCGCCTGGGCGAGCAGTGCCGCGTCCCGGTGGACCAGGACGAGGTCGCCGCTCACTGCCCGCTCCGCTTGCGCGGGGCGGGCTTCTTGGCGGCGGGCGCCTTCCCGGCGGCCGCGGCGGGCTTCTTGGCGGCGGCCTTCGCGGCGGCCGGGTCGGCGGCCTCGGCCACGGCCTCGACCTCGGCCTCCTCCGGATCCACCGCCGCGGGGGCCTCGGCCTCCACCGTGCCGCCGGGGCCCGCGTGCTCGACTCCGGCGATCCGCTCGCGCAGCCGGTCGACCGGGGTGCGGACGGCGGTGGCGTAGATGTCGTCGGGGTCGAGGCGGCGCAGCTCCTCGGCGATCAGCTCGGCGGTGTCGCGGCGCTTGAGCGCGACCATCCGGTCGGGCGCGCCGGGCATGCAGAGCGTGCCGAGCAGGCCGTCGGGACGGTCGAGGGTGATGTCGCCGTCCGCGGTGCGCAGCCGGACGGCGGTGATGCCGGGGCCGCCGGTGACGACCCGTTCGACCGGGACGCGCAGGCGGTTGTGCAGCCACAGGCCGAGCAGTTCGACGCTGGGGTTGTACGACTCGCCCTCGACCACGGCGCCGGTGATGGTGACCTCGCGCTGGTCCAGGGCGGCGGCCAGCATGGAGCGCCAGCCGGTGATCCTGGTCCAGGCGAGGTCGGTGTCGCCGGGGGTGTAGCCGGCCGCCCGCTGGGCGAGCTGGCCGACCGGGGACTCGGCGGTCACCGCGTCGGTGATGCGCCGCTGGGCGAGCGCGCCCAGCGGGTCCTGGGCGGGGTTGAGCGGCGCGTTGTCCGGCCACCAGACCACCACGGGGGCGTCCGGCAGCAGCAGCGGCAGCACCACGGACTGGGCGTGCGCGGCGAGTTCGCCGTGCATCCGCAGGACGACCGTCTCGCCGCTGCCCGCTTCGGTGCCGACCAGGATCTCCGCGTCGAGCCGGGTCTCGGCCCGGGCGCGGGGGGAGCGGCCGGCCCGCTTGATGACGGCCAGGATGCGCGAGGGGTGCTCGCGGGAGGCGTCGTTGGCGGCCTTGAGGGCGTCGTAGGCGCTGCCCTCGTCGGTCACGATGACCAGGGTCAGCACCATGCCGGCGGCGGTCGAGCCGCTGGCCCGGCGGGCGTCCATCATGGTCGCGTTGATCTTGCTGGACGTGGTGTCCGTCAGGTCGATCTTCATGGGCGGCGCCAGCTCCTGCCGTCTCGTGCGAGCATCTCGTCCGCCTCGACCGGGCCCCAGGTGCCGGCCGGGTACTGCGCGGGCTTCCCGTTGGCGTCCCAGTACTGCTCGATCGGGTCGAGGATCTGCCAGGACAGCTCGACCTCCTGGTGCCGCGGGAAGAGGTTCGCGTCGCCGAGCAGGACGTCCAGGATGAGGCGCTCGTACGCCTCGGGGCTGGACTCGGTGAAGGACTCGCCGTAGGCGAAGTCCATCGTGACGTCGCGGACCTCCAGCGCGGTGCCGGGGACCTTCGAACCGAACCGCACGGTGACGCCCTCGTCCGGCTGGACGCGGATCACCAGGGCGTTCTGGCCGAGCTCCTCGGTGGCGTAGGAGTCGAAGGGCAGGTACGGGGCGCGCTGGAAGACCACCGCGATCTCGGTGACCCGCCGGCCCAGCCGCTTGCCGGTGCGCAGGTAGAACGGGACGCCCGCCCAGCGCCGGTTGTTGATCTCCAGCTTGATGGCGGCGTAGGTGTCGGTCTTGGACTCGGGGTTGATGCCGTCCTCGTCCAGGTACCCGAGCACCTCCTCGCCGCCCTGCCAGCCCGCCGCGTACTGGCCGCGCACGGTGTGCGCGCCCAGGTCGGCGGGCAGCTTGACGGCGCTGAGCACCTTCAGCTTCTCGGCGACCAGCGCCTTCGGGTGGAAGGACGCTGGCTCCTCGATGGCGGTCAGCGCCATCAGCTGCAGCAGGTGGTTCTGGATGACGTCACGGGCGGAGCCGATGCCGTCGTAGTAGCCCGCCCGGCCGCCGATGCCGATGTCCTCGGCCATGGTGATCTGCACGTGGTCGACGTACGACCGGTTCCAGATCGGCTCGAACATCTGGTTGGCGAAGCGCAGCGCCAGGATGTTCTGGACGGTCTCCTTGCCCAGGTAGTGGTCGATCCGGAAGACCTCGTCCCGGGGGAAGACCTCGTGGACGATCCGGTTCAACTCCTGGGCGCTGGCCAGGTCGTGGCCGAACGGCTTCTCGATCACGGCCCGGCGCCAGGAGCCCGGCGCCGGGTCGGTCAGACCGTGCTTCTTCAACTGCTGGACCACGGTCGGGAAGAACTTCGGCGGCACCGAGAGGTAGAACGCGAAGTTGCCGCTGGTGCCCTGCGCCCGGTCGAGGTCCTCGATGGTGCGGCGCAGGGTGTCGAACGCCTCGTCGTCGCCGAAGTCGCCCTGGACGAAGCGCATGCCCTTGGCGAGCTGCTCCCAGACCTCCTCCCGGAAGGGCGTGCGGGCGTGCTCCTTGACGGCGTCGTGCACCTCGTTGGCGAAGTCCTCGTCCTCCCACTCGCGGCGGGCGAAGCCCACCAGCGAGAAGCCCGGCGGCAGCAGGCCGCGGTTGGCGAGGTCGTAGACGGCCGGCATCAGCTTCTTGCGCGACAGGTCGCCGGTGACGCCGAAGATCACCAGACCGGACGGGCCGGCGATCCTCGGGAGCCGCCGGTCGGCGGGGTCGCGCAGCGGGTTGGCGGGCCGCTCGGGGGTGTCGCCCTCGGACGGCTCCGGACCCACCACATCCGGGTAGGGCTGGGTGTTGCTCACTGTGGTGTGCTCCGCTTTCGTTGCGTCAGTTCGTGAGCAGGAGTCAGTGCTTGGCGTGCGCTTCGAGCGCCGCGGTGACGGTGTCGAGCAGCTCGGTCCAGGAGGCCTCGAACTTGCTCACGCCCTCGTCCTCCAGGACCTGGACCACGTCGTCGTAGTCCACGCCCGCGGCGGCGACCGCGTCGAGCACGGCCTTGGCGTCGGCGTAGTTCGGGGTGATGGTGTCGCCGGTGACCTGGCCGTGGTCGTCGGTGGCGTCCAGGGTGGCCTCGGGCATGGTGTTGACGGTGCCCGGGGCGACCAGCTCGGTCACGTAGAGGGTGTCCGGCAGGTTCGGGTCCTTGACGCCGGTGGAGGCCCACAGCGGGCGCTGCGGCTTGGCGCCGGCCGCCTCCAGGGCCGCCCAGCGCGCCGAGGCGGGCTTGGCGCCGTCCACCGAGCCGTAGACCTCCTCGTACGCCTGGTAGGCGAGGCGGGCGTTGGCCAGCGCGGCCTTGGAGCGCAGCTCCTTGGCCTCGGGGGTGCCGACCGCCTCCAGGCGCTTGTCGATCTCGGTGTCCACCCGGGAGACGAAGAACGAGGCGACCGACTCGATCTGCGAGAGGTCGAGGCCGGCGGCCTTGGCCTGCTCCAGGCCGCTCAGGTGGGCGTCGATGACGGCCTTGTAGCGCTCAAGCGAGAAGATCAGCGTGACGTTGACGCTGATGCCCCGGGCCAGCACCTGGCTGATCGCGGGCAGGCCGCCCATGGTG
The DNA here is from genome assembly GCF_039529925.1 of Kitasatospora saccharophila. NCBI lineage: Bacteria > Bacillati > Actinomycetota > Actinomycetes > Kitasatosporales > Streptomycetaceae > Kitasatospora > Kitasatospora saccharophila. The sequence continues at coordinate 41,307 of NZ_BAAANS010000020.1, read as the reverse complement.
GCGGGGATCTTGATCAGCACGTTCGGGCGGTCGACCAGCCACCACAGCTGCTTGGCCTCGGCGACGGTGGCGTCGGTGCGGTGGGCCAGGCGCGGGTCGACCTCGATGGAGACCCGGCCGTCGCGGCCGTTGGAGGCGTCGTAGACGGGGCGCAGCACGTCGGCGGCGTCGCGCACGTCGGAGGTGGTGATCATGCGGATCGCCTCCTCGGTGGTGACCCCGCGCACCGCGAGGTCGGTCAGCTGGCCGTCGTAGGCGGCGCTGCCGCTGCCGATGGCCTTCTGGAAGATGGTCGGGTTGGTGGTGACGCCGACGACGTGCTTCTCCTGCACCAGCTCGGCCAGGTTGCCGGAGTTCAGGCGCTCCCGGCTCAGGTCGTCGAGCCAGATCGCCACGCCTTCTTCGCTGAGGCGGTTCAAAGCGTCGGTCATGGTGCTCAGTCCCTCTTCTTCTTTTCGTACGTCTGTGGGGAGTCCGGGGAGCCGGCCCGGGGTAGTGCGGATACCCCGGGCCGGGTGGTTCAGCGCGTCAGCGGGAGACGGCCTCGACCGTGCGCAGCGAGGCGCGGGCGGCGTTGGCGACCGCGTCGGCGGTGATGCCGAACTCCTGGTACAGCACCTGGTAGTCGGCGGAGGCGCCGAAGTGGTCCAGGCTGATGATCCGGCCGGCGTCGCCGACCAGCTCGCGCCAGCCCTGGGCGATGCCCGCCTCGACCGAGACCCGGGCCCGGACGTTCGGCGGCAGCACGCTGTCGCGGTACGCCTGGTCCTGCTCGTTGAACCACTCCACGGACGGGAGCGAGACCACCCGGGTCGGGACGCCCTCGGCCTGCAGCGCCTCGCGGGCCTGCACGGCGAGCTGCACCTCGGAGCCGGTGCCGATCAGGATCACCTTGGGCTCGCCGCCCTCGGCCTCGGCCAGCACGTAGCCGCCCTTGGCCGCGCCCTCGGCGGAGCCGAAGACCTCGCGGTCGTAGGTCGGCACGCCCTGGCGGGTCAGCGCCAGGCCGACCGGGCCGGGGTGGCTGGTCTGCCGCTCCAGCACGGTGCGCCACACCACGGCGGTCTCGTTGGCGTCCGCCGGGCGGACGACCGCGAGGCCGGGGATGGCGCGCAGCGCGGCCAGGTGCTCGACGGGCTGGTGGGTCGGGCCGTCCTCGCCGAGGCCGATCGAGTCGTGCGTCCAGACGTAGGTGACCGGCAGCTTCATCAGCGCGGCGAGCCGGACCGCGGGGCGCATGTAGTCGGAGAACACCAGGAAGGTGCCGCCGTAGACGCGGGTGCGGCCGTGCAGCGCGATGCCGTTCATGATCGAGCCCATGGCGTGCTCGCGGATGCCGAAGTGGATGGTCCGGCCGTACGGCGAGGCGCTCTTGAGCGGGTTGCCCTCCGGGAGGAAGGAGGACTCCTCGTCGATCGTGGTGAGGTTGGACTCGGCGAGGTCCGCGGAGCCGCCCCAGAGCTCGGGGACGAGCTTGCCGAGGGCCTTCAGGGTGTCGCCGGACGCCTTGCGGGTGGCGACGTCCTTGCCGGCCGGGAAGGACGGGACCGCCTTCTCCCAGCCGTCGGGCAGCTCGCCGATCTGGATCCGGTCGAACTCGGCGGCGCGCTGCGGGTTGGCGGCGCGCCAGTCGGCGAGCTCGCCGTCCCAGGCGGCGCGGGCGGCCTGGCCGCGTTGCACCACGAGGCGGGCGTGCGCGACGACCTCGTCGGAGACCTCGAAGGTCTTGGCCGGGTCGAAGCCGAGCACCTTCTTGGTGGCGGCGATCTCGGCGTCGCCGAGGGCCGAGCCGTGCGCCTTGGCGGTGTCCTGGGCGTTGGGCGCGGGCCAGGCGATGATGGTGCGCATCGCGATGATCGACGGCTTGCCGGTCTCGGCCCGGGCGGCCTCCAGCGCGGCGGCCAGCGCGGCCACGTCGATGTCGCCGTCGGCCTTCGGGGCGACCCGCTGGACGTGCCAGCCGTACGCCTCGTAGCGGGCCAGCACGTCCTCGGAGAAGGCGGTGGCGGTGTCGCCCTCGATCGAGATGTGGTTGTCGTCGTACACCGCGACCAGGTTGCCGAGCTTCTGGTGGCCGGCCAGCGAGGACGCCTCGGCCGAGATGCCCTCCTCCAGGTCGCCGTCGGAGACGATCGCCCAGACGGTGTGGTCGAACGGCGAGGTGCCGGGCGCCGCGTCCGGGTCGAACAGGCCGCGCTCGTAGCGGGCGGCCATCGCCATGCCGACCGCGTTGCCGATGCCCTGGCCGAGCGGGCCGGTGGTGGTCTCGACGCCGGCGGTGTGGCCGTGCTCGGGGTGGCCGGGGGTGCGGCTGCCCGCGACCCGGAAGGCCTTCAGGTCGTCCAGCGACAGTCCGTAGCCGGACAGGAACAGCTGGGTGTACAGCGTGAGGGAGGTGTGCCCCGGGGAGAGCACGAAGCGGTCCCGGCCGACCCAGGTCGGGTCGGTCGGGTCGTGGCGCAGGAAGCGCTGGAAGATCAAGTACGCGGCGGGAGCCAGCGACATGGCGGTTCCGGGGTGCCCGTTACCCACCTTCTGCACGGCGTCCATGGCCAGGACCCGGGCCGTGTCGACGGCCCGCTGGTCCGCCTCGCTCCACTCAAAGACGTTCGGCGTGGTGCTCACCCTGACTCAGGGCTCCTTCCGGATTCTGTGAAGTGTGACCCCGTGAAGAGGACCCGTCGGCCACGCCGCTGTGGCTGGTACCGATCACGGAGGGTTGATCCCGCTTCTCTGTGCGAGCCTACCGTTTGCGGCGCACCTCACCCTCTGTGCCGGGGCAACGTGAGACCGCGGCGCCGCATTCCACCGCCGGCGCGTCAATCGCTCTGTCCTACCTTCACCCTTACGGGGAGGGTTTGCCCGTTCCGAAGGGCAAGACGCGGACGGGCGCGGCTCGCCGGGGACCCCGGGGCGGATCGGGAGATATGGAACGTCTATGGTTGCGTGGTACGCGCAGAGCGGACGGCGGGCACCCTGCGGGTTCTCGGGGACGCCTGTGGAAGTTCATCGACTGTTGAGGTGTCCGTGACCGCCGTCGAATCCCGCCCCGCAGGGGTGGTGGTAGGGACGAGGACCGCGCCCCGGCCGTTCGGGGCCCGCGTCGGGGCCTTCGTGGCCCTCACCAAACCCCGGATCATCGAACTGCTGCTGATCTCCACGGTGCCGGTGATGTTCCTGGCCCAGGGCGGCGTGCCGAACCTGTGGCGGGTCCTCGCGGTGGTGGTCGGCGGCTACCTGTCGGCGGGCGGCGCCAACGCGCTCAACATGTACATCGACCGGGACATCGACGCGGTGATGTCCCGCACCGAGCGGCGCCCGATCGTCACCGGCATGGTCTCCCCGCGCGAGGCGCTGATCTTCGGCGTCACCCTCGCGGTGGTCTCCACCCTCTGGCTCGGCGTCCTGGTCAACTGGCTGTCCTCGGCGCTCGCGCTGGGCGCCCTGCTGTTCTACGTCTTCGTCTACACCCTGGGCCTCAAGCGGCGCACCTCGCAGAACGTGGTCTGGGGCGGCATCGCCGGCTGCATGCCGGTGCTGGTCGGCTGGTCCTCGGTGACGAACTCGCTGTCCTGGGCGGCCGTGGTGCTGTTCCTGGTGGTGTTCTTCTGGACGCCGCCGCACACCTGGGTGCTGATGATGAAGGTCCGCGACGACTACGCCAAGGCCGGCGTGCCGATGCTGCCGGTGATCCGCGGCAACATCGGCGTGGCCAAGCAGGTCGTCGCCTACTCCTGGGTGATGGTGGCGACCTCGCTGCTGCTGTGGCCCGCCGCGCACACCAGCTGGCTGTACCCGGCGGTCGCCGCCGTGCTCGGCGCGCTGTGGATGAAGGAGGCGTACGCCCTCCAGTCGCGCGCCAAGGCCGGCATCGTGGGCGCCAAGCTCAAGGAGATGCGGCTGTTCCACTGGTCGATCACCTACCTGACCCTGCTGTTCCTGGTCGTGGCGATCGACCCCTTCGTGGGCTGACGCCCCCCTTTCGCAGGACCCCTCGGCCTCAGCGCGGCGGAAGCTCGCTGGGGCCGACGTGGTTCTCCAGCCACTCGTGCAGCGGCTCCGCCGCGTGCAGGAACCCGGTGATCCGGCCGTACGCCGCCGCGGTGCCCAGCCAGGCCGCGGGCTCCCACTCCTGCCAGGCGATCAGGCCCTTGTGGCGCAGCAGCTCGATCCGCGGGTGGTCCCTGGGGACGCCGCGCGGCGCCGTCCTCAGGCTGTCCCGCCCCACCACCTGCGGACCGGCCGCGCGGACGGCCGCCACCACCCGCTCCAGTTCGGCGCCCGGCACGTCCTCGGCCACCGCGGCGCGGTAGCGCGCCAGTTGGTCGCTCTCCAGGCGGTAGTAGCCCAGCCCGCAGGCCAGCCCGTCGGCGGACAGCTGCACGTAGCCGCCGGACTCCAGGTAGCCGCCGACGTGCGTCTTGTACGGGGACTTGTCGGCGGAGAACCGGACGTCCCGGTTCGGCCGGAAGATCTTCCCCGGCCCGAACTCCGGCTCCAGCCGGGCCAGCAGGGCCTCCATCGGCGCCCGCACCGCCTCGTCGTACACCGCGCGGTGCGCGGCCCAGAAGGTCTTCGAGTTGTCGGCCTCCAGGTGCTCGTAGAACTCCAGCGCCTCGGCCGGCCAGCCACGGAAATCGTTCACCGGGACAGTATTCACGCCGGGCCCGGCGGCGGACGGCTGACGTCCCGTCAGGTGCTAGGTTGCGGACGTCCGCCGAGAGCACCGGGAGCGCCGATGACCACCCGCAGCACCACCGTCGCGATCGTCGGCGCCGGGCCCGCCGGGCTGGTGCTCGCGCACCTGCTGCACCGGGCGGGCGTCGACGTCGCCGTGCACGAGCGGCGCTCCCGGGACGAGCTGGAGCGGACCGCCCGGGCCGGGGTGCTGGAGCACCGGGTGGTGGAGTACCTGCGCGGGCTGGGCCTGGCCGACCGGCTGACCGCCGAGGGGCAGCGGCACGGGCGGTGCGAGATCACCTGCCTCGGTGAGAAGGTCACCGTCGACTACGGGGAGCTCTCCGGCGGCGCCCGGCACTGGGCGTACCCGCAGCAGGAACTGGTGCGCGACCTGATCGCCGCCTACCGGGCGGACGGCGGGACGATCGCGTTCTCCTCGCCGGTCGGGGCGGTGGCGCCGGACGCTGCGGGGCGGCCCGTGCTGCGCACCGCCGACGGGGAGCTGCGCGCCGGCTGGGCGGTCGGCTGCGAGGGCGCGGGCGGCCCGGTCGCCGCCGCCTTCCCGGACGGCGCCGAGGGGCCCGCCCGCCGCTACCCGTACGACTGGCTGACCGTGCTGGCCCGGATCGACCGGCCGGTGGCGGCGGTGCGCTACGCGGTGCACGCCGACGGGTTCGCCGGGATGATGCCGCGCACCGCCGACGTCGGCCGGTTCTACCTGGAGGTGCCCGCCGGGGAGCGGATCGAGGAGTGGGCGCCGGAGCGGATCCGCGGCGAACTGGCGCGGCGGCTGGAGCTGGGCGGCGCCGATCCGGCGCCCGGGGAACTGCTGGAGACCGGCGTGCTGCGGATGCGCGGCCGGGTCGCCCGCCGGATCCGGCACGGCCGGCTGCTGCTGGCGGGGGACGCCGCGCACACCGTCACCCCGTCCGGCGCCAAGGGCCTCAACTCGGCCGTCGCCGACGCCGCGGACCTGGCCGGCGCGCTGCTGGCGGAGCTGGACGGCGACGGCGGCGCGCTGGACGGCTACCAGCGGCGCCGGCTGGAGGCCGCCTGGCGCACCCAGGAGTTCTCGGACCGCCTGCTCGACCTGCTCCACCTGCCCGCCGGGCTGCCGCCGGAGCAGCGCGAGTTCGCGCTGCGGCTGCGGCTGGAGCGGATCCACCGGATCGCCCGCCCCGGCCCGGAGGGCGCCGCCTTCGCCCGGGCCTACGCCGGGGCCGGCGAGCTGCCGGCCGCGCGGGTGTGGGCTCCGGCACAGCGCACTGCCGTCGCCAGCGGCACTACCGATCGGTAGCATGCGGGCATGACCAACGCGGAGACCGCCACCACCACCGCGCCGGACGCCCGCGCCGAGCGCCGCGCCAAGCGCATTGCCAAGCACCTGAGCAGCTTCGCCGCGCAGCACGGCGGCAGCGCCGACGGCGTCGTGGAGTACGTCGGCACCATCGGCACCCGGATCGTCCTGGTCGGGGCCGACGGCAGCTGGGGCGACCAGGTCGCGCCGAGCTACGCGATCGGCCGCCGGGCCGCCGAGCTCGCCGGACTGACCCTGCACGACAGCTTCGAGGGCGAGCTGGGGCTGAAGGTGAAGACCGGCCCGTACGAGTGGAAGCGGATGGCGGGCATCCAGATCTGACCCGCCGCGCACGAGGACGGCCCGCCGGGATGACCGGCGGGCCGCCGTGCGTTCCGGGGCGCGGCGCCGCTCAGGCGACCAGTTCGGCGGCCGGGGCGGCGGACCGGGCCGGGACGCCGGCCCGGGTCCGCAGCGCCAGCGGGACGCGCAGCGCGGCGCCCCAGATCAGCGCGGCGCCCAGCATGTGCAGGCCGACCATCAGCTCCGGCGCGTCCGTGAAGTACTGGACGAAGCCGAGCACGCCCTGCAGCAGCAGCAGGACGAACAGCTCCCGCACCCGGGCCCGGGCGGCCGGCGGGGCCTTGACCGCGGCGAACACCAGCAGCGCGGCCAGCGTCAGGCCGACCGAGAGGAACACCAGGTCGGCGTGGGCCTGCACCAGGCGGTCGTAGTCGACCGGGATCCGGTACACCGGCTTGCCGTCCTTCGAGGAGGCGCCCGGGTGGTGGCCCGCGCCGGTCACCAGGGTGCCCGCCAGCACCAGCAGGCCGATCACCCCGACCAGCACCTGCGCCAGCCGCCGGATCGGCTCGGCGACCAGGGCGCGCGGCTCGCCGTCGCCCTCCGCGGCGCGCTCCCAGGACACCACCGCGATCCACAGCAGACCCATCGCGGCGACCATGTGCGCGGCCACGATGTACGGGTTCAGGCCGGTCAGCACGGTGATGCCGCCCAGCACCGAGTTGCTCATCACCATCCAGAACTGGGCCCAGCCGAGCCTGGTCAGCGGGCGCCGCCACGGCTTGGCGCTGCGGGCGGCCAGGATGAACCAGCCGACCGCCGCGCACAGCACGTAGGTCAGCATCCGGTTGGCGAACTCGATGACGCCGTTGACGCCCATCGCCGGCGTCGGCGTCAGGCTGTCGGCGGTGCAGCGCGGCCAGGTGGTGCAGCCCAGGCCGGAGGCGGTCAGCCGGACGGCGCCGCCGGTCACCACGATCACCACGCTCATCACCAGCGCGGCCAGCGCCGCCCGGCGGACGTGCTGCGGGGTCGGGTGCCAGCGGGCGGCGAGGAGGGAGAGCGGGTTGGTCACCGGACCATCGTAGGCGGGCTTACGCCGTGCTCCGGCCCCGGGCGGCGGGCGGGCGGGCCGGGGGCCCGAACTCCCGGCGGGCGGCGAGAGGTTCCGATTCGACCGGGTGACAAAAAGGATCATTTCGAGCGTGTCGGTCAACGGCCTTGACCGGCCGCACGCGTGGCCGAAAGAGTGCGGGTTGGTCTATACCTTTTTCCGGTTAGGGCTCATCTCACACTCCTGCCCGCACCCACACGCGGAGTCCTGCACATGCGCAAGTCCATATCCGCTGCCGCCGTGGCGCTCGGCGGCTCACTCGCCCTCGCGGCCCTGGTCGTCCCGACCGCCGCGACGGCCGCCCCCACCACGGGCAGCACCTGCTTCGACCTCGGCGTCGCCGGGAAGTACGGCGAGTTCATCGAGGGGAACGACACCCACAGCCCGGACGCCGAGGGCGCCGTGGCGGTCGGCGGCGACGCCGACTTCAGCGGCGGTTTCACAGTCGGCAACGAGCTCGCCTCGGCTGAGGTCGCGGCTCTGCCGGGCGGTCGCTCGCTGGTGGTGGGTGGTGACCTGATCACTAGCAAGATCGTTGACGGCAAGCTTGTCAAGGGCCTCACCAAGACGATGAAGGGCACCGGCGTCTACGCCGGTAGCAAGATCGGCGAGGGCAATCTGGAGGGTGTCTCCAAGGGCGCCTCGCCGATCGACTTCGCCAAGGAGTTCGCCAACCTGCGGAACGTCTCCGCCGCGCTGGCGAAGACCACCGGCAGCGCGCCGGTTCCGAACAAGGAGGACGGCGCCCAGCTGGACTTCGTCGGCACTGACGCCGACCAGAACGTCTTCACGGTGGACGCGGCCGTCCTGCAGGGGTACCGCGAGATCCGGATCAACGTCCCGGTCGGCTCGACCACCATCATCAACGTCACCGGTGGCAGCTACGACCAGAACAAGAACCCCACCACCGGCTTCATGATCTGGGACCACGCCAAGAAGGCGTACGTCCTCGACGACAAGCTGCAGTCCGCGGACGGTGGCGCCGAGCGCGCCAAGCTGCTGTGGAACTTCCCGACCGCGACCTCGGTCACCAAGCGCAGCGGCAACGCCTGGCCCGGCAGCGTCCTCGCCCCGAACGCCGCGTTCGACCTGGGCACCGGCGGCCCGGTCAACGGCTCGGTGTGGGCGAAGTCGCTGACCGGCAGCGGTGGCGCCGAGACCCACCACTTCCCGTTCACCGGCTGCCTGCCCGGCACCACCACGCCGTCCGAGAGCCCCAAGCCCTCGGAGAGCGCCACCACCCCCGGCGGCACCGAGAGCCCCGCGCCCTCGGGCAGCGCCACCGCCCCCGGCGGCGGCGAGTCGTCGACCCCCGGTGGCTCGGAGAGCCCGAAGCCGGGCGGCTCGGCCGGCGCGACCCCGTCCCCGTCCGCGAGCCACACCGGCTCGACCGGCGGCGGCTCGAACGGCAACAGCGGCGGCGGCCTGGCGTTCACCGGCGCGGACGGCATCCTGCCGCTGACCATCGGCGGCCTCGTGATCCTCGGCGCGGGCGGCGGCATCGTCTACGCGGCGCGCCGCAAGAAGGCCAACGACGCCTCCTGATCCGGGCGGCGGAAGGCGACGGCCCCGGGAGCACCGCTCCCGGGGCCGTTCCCGTGCCGTGGGCTCACTCCCAGCGGAAGAACCGGGACGCGGCGGCCAGGCCCAGCACCGACCAGACGGCGAGGACGCCGAGGTCGGCCCAGGGCACGCCGCCGCCGAGCTGGAGCACCGAGCGCAGGCCGTCGGAGAGCGCCGAGATCGGCAGCAGCTCCAGCACCGGGCGCACCGCGTCCGGGAACTTCGACAGCGGGACGACCACGCCGCCGGCCAGCAGCAGCAGGACGAACACCAGGTTGGCGCCGGCCAGCGTGGCCTCCGCCCGCAGGGTGCCCGCCATCAGCAGGCCCAGGCCCGAGAACGCGGCCGTGCCCAGCACCAGCAGGAGCAGCACCGCCGGCGGGCTGCCGTGCGGCGACCAGCCCAGCGCCAGCGCGATGCCGGACAGCAGCAGCACCTGCAGCAGCTCGGTGACCAGCACGCAGCCGGTCTTCGCGGACAGCAGCGCCCAGCGCGGCAGCGGGGTGGCGCCCAGGCGCTTGAGCACGCCGTAGCGGCGCTCGAAGCCGGTGGCGATCGCCTGCCCGGTGAACGCGGTGGACATCACCGCCAGCGCCAGCAGGCCGGGGGCCAGGAAGTCGACCCGCTTGCCCGGGCCGTCCACGTCGACCACGTCGACCGCGGAGAACAGCACCAGCAGCACGGTCGGGATGACCACGGTGAGCAGCAGCTGCTCGCCGTTGCGCAGCAGCATCCTGGTCTCCAGGGCGGTCTGCGCGAGCAGCATCCGGCCGACCGGCGCGGCGCCGGGGCGGGGGGTGAGGTCGGTGGCGGTCATCGCAGTTCCCGTCCGGTCAGGTCGAGGAAGACGTCTTCGAGGCTGCGGCGCTGCACGGCGAGCCGGTCGGGCATCACCCCGGCCTCGGCGCACCAGCCGGTGACGGCGGCCAGCAGGGCGGCGTCGAGCTCGGCCTCGACCCGGTAGGAGCCGGGCGAGGGCTCGGAGACGGCGGCCCGGTCGGGCAGCACCTTGCGCAGGCCGGCCAGGTCGAGGCCGGGCGGGCCGTCGAAGCGCAGCTGCGCCTCGGTGCCGCGCAGCTCGTCCGGCGAGCCCTGGGCGATCACCCGGCCGCGGTCGACGACCGCGACGTCGTCGGCGAGCTGCTCGGCCTCGTCCATCTGGTGGGTGCTGAGGACGACGGTGACGCCGGCCGCGCGCAGCTCGGTGACCAGCTCCCAGGTGGCGCGGCGGGCCTGCGGGTCGAGGCCGGCGGTCGGCTCGTCCAGGAAGACCAGTTCGGGGCGGCCGACCACGGCCATCGCCAGGGCGAGGCGCTGCTGCTGGCCGCCGGAGAGCCGGCGGTAGGGGGTGCGGCCGCAGGAGTCCAGGCCGAGGCGCTCGGCGAGCGGGCCGACCGGCAGCGGGTCGGCGTACAGCTTGGCGGTGTGGCGGAGCATTTCGAGGGCGCGCGCTCCGGCGTACACGCCCCCGGACTGGAGCATCACGCCGATCCGCGGCCGCAACCGCGCGGCCTGGGCGACCGGGTCCAGGCCGAGCACCCGGACGGTGCCCCCGTCCGGGCGGCGGTAGCCCTCGCAGGTCTCGATCGTGGTGGTCTTGCCCGCGCCGTTGGGGCCAAGCACCGCGGTGACGGTGCCCCGGGCGATGGTCAGGCTCAGCCCGTCCACGGCGGTCTTGTCGCCGTACCGCTTGACCAGTGCGGTCACCTCGACGGCGGGGTCTGCATGCATAGCGGCGAGTCTAGGAGCTGCTCACGGCCCCTTTCAGGTAAGGCTTGCCTTTCGTGATGGACGACACCGGTGAGGCGTGGGTCACGGCTTGTCTCCGCCCGGCGAATTACGCAACAATCGTGTTGTGAAAAACATCCGCGAGCACGCAGCCCAGCACCGGGAGCCCGACGCTCCCGACTGCGCGGTGCCCGCGACGGCGGCGGAGGCCCTCGCCGAGAGCCACCCGGCGACCCGGGACCGGGTCGCCCGTTCGATCCTGGACCACGGCCCGTCCTCGGCCGCCGACCTGGCCAACCGCCTCGGCCTGACCCCCGCCGCGGTCCGCCGCCACCTGGACGGCCTGGCCGCCGCCGGGCTGGTGGACGCCCGCGAGCAGCGGGTCTTCGGCAGCCGCGGCCGCGGCCGCCCGGCCAAGGTGTTCGCCCTCACCGACAGCGGCCGCAGCGCCTTCTACCAGGCGTACGACCAGCTCGCCGCCGACGCGCTGCGCTGGATCTCGGAGGCGGCCGGCGGCGGCAGCGCGGGCGAGGAGGCGGTCGCCGCCTTCGCCCGGGCCCGGCTCGCCAAGCAGGGCGAGCGCTACCAGGACGCCCTGGAGGCGGCCGGCACCGGGCAGCGCGCCGAGGCGCTCGCCCGGGCGCTGAGCGCCGACGGGTACGCTGCCACGGTGCGGCGCGTCCCGTCCGCCGCCGCCGCGCCCGCCGCACCGGCCGGCGCGCAGCTCTGCCAGCACCACTGCCCGGTCGCGCACATCGCCGAGCAGTTCCCGCAGCTCTGCGAGGCGGAGACCGAGGTCTTCTCGCAGCTCCTCGGCACCCATGTGCAACGGCTGGCCACCATCGCCCACGGCGACGGGGTCTGCACCACGTATGTGCCGGCATCCGGTGCCGCACCGTCGCCCGAGCGGGCGCCCGGTGCAGTGCCGACTGCCGGTACGTCCCCCATCGAAAACGGCCCGTCCGCGCGGAGGAACCTCGCATGACTGACATCGCACACCCCGAGCTCGAAGGCCTCGGCAAGTACGAGTACGGCTGGGCCGACTCGGACACCGCCGGCGCCGCCGCCAAGCGCGGCCTGAGCGAGGCGGTCGTCCGCGACATCTCGGCGAAGAAGAACGAGACCGAGTGGATGCTCGACCTCCGCCTCAAGGGCCTCAAGCTGTTCGGCAAGAAGCCCATGCCGACCTGGGGCTCCGACCTGTCGGGCATCGACTTCGACAACATCAAGTACTTCGTGCGCTCGACCGAGAAGCAGGCGGAGTCCTGGGAGGACCTGCCCGCCGACATCAAGGCGACCTACGACAAGCTCGGCATCCCGGAGGCGGAGAAGCAGCGCCTGGTGGCCGGCGTCGCCGCCCAGTACGAGTCCGAGGTCGTCTACCACCAGATCCGCGAGGACCTGGAGGAGCAGGGCGTCATCTTCCTGGACACCGACACCGCGCTCAAGGAGCACCCGGAGCTCTTCAAGGAGTACTTCGGCACCGTCATCCCGGCCGGCGACAACAAGTTCGCCGCGCTGAACACCGCGGTGTGGTCCGGCGGCTCGTTCATCTACGTGCCGAAGGGCGTGCAGGTGGACATCCCGCTGCAGGCCTACTTCCGGATCAACACCGAGAACATGGGCCAGTTCGAGCGGACGCTGATCATCGTCGACGAGGACGCCTACGTCCACTACGTCGAGGGCTGCACCGCGCCGGTCTACTCCTCGGACTCGCTGCACTCCGCGGTGGTCGAGATCATCGTCAAGAAGGGCGGCCGCTGCCGCTACACGACCATCCAGAACTGGTCGAACAACGTCTACAACCTGGTCACCAAGCGCGCCGTGGCGTACGAGGGCGCGACCATGGAGTGGATCGACGGCAACATCGGCTCCAAGGTCACCATGAAGTACCCGGCCGTCTACCTGATGGGCGAGCACGCCAAGGGCGAGACCCTCTCGATCGCCTTCGCGGGCGAGGGCCAGCACCAGGACGCCGGCGCGAAGATGGTCCACATGGCGCCGAACACCTCCTCGCACATCGTCTCCAAGTCGGTGGCGCGCGGCGGCGGCCGCACCTCCTACCGCGGCCTGATCGAGATCGGCGAGGGCTCGCACGGCGCCAAGTCGAACGTGCTGTGCGACGCGCTGCTGGTGGACACCATCTCCCGCTCGGACACCTACCCGTACGTCGACGTCCGCGAGGACGACGTGTCGATGGGCCACGAGGCGACCGTCTCCAAGGTCTCCGAGGACCAGCTGTTCTACCTGATGAGCCGCGGCCTGAGCGAGACCGAGGCGATGGCGATGATCGTCCGCGGCTTCGTCGAGCCGATCGCCCGCGAGCTGCCGATGGAGTACGCGCTGGAGCTGAACCGGCTGATCGAGCTGCAGATGGAGGGCGCGGTCGGCTGACGCGCCGCCGCCCCCGCCCCCCTCGACGATTCCCGAAAGAGAGCAACACGAACAGCCATGGCTGAGCAGAACACCCCCGGCTCCACCACCGCCGGCTCGATCGAGGTCGGCACCGCCGGCGCCGGCGCGCAGCTCGCCGGCCCGGGCACCGGGCGCGAGAGCGTCCGGCAGCCGATCGACGCCCGGGTCGCGGTCAAGCCGTCCTTCGACGTCAACGACTTCCCGGTGCCCACCGGCCGCGAGGAGGACTGGCGGTTCACCCCGCTGCACCGCCTCGGCGGGCTGCACGACGGCAAGGCCGCCGAGGCCCCCAGGGGCACCGACAAGATCGAGCTGGGCCTGCCGGAGGGCGTCACCTCCGAGCTGGTCGGCCGCGACGACGCCCGGGTCGGCAAGGCCGGCACCCCGGTGGACCGGGTCGCCGCGCAGGCGTTCAGCGCCTTCGAGCAGGCCCTGGTGGTGACCGTCCCCAAGGAGACGGCGCTCACCGAGCCGGTCCGGATCGACGTGCACGGCGAGGGCGGCACCGCCTTCGCCCACCTGGTGATCGAGGTCAAGCCGTTCGCCGAGGCCGTCGTGGTGCTCAACCACACCGGCACCGGCACCCGGGCCGCCAACGTCGACCTGCTGGTCGGCGACGGCGCCAAGCTCACCTTCGTCACCGTCCAGGACTGGGACCGGGACGCGGTGCACGTCGCCCAGCACAACGCGCTGGTCGGCCGGGACGCCTCGTTCAAGTCGGTGGTCGTCACCTTCGGCGGCGACGTGGTGCGCCTGCACCCCCGGGTCAACTACGCGGCCCCCGGCGGCGAGGCCGAGCTGTTCGGCCTGTACTTCGCTGACGCCGGGCAGCACCTGGAGCACCGCCTGGTGATCGACCACGACACCCCGCACTGCCGCTCCAACGTCGCCTACAAGGGCGCGCTGCAGGGCCAGGACGCGCACGCGGTGTGGATCGGCGACGTGCTGATCCGGGCCGCCGCGCTCGGCACCGACACCTACGAGCTCAACCGCAACCTGGTGCTCACCGACGGCGCCCGGGTCGACTCGGTCCCCAACCTGGAGATCGAGACCGGCGAGATCGTCGGCGCCGGCCACGCCTCGGCGACCGGCCGCTTCGACGACGAGCAGCTGTTCTACCTGCAGTCCCGCGGCATCCCGGCCGACGAGGCCCGCCGCCTGGTGGTGCGCGGCTTCTTCGCCGAGCTGGTCCAGCAGATCGGCGTCGCCGAGATCCAGGACCGGCTGCTGGAGAAGATCGAGGCCGAGCTGGAAGAGACCGTGGCATGAGCTACGTCCGGGCCTGCGCGCTGAGCGTCCTGCAGGAGGACGTGCCCAAGAAGGTCGAGCTGAACGGCGTCCCGGTGGCGATCGTCCGGACCGACGAGGGCGTGTTCGCCATCAACGACACCTGCTCGCACGCCAACGTCTCGCTGTCCGAGGGCGAGGTCGAGGACTGCATGATCGAGTGCTGGCTGCACGGCTCCAGCTTCGACCTGCGCACCGGCAAGCCGTCCGGGCTGCCCGCGACCAGGCCGGTCGCCGTCTACCCCGTAAAGATCGAAGGGGACGATGTGCTCGTCTCCGTCAACCAGGAGAACTGAGTACCCCATGGCAACGCTTGAAATCCGCGACCTGCACGTCTCCGTCAACGCCGAGGGCGGCCCGCGCGAGATCCTCAAGGGCGTCGACCTGACCGTCAAGCAGGGCGAGACCCACGCGATCATGGGTCCGAACGGCTCCGGCAAGTCCACCCTGGCCTACTCGCTGGCCGGCCACCCCAAGTACACCGTCACCGGCGGCCAGGTGCTGCTGGACGGCGAGGACGTGCTGGAGATGTCCGTCGACGAGCGCGCCCGGGCCGGCCTCTTCCTGGCCATGCAGTACCCGGTCGAGGTGCCCGGCGTCTCGGTCTCCAACTTCCTGCGCACCGCCGCCACCGCCGTCCGCGGCGAGGCCCCCAAGCTGCGGCTGTGGGTCAAGGAGGTCAAGGAGGCGATGGCCGCCCTCTCGATGGACCCGGCGTTCGCCGAGCGCAACGTCAACGAGGGCTTCTCCGGCGGCGAGAAGAAGCGCCACGAGATCCTCCAGCTCGAACTGCTCAAGCCGAAGATCGCGATCCTCGACGAGACCGACTCCGGCCTCGACGTCGACGCGCTGCGGATCGTCTCCGAGGGCATCAACCGGGTCCGCTCGACCGGCGAGGTCGGCACCCTGCTGGTCACCCACTACACCCGCATCCTGCGCTACATCAAGCCCGACCACGTGCACGTCTTCGCGGGCGGCAAGATCGTCGAGTCCGGCGGTGCCGAACTCGCCGACAAGCTGGAGGAAGAGGGCTACGAGAGCTACGTGAAGGGCGGCTCCGTGAGCGGAGCGACCAACACAATTGGCGGTGCAGCGTGACCCATTCCCATCTGACCGGACTCCTCGACACCGACGCCATCCGCAAGGACTTCCCCGTCCTGTCGCGGCAGCTGCACGACGGCAAGCCCCTGGTGTACCTGGACAACGCGGCGACCTCGCAGAAGCCGCGCCAGGTGCTCGACGCGCTGAACGCCTACTACGAGCAGCACAACGCCAACGTCCACCGCGGCGTGCACGTGCTGGCCGAGGAGGCCACCGCGCTGTACGAGGGCGCCCGGGACAAGGTCGCGGCCTTCGTCAACGCGCCCAGCCGCAACGAGGTGATCTTCACCAAGAACGCCTCCGAGTCGCTCAACCTGGTCGCCAACATGCTGGGCTGGGCCGAGGAGCCGTACAAGGTCGACGCCGACTCGGAGATCGTGATCACCGAGATGGAGCACCACTCCAACATCGTGCCGTGGCAGCTGCTCGCGCAGCGCACCGGCGCGAAGCTGAAGTGGTTCTCGCTCACCGACGAGGGCCGGCTGGACCTGTCGAACATCGACGAGCTGATCACCGAGAAGACGAAGATCGTCTCGGTGACGCTGGTCTCCAACCTGCTGGGCACCGTCAACCCGGTGGACGCCATCGTCCGCAAGGCGCAGTCGGTCGGCGCGCTGGTCTGCATCGACGCCTCGCAGGCCGCCCCGCACGCCGTGCTCGACGTGCAGGCGCTGGAGGCCGACTTCGTCGCCTTCACCGGCCACAAGATGCTCGCCCCCACCGGCATCGGCGTGCTCTGGGGCCGCCAGGAGCTGCTGGAGGACCTCCCGCCGTTCCTCGGCGGCGGCGAGATGATCGAGACCGTCACCATGGGCTCGTCCACCTACGCCCCCGCGCCGCACAAGTTCGAGGCCGGCACCCCGCCGATCGCCCAGGCGGTCGGGCTCGGCGCGGCCATCGACTACCTGTCCGGGATCGGCATGGACAAGATCGCCGCGCACGAGCACGCGATCACCGCGTACGCCATCGAGCGCCTGGGCGAGGTGCCCGACCTGCGGATCATCGGCCCGCGCACGGCCGTCGACCGCGGCGCGGCGATCTCCTTCACGCTCGGCGACATCCACCCGCACGACGTCGGCCAGGTGCTCGACGAACAGGGCATCGCGGTCCGGGTCGGCCACCACTGCGCGCGGCCGGTCTGCCTGCGGTACGGAATTCCGGCGACCACCAGGGCGTCGTTCTACCTGTACTCCACGCCCGGCGAGGTGGACGCGCTGATCGACGGCCTCCACCACGTCCGCAACTTCTTCGGCTGAGGTGGCTGCCATGAAACTCGACTCGATGTACCAGGAGATCATCCTGGACCACTACCGCAACCCCCACGGCAAGGGGCTGCGGGACGGCGACGCCGAGGTGCACCACGTCAACCCGACCTGCGGCGACGAGATCACCCTGCGGGTGCGGCTCGACGGCGCGACCGTCGCCGACGTCTCCTACGACTCGCAGGGCTGCTCGATCAGCCAGGCCTCCGCCTCCGTGCTCAACGACCTGGTGGTCGGCAAGTCGGTCGGCGAGGCCCAGCAGATCCAGGAAGCCTTCCTCGAACTGATGCAGAGCAAGGGCCAGTCCGAGGGCGACGAGGAAGTGCTGGAGGACGCCGTGGCCTTCGCCGGGGTCTCCAAGTACCCGGCCCGGGTCAAGTGCGCCCTGCTCAGCTGGATGGCCTGGAAGGACGCCACCGCCAAGGCGCTCGGCGGCCAGCCCGCGATCACCGAGACCACCGACTGACGCCCGTTAGGACACTGGATTCATGAGCGAGAACGAGACGGCCGTGGCGGCCGAGGCTCCGGCGGCCGAGGCCGTCGAGGCCCCCGCCGCGGAGACCTCCGCCGCCGAGACCTCCTCCGCCGAGACCCCCGACAGCCCCGGCGCGTTCACCAGCGCCGGGACGGTCTCCACCGAGGACCTCATGGAGGCCCTGATGGACGTCGTCGACCCCGAACTGGGCATCGACGTCGTCAACCTCGGCCTGATCTACGGCCTGCACATCGACGAGGACGACACCGCCACCGTCGACATGACGCTGACCTCGGCGGCCTGCCCGCTCACCGACGTCATCGAGGACCAGGCCCGCACCGCCACCGACGGCCTGGTCAAGGACCTGCGGATCAACTGGGTCTGGATGCCGCCGTGGGGCCCCGACAAGATCACCGACGAGGGCCGCGACCAGCTCCGCGCGCTCGGCTTCAACGTCTGAGCGGTCGACCGCAGCGGTACCAGGGACGGGAACCTCCGGGTTCCCGTCCCTGGTCGTTCCGGCGTTCCGAGCCCGAACTAGACTGCGGATCCATGAGTTTCGGGGTGGACGGCGGACAGCCGGACTGGGCCGCGATGGCCGAACAGCACGAACACGAGGACCGGCGGCGCAAGCGGCTCCGGATCGCCGGGGCGGCCGCCGGGGCGGTCCTGCTGATCGGCGGCGGCAGCGCGGCCGTGGTCGGCCTCACGGGCGGCGGGGACGGCGGAGCGCCGCCCGGCACCCCGGCGGCCGCCCCCGCCACCGGTGCCACCGGCGCCGCCGCGCCCGAGGTGCTCTCCGCTCCGGCGGACTCCGCCTCTCCCTCTCCCTCGGCCTCGGCCTCCGGCTCCCCTTCGGCCTCCGCATCGCCCTCGCCCTCGCTCTCGGCCTCCGCTTCCGCCTCCGCCCGGGCCTCGGCCGGGCAGCACCCCAGCCCGGCCGCGACCGTCACGGTCACCGCCACCGCGCCCGCCGCCCCCGCGTCGAGCGGGCCCGCCGACGTCCGCGGGCCCGTCCTCAACGCCAACAGCGGCAAGGCCCTGGAGATCGAGAAGTCCGTCACCGCCGACGGCGGCCGCGCCCAGCAGTGGACCTACAACGGCATCTCCACCATGCAGTGGACCATGCACTGGGTCGGCGACAGCTGGGAGCTGCGCAACCTCAACAGCGGCAAGTGCCTGGAGATCCCCGGCGCCTCCACCGCCGACGGCACCGACGCCCTCCAGCGCACCTGCGACGGCACCCCCACCCAGCACTGGGACCTGCGGGCCGGCACCGGCGGCCGGATGCTCGTCAACCACAACAGCGGCAAGTGCCTGGAGGTCGAGAACTCCGGGACGGACGACGGCGCCACCGTCCAGCAGTGGACCTGCCACCCGACCATGGCCAACATGGCCTGGCGGATCTGACCCCCCGCCACGACCGTACGACGGGACGTCAGCAGGCCGCCCGCTAAAGGTGGTTGACCGGCCGGAGCGTCTCCGCCGAGACCGGGCCCGCCGGGTCGGTGGCCGTCACCCGCAGGGGTGCGGGCCCGGGAGCGGAGGCAGGCGCCCGGGGCGGGGTGGCGGGCACCGTACGGTTCCCGGTCCTTCGGGCGTTCCGCCGCCGGGAATTCCGCGGCTCCGGGCCGAACTAGACTGCGGGGCCATGGAATTCGGGGCAGGCGGCGGGTCGGCGGGCGGACCGTCGGACGGGCGGCCGGACTGGGCCGCGCTGGCCGAGCGGTACGAGCGCGCGGAGCGGCGGCGCGGGCGGCTGCGGATCGCCGGGGCGGTGGCCGGGGCGGCCGTCCTGCTCGGCGGGGGCGGCCCGGCCGTGATCGGCCACGCGGGCGGCGGGCCGCCGGGGGCGGCGCAGGGCGGCGCGACGGGCGGCCCGCCGGTGACGGTCGCCGCGACCGGGGCTCCGGTGGCCGCTGGCTCCGCCGCGCCGGAGGTGTCGGCCGACCCCGGGGCCGCGGGCTCGACCCCGGTCGTGGCGCCCAGTTCCGGGGCCGCCTCCCCGTCGGCTCCGGCGTCGGCTCCGGGGCCGATTCCGGCTCCGGCGGGGACGCGGCCCCGGCCCGCTGCGCCTGCCCGCACGCCCGTCCGTCCGCCGGTCAGTGCGCCCGCCGGGGTGGCGGGTGCGGCTCCGGTGGCTGATCCGCCCGGTGGTGTCCCGGACGTGGACGGTGGTGAGGCGCTGGAGGTCGCCGACTCCGTGCTGGGCCTGCTCTTGGCGCCCCAGCACGCGGTGGGTGGCGTGCTGGGGCTGGGACAACGGGGAGAGCCGGGAGACCGGTAGCGGCAGGTGCCCGGTGCCCCCGGCGCCCGCGGTCCCGTCCCGTTGCGCCTGCCGGCACGCCCGCCGGGGCGGCGGGTGCGGCTCCGGTGGCCGATCCGCCCGGTGGCGTCCCGGGCGTGGGCGGTGGCGAGGCGCTGGAGGTCGCCGACTCCGTGCTGGGCCTGCTCCTGGTGCCCCAGCACGCGGTGGGGGCGCGCTGGGGCTGGGGCGGCCGGGAGAGCCGGTGCCCGGGCGTCCTGCGGTCCCGTCGCCGACGGCCGCGGCCCGGAAGGGCGTCAACGCGGATTCCGCCACTGACGGGTGAACGGGCGGAGCGCCCCGGTGGGGGCCGGGCCCGTCGGGTCGGGTCAGTGGGGGCGGCGCAGCACGGTGGCGGCCAGGGCGAGGGCGGCGGTGGCGGCGGTGAGGGCGAAGGCGGTGACGGCGGGGAGGAGGCCGTAGGCGCGGACCAGGGCGCCGACGGCGATGATCGGGGCGGAGGAGCCCAGGTAGACGATCACCCAGAGGGCGGAGAGTTCGCTGCCGCGGCGGGCCGGGTCGAGGGCGGCGACGGCGGTGGTGAACAGGGAGCGGAAGGCGATGCCCTGGCAGGCGCCGGCCAGCACGCTGCCGACGAAGAGCAGGGCGGGGGTGCCGGTGGCGGCGGCCAGGGTGAGCAGGCCGAGGCCGGCGGCCAGGCCGGTGAGGCCGGCGGCGACCACCACCCGGTCGGAGGTCGGCGGGACGAGGAGCTGGACGGCGGCGGAGGAGCCGAGCAGCAGGGCGGCGACGGCCGCGCCGGCCATCGGGGAGCGGGTGTGCAGCAGGGTGGCGGAGAACGCGGGGGCGAGCGCCAGGTAGACGCCGAAGACCGCGTACGAGAGGAAGCCGGCGCCGGCGGCGAGCAGGAACTCGCGGCGGCCGGTGCGGGGCAGCCGCAGCCGCTTGGGCCGCAGGTGGGTGGGGGTGGTGACGCGCGGCGGGGAGGCCGGGGGCCGGTGCGGGCCGGGCATCCGGGGGTGCAGCAGGGCGAGCGGCACGCAGAGCGCGAGCAGGGCGACGGCGTGCGGTAGGAACGGGCCGAGCAGCGGCTTCGCGTCGTCGGTGAGCGCGGCGCCGACCAGCGGGCCGAGCGCGACGCCGCCCGCCGAGCAGGCCAGGGTGAGTTTGGCGGCCAGGGTGGGGCGGTCCGGCAGCAGGTCGCCGAGGGCGGCGCCGGCCGCGCCGGTGGAGAGGCCGACCGCGACGCCCTGGACGGCCCGGCCGGCGGCCAGCTGCCAGAACGACCCGGCGGTGGCGAACACCGCGTCCCCGGCGGCGGCCAGGGCGACCGCGGGCAGGATCAGGGCGCGCCGCCCGAGGTGGTCGGACCAGTGGCCGACCGCGGCGAGCACCGGGACGAGCGCGAACACGTAGACGGTGAACAGGACCGTGGTGTCCAGCGGGCTCAGGCCGAGGCGCTGCTGGAGCACCGGGTAGAGCGGGGTGGCGAGGTTCGCGCCGATCAGCATCAGCAGCAGGGCGGCGGCCACCAGGCCGACCCGGATGCCGCGCAGCGCGTTCCAGCGGCTGATCGCGGCGAGCTGGAGCTGCTTGCGGGGCGCGAGTTCCAGTGGGAGCAGGGCCTCCGACAGTCGGCGGCCGGCGTACTGAGCGGTGCTCAGGCCGGGGCCGGCGGAGGAGAGGTCCGTCACGGCAGGGGTCTCCTGTGGCGAGGCGCCGCGGGGCATCGCCGGGCCAGGGTGTGGCGGCGCGGCCCGGACGGTGCGGGTGTGCACGTGGTACGTGGAGCCGGAGCGCCGTCGCTCCGGTTCCGGGGGCGTGCGCGCGGGGGTGGTGCGCGTCGCCCACCGAAGGATACGGGTCCGCGGGCACTCGTTCGGACGCACCGCCCCACTCGTTCGGGCGGACGGCACCGCAGCTCAGGCGTTCGGTCCGGGCGGCCGATACGCTGGGTTGACGGGCCGACACGCACCGGCCCGCTCCGCCGCTCCCCGCGTCCGCCGCCCCCGGGCGGGCCGCCCACCGGACGGCGGTGCCCTGCGACCCACCCGGGAGAGCGCGCGCGATGGCCGGACGTAGCCGTAACACCCCTGACCAGCAGCCCTCCGAGGCCGAAGGTCTGCTGCCCGCCGACTACGACCTCGCCGACCTGTACGGCGCGCAGAGCGGCGACGAGGACCCCGACGACACGGCCGTCCTGATCCCGCCGATCGACCTCCCGTCGGACGCCGAGCTGGCGGCCGCCGCGCTCGCCGTCCCGCTGATCGCCCGGGTGGTCGCGCTGGCCCGCTGGGTCGCCCCGCACCGGCCCGTCGACGAGCACGGCGACCTCGGCGAGGAGGACCGGGTCCGGGCGGCCCGGATGCTCGGCGCCGAGGACCCGGACGAGGACGAGGTGGTCGAGGCGATGCGGGCCTGGGCGCTGGCCTGCGACCTCGACCTGGTCGAGACCGGCACCACCGACGAGGGGGCGCACGTCGCCATCCCCGGCCCCGACCTGGCGGCCGTCGAGGCGGGCGAGCCCGCCGCCGTCCTGGGGCTGTGGTTCGAGGCCGCCGAGCTGGTGCGCGAGCTGGCCGCCGAGGCCGAGTCGGTCGACCCCGAGGTGGTCGAGGGCAGCGAGAGCGACGACTCCGACGGCCTGGCGGAGGTCGAGGACGCCCGTGAGCAGGCCGCCGAGATCCTCGACGAGGCGCTGCACGTGCTGTACGAGACCACCGCGTTCGCCGAGCCCGGCGCCGAGACCGTCCCGCTGGGCGTGCTGGCCGCGCTGCTGGTCGTCCCGGACGGGCAGGAGCCGGACGAGGAGATGCTCGGCGAGATCACCGACCTGATGGTCGTCCTCGACCCGATGCTCGGCGACCTCGCCGAACTCGGCCTGGTCGAGCACCGGCCGATCGACCCCGACCTGTTCGAGGAGGGGACCGAGGACGGGGAGGCCGCCGAGCCGGTGGACACCGACCGGCCGCTCACCGAGGAGGACGCCGCCCGCTTCGGCACCGTCCGGCTCACCCCGCTCGGCCAGTACGCGGTGCGCGAGTGGCTGCTCGCCGACGGCTACGACGCCCCGCTGATCGGCGACCTCGCCGACCAGGACGGGCCCGGGCTGCTGCGCGCCCTCGCCGAGAACGGGCAGCTGTTCGCCGAACCCGAGCTCAAGAACTGGGTGGCCGCCCGCGCCCCGCTGGACGCCGCCCGCGAACTGCTGGCCGGCGCCCGCGGGCGGGACGTGCAGTCGCCCGTCCGCCGCTACTACTGCGCGCTCGGCCTCGGCGAGATCGGCCAGGACGCCGCGCCGGCGGTCACCGAGGTCGTCGACGACCCCGAGCTGGGCGGGCTGGCCCGCGAGTGGCTGCGGGCCCGCGGCGCGGACGTCGCGGCCGCCGAGCGGGAGGTCGCGCTCTGGCGGGTGATCGACTCGATGGCCGCCGTCATGCTGATCACCGCGGGCGAGGGCGGCCGGCTGCAGGCGCTCGTCGCCGACCTGCCGGTGACCGACAACCCGGCCAGCTACTTCGGCGAGGTCTGGCGGGTGCCGCACCCCATGACGGTGGAGGTGCTGGAGGCCGTCGGCGAACTGCACCTGGACCGCAAGGTGGCCAAGGAGGCCCGCCGGGCGGCGGTCAAGGCGCGGTCGCTGCGCGCACAGAGCGCCTAGCGGGCGGTGGGCCCGCGGGCCGTGCGGGCGCGCGGGGCGCGGCGGGCGGGCGGTGCGCCGCGGGGGCGCGACCCCGGCGGGACCCCGGGGTCTTCGCAACCCCTCCCCGTTCACCTGATGGCTCGACAGGTTCGTTGGGCCGTAAGGTAAGGCGGCGTTGGAGTGGCGAGCGGCCGGGGGTGCGGCGAGGGATGAAGTGGCAGCGCACGGACGGGGCCCGGGACCTCGAAACGGTGTACTCGGACCAGGAGGCGTCCGGCCGGGAGGTGCTGGCGGGCGCGGGGTTCCCGGTCTTCGGGTGGGTGCACGCGGCGGGCGGGGTGCCCGGGTGGGACGTGCTCGCCTCGTACGAGGTCCGCGACGGCGAACTGGAGTCGGTGGAGACCCGGTCGGGTGACTGGAGCTCGTCGCAGGGCCCGTACGTCACGGTGCGCACGCACCGGGCCGGGGCCGAGTTCTCCGGTCCGCTGCCCGACCTGGAGGACGTGGTGGAGGAGGAGCGCGACCGGGTCTACGAGCACCTGGGCGTGGACGAGGGCGACGCCGCCGGCCGGGTCCGGGCGCTGCGCGAGTGGATCACCGTGGACGGCGAGCCGCACGCGGTGCAGGTCCACGAGGACTCGCGGGCGGGCACCGGCCACGGCACGGTGTGGGCGGGCCGGTTCCGGGTGGCCGGGACGACGGTGACGGTCACCGGGCGCGGCGTCCTGCCGGGGTCGGTGGAACTGCGCCGGATCTCCGACTTCGAGCGGTACGTCGTCGGCCGGACCGCGATGCTGCGGCAGGTCGCCGCGCTGCAGGCGGGCCGCCGGGGCGCCGAACCGGAGCCGGAACCCGCCGAACTGGGCCTGCGCGCCCACCACGAACTGGTGGCGCAGGCCATCGCCCGCTCGGTGGCGGTGGTCGCCCGGCTGCGGGCCGGGCGCTCGGCCCGGCTGCCGCGCCACCTGCGCGGCGAGGACCGGCAGGTGCGCTGGGAGACGGTGGTGCGGCAGCAGATGCGGCTGGCCTCGGAGACCCGCGAGGAGGCGGACGAGGCGGTCACCTCGATGGTCAACCACCTGAGCCGGCTGGCCCACCACGCGGACTGGGTGAGCGGCACCGCGGAGGGCGCGGCGGCGGTGGAGGAGGTCGTCCGGTTCACGGCGTTCGCCAGCGAGGTGCCGAGCCTGCCCGCGCAGCGGGCGTGGGAGCGGCTGTGGGCGGGCGGCACGCCCGAACTGCCCTCGGGGACCGAGGACGCCTGGCTGACCGCCTGGGAGCAGTGGCGGGTCGAGCGGACCGAGCACCGACTGCGCCGGTAGGGCGCACCGGCCGCGCCGGTAGGGCGGGCGGCGGGGTCGCGCCGGCGGGGCCGGGGCGGTGGGACGGGGGCGGTGGGCTCGGCGTTTCGGTAAAGGTGCGGTCATCGGAGTTCCTATGGTCGGTAAATCGGCACGCTGACGCTGCATCGGATTCACGCGCGGTTCACGTGCGGCCCGGAATCTGTCGGTCACCGAAGCTCACCCTCTCCTCCAGGAGTGACCACCATGTCGCTGTCCCGCCGGGACTTCGTGAACCGTTCGACCGTGCTCGGGGCGGGTGTCCTGATCGCCGGCAGTGCCGAGGTGCTGGCCACCGCGCCGGGCGCGATCGCCGCCCCCGCGGGCGGTGACGCCGCCGTCGCCAAGGGCGGCCACACCGCGGTCGGCTACGGCGAGCTGGTCTCCGACCCGAAGGGCCTGCTGGCACTGCCGAAGGGCTTCTCGTACGAGGTCGTCACGCACTCCGGCAAGACCACCCTGGTCACCGGCGAGACCACCCCCAGCAACCACGACGGCACCGCCGCGTTCGAGGGCCGCCACGGCGCGACCCTGCTGGTCAACAACCACGAGCTGGCCGGACCGCGGGCCAACTGGGCGCACCCGGTGCCGCTGCTGGAGGGCCACGTCTACGACCCGGCCGCGGCCGGCGGCTGCACCGTCGTCGAGGTCTCCGGCCACGGCAACGGCAAGGGCCACGGGCACGGCGGGCGCCAGGTCCGCGAGTGGGTCGGCATCGCCGGCACCGCCACCAACTGCGCCGGTGGCGCCACCCCGTGGGGCACCTGGCTGACCTGCGAGGAGACCGAGGACAAGGCCGGCACCAACGGCTTCACCAAGGACCACGGCTACGTCTTCGAGGTCGACCCGCACGACCAGGACGCCAACCGGAACCCGCAGCCGATCAAGGCGTTCGGCCGGTTCGCGCACGAGGCCGTCGTCATCGACGAGAAGCGCGGCCACGCCTACCTGACCGAGGACGCGTCCAAGCCCAACGGCCTGCTCTACCGCTGGACCCCGCCGGCCGGCTTCAAGCACGGCAAGGGCAGGCTGCGCACCCTGGCCGCCGACGCGGGCGGCTTCGAGGCGCTGAAGGCGTTCGACTCCCAGGGCAAGCTGGTCGACGACCTGTCCCGGGCCACCAAGCCCGGCACCACGTACGGCGCCGACTGGGTCAAGGTCCAGGACCGCGACGCCCGCACCACCTCGATCCGCAAGCAGTTCAAGGACGGCGAGATCACCCGGGCCCGCAAGCTCGAAGGCATGTGGTGGGGCGACAACGGCATCTACTTCGTCTCCTCGTTCGCCCGCGAGGAGTCGCCGCTGCAGCACGACGGCCAGGTCTGGTTCTACAACCCCGTCCGGCGCACGCTGACCCTGAAGGTCATCCTCGGCGTCAACAACGACGTCTGGGCCGACCAGGGCAACTTCGACGGCCCCGACAACATCACCGTCTCGCCCCACGGCGGCCTGATCATCGCCGAGGACGGCAACGGCCTGCAGCACCTGTTCGGCACCACCACCGACGGCCGGACGTACGCGCTGGCGCGCAACGAGCTCAACAACGGGACCGCCGAGGCGCCGGAGTACAGCGAGTTCACCGGCGTGACCTTCTCGCACGACGGGCGGACGCTGTTCGCGAACATCCAGGAGCCGGGCATCATGCTGGCGATCACGGGTCCCTGGCACCGGATGTGACGCCGCGTTGAACGGACGGTCCGCCCGGGGAGGGTCCTGCTCCCCGTGGGCGGACCTTGCCGTCGGGGAGCGGGGCTCAGTCGGGGAGCCTGAGTTGGAGCATGGCCAGCAGGCGTTGCCGGGGCTGGGCCAGGTCGAGGCCGGTGAGTTGCTCCGCCCTCCGGACGCGGTAGCGCAGGGTGTTGGGGTGGATGTGCAGGGCGTCCGCGGCGGTGCGGACCTCGCCGAGGGCGTCCAGGTAGGCCAGGACGGACTCGGCGAGGCGGGTGTGGTGGCGGGCGTCGTAGGCGGTGAGGGCGGTGAGCCGGGGGTCGCGGAGCTCGGGGCGGTCCTGGAGCAGGGCGAGCACCTCGGAGACCAGCACCTCGGCCTGCACGTCCTGGAGCGCGGCGACGTCCGGGACGACCCCGCCGCGGCCCATCGCGTCGAGGATCCGGTCGGCCTGGGCGCGGGAGGCGGGGACGTCCGCCAGGCCGGGGACGGTCGGGCCGATCGCGGCCCGCAGCGGGATGGAGAGGTGGTCGCGGGCCGCGTCCACGGTCTCCTGCGTCCAGTCGCGCAGGGTGCCGGGCGGCAGGTTCGGCGGCAGTTCGGGGAGCAGGACGTAGACCCGGGAGTCGACCGGGGCGAGCAGGGCGCCGCGGTGCCGGGCGGCGGTGTGCACCGAGATCAGGCCGGTCACCTCGTCCCGGGAGAGCTCGGCGTCCCGGCCGTCGGTGGCGGCCGGGGCGTAGGCCAGCACGGTGGCCGGGCGGCGCAGGTCCAGGCCGAGGTGGGTGGCCAGTGACTGCGGGCCGGTGGAGCCCTCCAGCAGGCCGGTCAGCAGGGTCTGGGTGAGCCGGGTGTCGGCCGACAACTCCCTTCTCCGGCGCACCAGTTGAGCGGCCGCGACCCGGGCGGCGCCGACCAGCGCCTGTTCGGCCGTCCCGGCCAGCGGACGCGAACCCTCCTGCACCCAGATCGTCCCGAGCGGCTGCGCGCCGGAGCGGATAGCGATGGCCAGCCGGCGGCGGATCCCCAGCTCCGGGTGGGCGGCGATCTCGATCGCCCCCTCCGAGCCGCGCAGGTGCGAGAAGACGCCCCACTCGCGGAGCTTGGCCAGGTACGGCTCCGGGCCCTGCCGGCCCAGGATGGACAGCCGGCGCAGGTCGTCCACCTCGTCGGTCTCCGAGGTGCGCGAGTAGGCCAGCACCCGGCTGGAGGTGTCCTCGATCGAGACGATGCCGCCGGTGAGCACGGCCACCGTCTGGGCCAGCGAGAACAGGTCGCCGCTGGCGGGCCCGCCGGGCCCGGGGCCGTCGGCGCCGTCGGGGTCCTCCGCGCCGGACAGCAGGGTGCGGGCCAGCGAGTCGAGGTGTTCCCAGCGGGTCTCCCGGCGCACCGACAGCAGCGCCACGCCCGCCTCGGTGGCGGCCTCGCGCAGCGCGTCCGCCTGCCCCGGGCCGTCCAGCTTCACCGCGACGGCGGCGGCCCGGGCCCGTCCGGCGGCGCGCAGCGCGGGCAGCGCGGCCCGGCCGCGGGCGCCGATGGCCAGCACGAGTTCGCCCGGCGCGGCGGTCGGCGGGTCCTCCGGGTCGAGGATCGACACGTGCCGCACCGGGACGTCCAGCCCGGCGGGCGCGGCCTGGAGCTCCACCAGGGGTTCGCCGAGCGACATCAGCAGTTGGCGCAGCGGGAGGCCGGTCATCGGGGCCCTCCGTGGGGCGTTCGTGCGGACGGACAAGATCTGGGAGCCGAGTTTAGCCAGCCGGACAGGAAACGGTCGCCGTGACCGGGGCGTGACGCTGTTCGTCCGGGCGGACAACGGCGAGCGGGGGAATTTGGCGGTGCGGCCAACACAAGTGGGCAGGAGCGGGGAATAGCGTTTCTTCATGGCCGGTGTGCGACCCCCACCGGCCCCCATGACGAGAAGGAGAGCGTGCGCGCCATGGATGCTGTGACCCAGGTCCCCGCGCCGGTGAACGAGCCGGTCCACAGCTACGCCCCCGGCAGCCCCGAACGGGCCCGGCTGGAGGACAAGCTGAAGGAGCTGGGCGGCCAGGGGCCGATCCAGCTCACCATGACGATCAACGGGGAGCACCGTCTCGGCGGTGGCTCCGAGATCCACGTCGTGCAGCCGCACAACCACGCTGCCCGACTCGGCACGCTGCGCAACGCGACCCAGGACGACGCGCGCGAAGCCATCGACACCGCGCTGGCCGCCGCGCCGGCCTGGCAGGCGCTCTCCTTCGACTCCCGCGCCGCGATCTTCCTGCGCGCCGCGGACCTGCTGGCCGGGCCGTGGCGGGAGACCCTCGCCGCGGCCACCATGCTCGGCCAGTCGAAGACCGCCCAGCAGGCGGAGATCGACACCCCCTGCGAGCTGGTCGACTTCCTGCGCTTCAACGTGCACTTCGCCCGGCAGATCCTCGCCGAGCAGCCGGTCTCCTCGGACGGCGTGTGGAACCGCACCGACCACCGCCCGCTGGAGGGCTTCGTCTACGCGATCACCCCGTTCAACTTCACCGCGATCGCCGGCAACCTGCCGACCGCGCCCGCGCTGATGGGCAACGTGGTGATCTGGAAGCCGTCCCCCACCCAGCAGTTCGCCGCGCACTACCTGATGCAGCTGCTGGAGGCCGCCGGCCTGCCCAAGGGCGTCATCAACATGGTCACCGGTGACGGCCTGGCCGTCTCCGAGGTCGCGCTCAAGCACCCCGCGCTGGCCGGCATCCACTTCACCGGCTCCACCGCCACCTTCCAGCACCTGTGGCGCACCGTCGGCGAGAACATCGCCGGCTACCGCACCTACCCGCGGATCGTCGGCGAGACCGGCGGCAAGGACTTCCTGGTCGCCCACCCGTCCGCCGACCCGGCCGTGCTGAAGACCGCGATGACCCGCGGCGCCTTCGAGTTCCAGGGCCAGAAGTGCTCGGCGCTGTCCCGCGCCTACGTCCCGGCCTCGCTCTGGGCCGAGATCAAGGACGACTTCCGCGACGAGGTCGAGTGGCTCACCATGGGCGACGTCAGCGACCTCGCCAACTTCATGGGCGCCGTCATCGACGAGCGCTCCTTCGCCAAGAACAAGGCCGCGATCGACCGCGCCAAGGCCGACCCGCAGGTCGAGGTGCTGGCCGGCGGCACGTACGACGACTCGGTCGGCTACTTCGTCCGCCCGACCGTGCTGGTCTGCCAGGACCCGGCCGCCGAGTACTTCCGCGACGAGTACTTCGGCCCGATCCTCGCCGTGCACGTCTACGCCGACGAGGACTACGACGCGATGCTCGCCCAGATGGAGTCGGTCTCCGCGTACGGCCTGACCGGCTCGATCATCGCCCAGGACCGCGAGGCCGTCGAGCACGCGATGCGCGTCCTGCGCAACGCGGCCGGCAACTTCTACATCAACGACAAGCCGACCGGCGCCGTCGTCGGCCAGCAGCCCTTCGGCGGCGGCCGGGCCTCCGGCACCAACGACAAGGCCGGCGCCAAGCAGAACCTGACGCGCTGGACGTCCACCCGCTCCATCAAGGAGACGTTCGTCCCGCCGACGGACTACCGCTACCCGCACATGGGCTGACCAGGCCCCCTCGACGGCCGGCCACCACCCCCGGCCGGCCGTCCCCCGCTCTTCTCCACCAGCTGATCCGCTTCGCCGGGAGTCCACGATGCTCCGTTCCGCCCTCCTCGCCGCCTCGCGCTCCCCGCAGGTGCGCACCATGGTCGAGAAGTTCCCGCCCACCCACGCGATCGTCGAGCGCTTCGTCGCCGGCGACCGGCTCGACCAGGGCGTGGCCGCCACCGAGAAGCTGGTCGCCAGCAGCCGCAAGGTCACCCTCGACCACCTCGGCGAGGACACCAAGGACGCCGAGCAGGCCGCCGGCACCGCCCTCGCCTACGAGCACCTGCTCACCGCGCTCGAGGAGACCGGCCTCGCCGCCGACGCCGAGGTCTCCGTCAAGCTCTCCGCGGTCGGCCAGTTCCTCCCGGTGGACGGCGAGAAGATCGCCCTGGAGAACGCCCGCCGGATCTGCGAAGCGGCCGCCGCCGCCGGCACCACGGTGACCCTCGACATGGAGGACCACACCACCACCGACTCCACCCTGGCCATCGCCCGCGAACTGCGCGCCGACTTCCCCTGGCTCGGCGTCGTCCTCCAGGCGTACCTGCGCCGCACCGAGGCCGACTGCCGCGACCTCGCCCACGAGGGCTCCCGGGTGCGCATCTGCAAGGGCGCCTACAAGGAGCCCGAGTCGGTCGCCTTCCAGGGCAAGCGGGACGTCGACCTCGCGTACGTCCGCGCGCTCAAGGTCCTGATGGCCGGCGAGGGCTACCCCATGGTGGCCTCGCACGACCCCAACATGATCAAGATCGCCGGCCAGCTCGCCGAGTGGAACAAGCGCGACGCCACCTCCTTCGAGTACCAGATGCTCTACGGCATCCGCCCCGAGGAGCAGCTCCGCCTCGCCGAGGCCGGCAACACCATGCGGGTCTACCTCCCCTACGGCCAGGAGTGGTACGGCTACTTCATGCGCCGCCTCGCGGAGCGCCCCGCCAACCTGACCTTCTTCCTGCGCGCGATGGCCACCCGGGGCTGAGCCGCCGTCCGCTGTCGCCCGAGGGCCCGTGGCTTCGCGCCGCGGGCCCCCGGCCGTACCGTGGCGCGGCTCAGGCGGCGGGCCGCAGGTGTTCGCGCGCCCACTGCTCGAAGCCGGTCAGGTCGATGCCCAGCGCGCGGGCGAACCGCGGGCGGGCCGGCTGGCCGAACGCCTCCATGAACGCGTGGGTGGCGCCCATGTCGCCCATCCCGGCGGCGCGGGCCTGCTCC
Organism: Kitasatospora saccharophila; assembly: GCF_039529925.1. Classification (NCBI taxonomy): domain Bacteria; kingdom Bacillati; phylum Actinomycetota; class Actinomycetes; order Kitasatosporales; family Streptomycetaceae; genus Kitasatospora; species Kitasatospora saccharophila. The sequence continues at coordinate 10,352 of NZ_BAAANS010000020.1, read as the reverse complement.
TCGGTCATGTCCGGGGCCGTCAGCGGGACGCCCGTGGCGCGGGAGAGGACCTCGGCGATCTCGGTCATGGTCAGGTAGTCGCCGGCGAGTTCCAGCTCCACCCGGTGGAACTCGGCGGGGGCGGACACGGCGGCCGCCACGGCCCGGCCCACGTCCTGCGCCGCCACGAGCGCGAGGTGCGTGCCCGGTTTGACGACGGTGACCAGGCCCCCCTCGACGCCGCGGGGGAAGTAGAACCGCATGGACGGCTCGAAGTTCTCCATGAAGAACGACGGCTTGAGCAACGTCCAGTAGGGGAAGTCGAGTTCGCGCAGCCGGTCCTGGATCGCGGCCTTCGTGCCGAGCGGGGCCTCCAGCGCCGCCCACCGTCCTTCGCTCCAGCCCGGGGCCTCGACGTGCTGTCCGACGCCGCTGGTGGAGGACTGGACGAACTGCTCCACGCCGGCGGCCCGCGCGGCCGTCATCAGGTTGTCGGCCTGGTCGACCTCGCCGGCGAAGTCGAACCCCTGCCCGGTGTACGCGGGCATCTGCACGGAGAAGACCGCCCGCACGCCGTCCACCGCGGCGGTGAGGGTCGCGGGTTCGGTGAGATCGCCCACGGACAGGACGGCGCCGAGCCCTTCGACGGCCCGTGCGCGCGGCGCGTCCGGGTCGCGCACCAGGGCGCGCACCGGTATCCCCCGTGCGAGCAGGGCGCGGGCGACGGCGCCGCCCTGGCGGCCGGTGGCGCCGGTGACGAGAACCGGCATGGCGGCGGTGGTCATGTGTCCATCTCCTGGGCCAGTCGTGCACACTGAAAACGGCGGGGCCCGCCGTTTTGCGTTCGCTACGATACGGCGGGGCCCGCCACTAATCAACGTTGGAGAGACCATGACCGGCCAGCGCTCGGACGCCCGCCGCAACCGCGCGCACATCCTGGCCGTGGCCGAGGCCGAGGTGGCGGCCCAGGGGGCCCAGGCGTCCCTGGAACGGATCGCCCGCGTCGCGGGCGTCGGATCGGCCACCGTGAGGCGCCACTTTCCCACCCGCCGGGCCCTGCTCGAAGCCGTCTTCAAGCAGCGCGTCCACGACCTGTGCGAGCGCGCGCACGCGCTCCGCGACGAGCTCGACAGCCGCGCCGCGCTGGTGGAATGGCTGCGCGAACTGCTCGCCTACTCACTCGCCGCCCGCGGCCTGGCGGACGTCCTCTCCTACCAGCCCCTCCAGGAGCAGTCGCTCCAGGACGAGGCCGACCAGGACTCCTGCGCGCCGGCCATCGGCGCGGCCGGTGCCCTGCTGCTGCGCAAGGCCGTCGACGACCGGACCGTCCGGCCGGACCTCACCGTCGACGACCTGCTCGTCCTGATCGTCGGAATCGCCCTGGCCACCGAGCACTACAGCGACCCGGCGCCGCAGGCGGACCGCGCCTTCCGGCTCGCCGTCGCGGGCTTCGGCGTCGACGTCCCCACCGGCGCCTGAGCCCGCGCGGCCGACGTTCCGGATCGGCTCGCTGCTCGATGGGGGCGCAGTGGCGGGCACGGGGAACGCTAGCGGGAAGTGGGGGGGTGCTGTGGTGGAAAAGCGCGCAGCAGGACGGACCTTCGATGGGCTCCGGCCCTCGGCGGCTCGGCCCCGCCGTTCCCCGGGCCCCTGATGGTGCTTGTTCAGGTGTCGGTGCGGCCGATGAGGAACTGGACGTGGGTGGGGCGGTTCTGGGTGAGGGCGGGGTCGGCGAGGGTTTCGGCGAGTGAGGTGAACTCGTCGTGGAGGAAGCGGAGTTCGCCGGTGGTGAGGGTGGTCAGGTCGGTGAAGGTGATCAGGGGGGTGCGGTCGGGGGCCTCGTGCAGGCCGCCGGAGAGGGAGTCGTCCAGGGCGTCCCAGCTCCGGACGTGGCCGTGCAGCGGCGGATCGAGGGGGAGGGTGCGGCTGATGGCGTCGTAGAGGTCGTCGAGGGAGCTGACGGCGGTGGTGTCGACGTGGTGGTGGCGGGTGGGGGCGCGGGCGGCGAGGAGGCGGGGGAGGTCGTCCGGGGGCGCGTAGGTGACGGGGGTGGGGGCGAAGCGTCCGGCGCGCCAGGCGGGGAAGGTGGAGTGGGGGGCGGTGCGGGAGCCCGAGGTTTCCAGGGCGGTGGCGAACTGGTGGGCGAGGGTGGTCAGTTGGGTGTGCAGCTGGTCGTACGGGTGGTGTTCGGTGCTGGGGGAGGGCGTCCAGTCGGTGCGGGAGGCGCAGTGGACGGTGACCAGGTCGGGGGTGGGGAAGGCGAAGGCCAGGGTGCGTTCCAGGCCCTGGGGGTAGAGGTCCAGGGTGTGCGGGGTGCGGTCGTGGAAGGCGGTCAGCAACTGGTCGAGCTCTTCCAGGAACGCGGAGAGGTCGTAGGAGACGTCGAAGTGCCAGGGCGCGCCGAAGCCGCCCGCCTCGGCGGTCGCGTCGGTGGCGGCGAGGTCGGCGCAGCCGATCAGCGCGAGGGTGGGGTAGTCGTACGGCGGTTCGTCGAGCGGGTCGAGTGCCTCCGGCGCGGCCGGGGCGGTGGGCGGCCGGAGGCGGACGTGGAAGCGGTGGCGGTCGTCCGGGGGCACGTCAGAGCATCGCGGCAGCGGGCTTGACCATGCTGCGGGCGGTCTTGGCGTTGACGTACTCGCCGAGGGCGGTCATCACCCACTCGCCGGAGAACTGGCGGACGAGCTTGCACATGGCGACGCCGGTGTGCGGCTCGGACTGGGCCAGGTCGAAGCGGACGAGTTCCTGGTCGGTGGCGGTGTCGACCAGGCGGCAGTAGGCGTTCTTGATGTCGGTGAACTTCTGCCCGGAGAAGGAGTTCACCACGAAGACCAGGCCGCAGACCTCGGGGGGCAGGCCGGCCAGGTGGACGGTGATCGCCTCGTCGTCGCCGCCGCCCTTGCCGGTGAGGTTGTCGCCGGAGTGGGCGATCGCGCCGTTGAAGATGGAGAGCTTCATGAACCAGGCGGTGTCGATCTTCTCGCGCTGGGCGTCGAAGGCGATCACGGACGCGTCGAGGTCGATGCTGCGGCCGTGGCCGGCGGGCTCCCAGCCCAGGCCCATCCGGACCGAGGAGAGGAACGGCTTCCCGCCCTTCTCCAGCGAGACCGAGCCGCCCTTGACCAGGTTGACCCGGCCCTTGTCGAGGGTGATCTTCCCGACGGCGGGCGAGCCGGACGGCATGGGGGGCGGGGTGCCGGGCGCCTGGGGCGGCGGCGTCGCGGCACCGCGCGGTGCGGTGCCGGGGGCCTGCGGGGCGGCGGGCGGGACGGGCGGGGCCTCCGGGGCGGTGGCCGCGGCGGCCGCCGGGGTGCGCTCCTCGACCGAGACGCCGAAGTCGGTGGCGATGCCGGCCAGCCCGTCGGCGTACCCCTGGCCCACGGCGCGGACCTTCCACTCGGTGCCGCGCCGGTAGACCTCGACGACGACCAGGGCGGTCTCGCGGGACAGCCGGGGCGGGGTGAAGGTGAACAGTTCGCGGCCGGTGTCGGCGTCCCGGAGCGTCGCGGTGGGCTCGGTGCCGGCGAAGGTGGCCCGCTGGTCGTCGAGCGAGGCGGTCACCACGATCCGGGTGATCTCGCCGGGCACGGCCGCGGTGTCCACCGCGATCGCGTCGGGGGAGCCGCCGCCCGCCGGGCGGTGCGTGACGCCGGGGCCCTGCGGGGCGTTGAAGAAGACGAAGTCGGCATCCGAACGGACCTTGCCGGCGGCGGTCAGCAGCAGCCCCGACACGTCCAGCCGCTTGGGTGCGGTGACCTCGATCACGACCCGGGCCGACCCCAGGGGGGCGTTGCCGCCCTGCGCCAGAACAGCCGTCACGTGTTCCTCCTCGAATCGCCGCCTCCACCAGCCTAACCAAACCGCCCCGCCCGCCGGGGTACGCCGCGAGCGAATCGGACGCCCGTCCGCTTGCCCGGCCGGGGCGGCCTCGGCGAGCATGCGGACATGCCAGCACTACAACGCTCCGAAGCAACTGTCCGTGCCCGCCTGCTGGAGGTCGACGGCTACCGCCTCGACCTCGACCTCACCGTCGGCCCGGACCGGTTCGTCAGCACCACCGTGATCCGGTTCCGGTGCGGCGAACCCGGCGCCGACAGCTTCGTCGACGTCGACCCCGCCGTCCTGCGGCGCGCCGTCCTGAACGGGAAGCCGCTGGACCCCGCCGCCCTGGACGGCAACCGGCTCGCGCTGCCCGGCCTGCGCGCGGAGAACGAACTGCTGGTCGAGGCCGAGATGCGCTACTCGCGCACCGGCGAGGGCCTGCACCGCTACACCGACCCGGCCGACGGCGGCGTGTACGTCTACGCCACCTGCGGGCCCGACCTGGCGGCCAAGGTGTTCGCCTGCTTCGACCAGCCCGACCTGAAGGCGCCGATCACGCTGGCCGTCACCGCCCCCGCGGACTGGACCGTGGTCGGCAACGGCGCCAAGGTCCGTGGCGAGGACGGGAGTTGGGAGTTCGCCCCGACCAAGCCGATCTCCACCTACCTGTTCACGGTGGTCGGCGGCCCGCTGCACTCGGTGCACGGCGAGCACGACGGCATCCCGCTCGGCCTGCACGCCCGCCGCTCGCTGGCCGCCGAACTCGACCGCGAGGCGGCCGAGTTGTTCGAGGTGACGGCCGCCTCGCTGGACCGGCTGCACCAACTCTTCGACGAGCGCTACCCGTTCGGCGAGTACCACCAGGCGTTCGTCCCCGAGTTCAACTGGGGCGCGATGGAGAACCCCGGCTGCGTGGTCTTCCGCGACGAGATGCTGTTCCGCTCCCCGGCCACCGACGCCGAGCGGGAGCGCCGCGCCATGGTGGTCTGCCACGAGATGGCCCACATGTGGTTCGGCGACCTGGTCACCATGCGCTGGTGGGACGACCTGTGGCTGAACGAGTCGTTCGCCGAGATGCTCGGCTACCGGATCGCCGCCGAGGCCACCCGCTTCACCGGCACCTGGACCGGCTTCTCCGTCCAGCGCAAGGGCTGGGGCTACGACGCCGACCAGCGCGGCTCCACCCACCCCGTGGCGGGCAACGGCACCCGCTCGGTCGCCGAGGCGATGGTCAACTTCGACGGCATCTCCTACGCCAAGGGCGCCTCCGCGCTGCGCCAGCTCGTCGCCTGGCTCGGCGACGAAGCCTTCTTCGCCGGACTCAACGCCTACTTCGCCGACCACCTCTACGGCAACGCCGAACTCCCGGACTTCCTGGCCGCGTTGAGCGCCAGCAGCGGCCGCGACGTGCCCGGCTGGGCGGACGCCTGGCTGCGCACCAGCGGCGTCGACACGCTGCGCGCCGAGACCGAGCGCGCCGCCGACGGCACCCTGACCGCGCTGACCGTCGTCAACGAGGGCAGCCGCCCGCACCTGATCGAGGTCGGCGGCTACCGGGTCGAGGACGGCCGGCTCGTCCCGGTCGGCCGGGTCCCCGTCGAGCTCGGCCCCGGCCGCCGGGTCGCCGTCCCCGCCCTGGTCGAGGCCGGCGCGACCCTGGTCGTCCCCAACGACGGCGACCTCACCTGGGCCAAGATCCGGCTGGACGCGGACTCCTGGCGGATCGTCGACGAGTCGCTGTCCACCCTCGCGGACGACGTCACCCGGGCCGTCCTGTGGGAGCACGCCCGCGACCTGGTCCGGGACGCCGAACTCGACCCCGCCGGGTACCTCGGCCTGATGGAACGCCACCTGCCCGCCGAGACCTCCGACAGCATCGTCGAGACCGTCCTCACCTTCGCCCGCCTCCACGTGGCCGGCCGCTACCTGCCCGCCGCCCGCCGCGCGGAGGGCCTGGCCGCCGTCAGCCGCACCGCACGCGCCCTGCTGGCCGGCGGTGGCGGCGACGGCATCCGGCTGGTCGCGCTGCGGGCCGCGGTCGAGAGCAGCGGCGGGGAGGACCAACTCGCCGAACTGCGCGGCTGGTTGACGGGCGAGGGAGTGCCGGACGGGCTGACCGTCGGACCGGAACTGCGCTGGGCCGGGCTGACCCGGCTGGCCGCGCTCGGCGAGATCGACGCGGACCGGATCGCGGCCGAAGAGGCCCGGGAGCCGGGCAGCGAAGCCGAGTTCGGCGCGGCCCGGGCGCTGGCCGCCCGCCCCGGGGAAGCGGCCAAGGCCCGCGCCTGGGACCTCCTGTTCACCCCCGACGCGACCTCCAACCGGATCCTGGAGGCCACCGCCCGCGGCTTCTGGGCCTCCGGCGACCCCGACCGGCAGAACGCGTACGCGCTGCGCTTCTTCGAGCGGATCACCGAGGCCGCCGACCGCAGCGACACCGTCACCCGACTGCTCGGCCAGGTCCTCTTCCCGGTCGCCCAGGCCACCCCCGAGGTGGTGGCCGCGGCGGAGGCCGTCCTCGCCGACCCGGTGCTGACGCCCGCGCTGCGGCGGAACCTGGCCGACTCCACGGACGACCTGCGGCGGACGCGGGCGATCCAGGGAACCTTCGGCTGAGAAGGGCGGTAGGGCGTTCAGGGGCCCGGGGAACGGCGAGAGGCGAAATCAGGGGCCCGGGGAACGGCGGGTCGATGCTGCTGACGGCCGGAGCCCGTCGAAGGTTCGTGCTGCTGCGTGTAGTAACCGAACCGGAAGCCGATGCGCGCTCCGGCAGTGCACCGTCAGCAGACCGGGGCTCGCCGTTCCCCGAGCCCCTGGTGGTGCTCTTCCGAGCCCCTGGTGGTGCTCTTCCGAGCCCCTGGTGGTGCTCTTCCCGCCGCTAGAAGGTGCCGCGGGCGGCGAGGGCGCGGGTGGTGGGGAGGGCGAAGGCGGAGGCGGTCCAGGTCTCGGGAGGGGCGGGGGGGGGGGGGGGGAGGGCGCCGGTGACGGAGACGGTGTAGCTGCCGGGGGGCAGCGGGAGATCGGCCGGGGCGGTGAAGCGGTAGACCAGGGTGTCGCGCTCCAGGGCGATGGTGACGACCGCGCCGGGGAGGTCGGTGGCGGGGGCGGTGCCGGGGAGGGTGGTGGGGCGGTTGAGCCGGAGCTCGACCTGGAGGGCCGTCATCGTCTCGTCGAGGTCGAGCCGCAGGGTGTGCCGGGTGCCGGTGGGGCCGAGCGGGTCGGTCCGGGCGGCGCCGCGCAGGGTGCGCGGGAGGGAGGCACCGACGAAGGCGGAGGCGGAGGCGGTGCCGGGGGCCGGGGAGGCCGCGGCCAGCGACATCGGCCGGGTGTGCGGGTCGGCGGTCGGCGACGCCCCGGCCGATGCGGACGCGGACGCGGCGGCCGATGCGGTCGCGGAGGGCGGGGGCGTCGGGGCGGTCGCGGCGGCGGCCGGGGACGTGGACGGGGACAGGGCGGGGGCGGGCGAGGTGGCCGCCGCGGGCCGGACGGGCGGCGCGGACGGGCTGCTCGCGGCCGGATGCGCCTCGTCGCCGGGCGCGTCGGGGCCGTGCGGGCTCCCGGACGGGGTGGGTGCGGCGCCGGCGCCGGTGCCGCCGGCCGTCGCCGGGGCGGCCTGCACGGTGGTGGCCGGGGCGGGTCCGGTGGTGGGCGCGGCCTCGCCGGGCGTGGCGTCGGAGCCGGGCGCGGGCGGCCCGCCGACGGTCACGCCGGCCCGGCGGCCGACTTGCTGTTGCTGCTCGTTGAGCAGCCAGGTGGTGGCCAGGCTGATCCCGACCACCGTGGACATCGCCATCGCCGCACCGGAGAACCGGATGGTGGGCAGCCGCAGCCGCCCGCCGAAGGGCCTGGGGCGGCCGTGCCGTCCCGACCGGCCCGCGGGTACGGGCCTGGAGTGCTCGCGGAGCGCCACCGGGCTCCCCTTCCTGGTACAGGACCGCACGCGACGCCGCACCCCGTGCGCGGCCCGGGCGGGCCCGGACGAACGGGGCGGGAGGGACGAGACTACCAGCGGTCTGACGGACCGCCAGATCCCGGACGAAACCCACCGGCGGAATCGAGTCCCGTGCGGCACCCGCGAGTTGGAGCGCGCCGGTGGCGGCCGGGGCGGCCCGCACCGGCCGCCCCGCGCCCCCGTGCAACCCCCTGCAACCGTTGCGTGCCGCCGCGCGCCGGAGCACGCTGGGGCGGTACCCAGCCGCTCCGGAGAGATCGTCATGCCGTGCGACCCGCTGCCCGCCCCTTCCGACCAGCCGCTCGCCGCCACCCCCACGGGCGGCGAGCGGAGCGGAGCCACCGCGCGCCCCTCGGTGGTGGAGGAGGTGCTGGCGTTGCGGATCGCCCTGGACCAGGACCTGGTCGGTGAGGTGCGCACCCGTTTCCGGTACGCGGCCGCCGCGCCGCACGAGGTGCGCCTGACCTTCCACCTGGGGCGTCCCGACGAAGCGGACTGGGTCTTCTCCCGCGACCTGCTGCGGGACGGCCTGGAGTCGCTCAGCGGCCAGGGCGACGTCAAGCTGTGGCCCGCCCACTGCCCCTGCCACGGCGCGACCCTGCACCTGGCGCTCGGCTCCCCGCACGGCAGCGCCCTGCTGGAAGCCTCCCGGCCGCAGGTGAAAGCCTGGCTGGAACGCACCTACGCCCTGGTGCCGGACGGCAGCGCCGCCGAACTGCTGCCCAGCGACGAGGAGTTGGCCGAACTCCTGGCCGGGGGCTGACCGTCCGGCCGGCCCGGCAGGCGCAGCAGGCCGCGCGCCAGGTCCGCCCGCAGCAGCCGCACGGTCGGCGAGTCCGCGCCGGGCAGCAGGTCGTACGGGTCGTCCGGGCCGAGCACGGTGACCTCGGCGCAGGCCGCCAGCCGGTACGGCCGGGCCTCCAGCAGGGCGCCCAGGTGCCTGCGCAGCCGGGAGAGCTCGGCCCGGACGGTGACGGTGCGGGCCGGGTCGGCGAACAGCGCCTCGGCGAGCCGGGCGGCGCTCAGGCCGTCCCGGTGCAGGGCCAGCAGCAGGAGCAGTTCGGCGTGCCGGGGGCTCGGCGAGTGCGACCAGGCGCCCGCGCTGCCGCGCACCCGCAGTTCGGGCCGGTCCGGTCGGCGCAGGTCCAGTTCCAGGACGGCCGACTCGGCCCGTTCGGCGATCTCGGCCGGGCGCAGCGAGGCCGGACGCACCAGCCAGCCGTCGGCCAGCGGCTCCACCGCGCACTCGCCCAGCGTCGGCACCCAGTGCACGCCGCCGGCGCTCCAGCCGTCCGGCAGCGCGAGCCGGGGCGGCCCCGGCAGGCCCGTCGCGGCGGCCGTCCAGCCCGCGCCGTCCACCACCAGCGCCGGGCCGCCGAACCGGGCCAGCAGCGGCACCGCGACCGTTCGCAGCCGGTGCAGCGCCTCCAGGTGGCCGGCCCGCAGCTCGGTCTCGGCGAGCCGGGCGGCGGTCAGGGTGAGCTGCCGCAGGTACGGGTGGCTGTCGGTGGCCGGGCTGCTCAGGTTGACCACGCCCGCCAGCCGCCCGGTGCGCGGGTCGCGGATCGGGACGGCCACGCAGGTCCAGGTGCGGTGGCTGCGCAGGTAGTGCTCGACGGAGTGCACCGTGCTGGGGCGGGCGGTGCGGGCGGCCAGGCCGATGCCGTTGGTGCCCACCTCGTCCTCCGACCAGACCGCGCCCGGTTCGAAGCCGAGCCGGTCGGCGTTCTGCACCAGCCGGGGCTCGCCGTCCCGCCAGAGGATCCGGGCCTTCGGGTCGGCCATCGCGAGCACCACCGGGGAGGTGTCGCCGGGCGGGAACAGGGTGGAGCGCAGCGCCGGCAGCACCTGCTCCAGGCCGGTGGCCCGGCGCACCTCCACCAGCTCCCCCGGGGACAGCCGGGGGCTCTCCGCGCCGCGCTCCGGGTCCAGCCCGAGACGGCGCAGCCGCGCCCAGGAGTCCCCGATCTCCGGCCGGAGCCCGGTCGGCCCCACCGGCTCGGCCGACCGGACCGGAGCATACCGACCGGCCGGTCGGGCGAGAGGCGGGCCGCCGCCCCCGATCCGCCGCATGCCATCCCCCCGTCTCACGGTCAGGCTGCCAGCGTACGGGGGTTCGACGCGAACACGCCGGGGTGGCAAAAAGAGTGGTCCGGGTTCCGGGGCGTGATGCAGACTGGTCGGTTTCCTGTTTCCCGAGAGGGCGCACCCAGGGGCTCGGGGAACGGCGAGGCCGTGGCTGCTGACGGTGCACTGCCGTGGCGCGCATCAGCTTCGGGTTCTGTTACTACACGCAGCAGCACGGACACTTCGATGGGCTCCGGCCGTCAGCAGCATCGACCCGCCGTTCCCCGGGCCCCTGGTGGTGCATGCTCGTCTGCCGACAGTTCCCCGGTCCCCTGAATGCGTGCTCGTCTGCTGAAGGGCTCTTTCTCAGTGGGTGGGGTCGCCCTGGGCGGTTTCGACGGCCTGGTGGAGGTCGTGGCCGGCTTCGGCGGTGGCGCAGGTGGTGGCGGTGAGGCAGCCGGCCAGGGCGAGGGCGGCGAGGCGGCGCAGGGCGCGGTGCGGGCGGGTGGGGGCGGGGGCGGTGAGCAGGGCGCGG